>JBDHKE010000015.1:0-46410 GCA_039586555.1 Gemmatimonadota bacterium | reverse complement strand
AAGTTGTATTTGGCCTTCTTCCACCGGAGGGTATTCCGCGCCGAGAGCACCACCGTGGCACTCCCTCCACCCGGGAACTCATAGGGGATGGGAGCCGAGAGGCTCACCTCCCGGAGCTTGAAGAAGTCCTGCGGATAGATGGCGAAGTTCCGGTCGGCGAAAGTGGAGATGCAGCGGGCGCGCTCGAGGGCGTTCACGTTGCTCAGGTTACCGGCGTCGATGTCCGGCAGCACGTTGAAGCAGTTCGGCCAGCGGATGCCCCGACTGAAGGCCTCTCCGTCGTTCACGTTGTAGGCGTAGTGCCCTGCCTGGTACTCGCCCCGGGTATCCAGCCTCAGCCCGTACGGCATGCGGAGGGACGCGCTCCCCGTGATGATCTCGGTGGGGAGGTTGGGTCCGTAGATGCAGTCCTCCTCGATGATGGGGTCCGCGAACGCGTCAGGGTTCGTGACGCACCTGCCCCGGATCACCGGGACGGCCTCTCCCTCGACGATGAAGCCGTTGCCGCCGATGGAGAACTCGGTGGCTCCACCCAGGTCCAGCACCTCGGCGTTGTTCGTGGTCAGGGTGGTTCCCAGCTCCAGCCCCCAGTTCGCCCGGTCCAGGATGTGGGCGAACACGGAGAGCTCGATGCCGGTGTTCTTGAGCTCACCGATGTTCTCCAGCTGGTTGCCCAGGAATCCCTGAGACGGAATCTGGTTCACCTCGAAGAGGGCGTCCGTCGTCTTCTGGTGGTAGTAGGTGAAGTCCACGCTCAGCCGGGTGTCCAGGAACGCGGCGTCGAAGCCCACCTCGAGCTCCGTGGTGCGCTCGGGTCCCAGCTCCGGGTTGCCCAGGTTCTGGGGCCGGAAGGCCGGCTGACCACCCCAGCCGATGGGGTTCCAGGTCCGGACCGCATCGAAGGCTCCGGGGGCGCGGCCGGACTGCCCCCAGGCCGTCCGCAGCTTGATCTCACCCCAGGAGTCGTTCCAGAAGTCCTCGTCAGATAGCACGTAGGAGAGACTGGCCTTGGGATAGGCCTCCAGCCCGAGGTCCTCACCGAAGGAGCTGTTTCCGTCCACCCGCAGCCCCACTGTGAGGAAGTAGCGGTCCTTGAACCCCAGAAGCTCCTGGACGAAGAAGCCGGCGTTGACGACCCGGATCTTGTCTTCGAACCCGAAGGTCTGGGCGGCGTTGCTCACGGTAGCGTCACCCGGGCTGGGGAAGTCCTCTCCGTACGCCTCAACCGAGTGCTCCTCCGTGCTGATGGACTGGCCACCGAAGGAGAGGCTCGACCTCAGGTCCTGAGCGAAGTCCCGGGTCCAGGTGCCCACGTAGTCCAGAGTCAGAGTGGTGTTTACGAACTCGTTGGCGTGGGCGATGCCCAGGGGCGCCTGGATGAATCCGAAGGGCCGAAGGGAGCCCGCCGACTGCTCCACCCGGTCGTAGCCCACCGTGAAGCGGTTCGAGAAGGCTCCGCTGGGAGCGTACGTGGCGGTGAGACCCGAAATGAAGTGATCGACGTTCTCCCAGTTCTTGTATTCGAACAACCTGCTCACCGTCTCGACGTCGGTGGTTCCCAGGTAGTTCCGGTTGCGACGGAACGTGTTGAGGATGATCCCCTGGGCGCTGGGTCCGCCCGTCGTCTGGTCAACCGCCGTACGGGCATAGGACGTGTTCCAGTCCAGGGTCAGGCCGTCCAGAGGCGTGGCCGAAAAGTTGCCCCGCACGGACAGCTTCTCCTCTTCGTCGAGGGGAAGAACGCCCTCCGCATCGTTCCATGTCCCGGAGAGGAAGTACGAAAGATCCTCGATGCCTCCGGACACCGAAAGGGAGTACTTCTGGCGATAGGCGGTCCGCAGGTACGGGTCGATGAACATGAACGCTGGATCGTCGGGCTCGCCGATGGGCGGGGCCTGATCCTCGTTCGGGGGAACCCTGAGGGCCTCTCCGCGGAAGCCCTCGGTGGGGCCGAACGCGTGGAGCTTGGCGAATCCCTGGTCGATCTGGCCCGTCCAGCGGGCCTCCCCGGTCTGTCCCCTTTTCGTGAAGATCTGGATGACTCCCGCGGCTGCCTCCGTCCCGTACAGCGTCGTCGCCGCGGCTCCCTTGATGACCTCGATGCGCTCGATGTCATCGGGGTTGATGTCGTTCAGAGGGCCGTACACCATGTTGGCGCCTCGACCCCCGTAACCCAGGGCCCCGACGTTCTTCGGCAAGCCCTCGCTGCGGGCCCTCACCCCATCCACGTAGATGAGGGGCTGGTTGCTCATGGCGGCGCTCACGTTGCCCCGCAGTCGGATCTTGGCGCCGCCGCCCGGCGAGCCGGATTGCTCCGTCACCTGTATGCCTGCAGCCCGACCCTGGAGCAGCGCGTCGGTGCTCATGATGGGCTCGGAGATCTCCGAGGTGTTCAATTGCGCGATGGAGTTGCCGACCTCCCGGCGGCGGGCGGCACCGGCCGTACCGGTTACGACGATCTCGTCGAGGCCCAGGGCCACCTCATCCAACTCGAAGGAGACCGAGGTGCTCTCGCCCGCTCGGACCGTGATCTCCTGCCTTCCGGTGGCGTAGCCGATTCGCTCCACCACCACGGTGTAGGTGCCCGTGGGCACGTTGAGGAGGAGGAACCGGCCGCTGGGGTTGCTCAGTCCCCCGATTCCCGTGCCCTCCAGGTAGACCTGCGTCGATGCCAGCGGGGCCAGGGATCCGGCGGCCACCACGGTGCCAGTGACGGTTCCCCGCTCCTGCGCGGAGGCGGGATTCACGGTGGTCAGCACCAGTAAGGCCAGGACCAGGCCGAGGGTGATGGCGGCCCGCCAGCCGAATGCGGCCAACGGGCGTGCCTTCCGTGAGAAGTCAAACGGTGAGGTACTCATACACGGCTCCTTCCTTTTCAGGAACCCAGCACGGTCTCACCGGAAAGAGCGGCCGCAAGAAATCCGTGCGGCCCGGCGAAACCGACAAAAAAGCCCATGACCTTCAGGTTGCAGAAGCCCCATGGGCCCGATCCACCTCGTTCGAGTACGAGTGGGGGATGCCTACACCCCAACCAGGCCTCCAGGCACCGCGCTCGCGAGGAACCGCTGCGCCGACGCGTGACTCGGTAATGGCGGGGTGATCGAGCGCGGTCGGCGAGTCGGCCCGAACCGCGTCCGGAGGTCAAGGGAACGATGCGGCACACGGCCCGAGAAGGCTCGGCTATCACGCAGATTAAGGCCGGACTTTCTCGGGTGTCAAGCACTTCGAAGGGTGGGCGGTCTCCTCCTGAACCCGGCAGACGCCACGGGAAGACAGCCGGTGCGCCGTGTTCGCCAACTGGGCTTCCCGGCCCTGGGGACCCGATCCTGTCAATACCGCACGCCGGGAACCCCTGCCCGCCCGGCCGCCTCGTTGAAGGGGGCGATGCCTTCCGAGAGCAACCGATCGAAGCGGCCCTGCTCCCTGCTCAGGATCTCCACCAGGTCCTGGAATACCGCCTGGGCTCCGCGGGTCGGCGGTGCATCGGCCCCAGCCGCCACGTTTGCCAGGTAGGCCAGGAGGTTGTCCAGGCGGGGAGGGAAGTTGATGGGGTCCTTTTCGCTCCGAAGCCTCGTCTGGATCAATACCTCCTCCATGCGCTCCAGCTCCTGGAGGAGGGGCTCCGCCGCCTTGTCGACGCGGTCCTCCGGGTCTCCGGGCGCGGCCCGCTGGACCCGGTCCTGGACCTGCGCCCTCAGGTCCCGGACGGATCGAATGAGTCGGTACGTTTCGCTGATCCGCTCGTGGACCTGCGTGAGGAAGTCGAACTGCTCCTCCAGCTGCTCCCGGGTGACCTTCAGGCGGGGGTCCACCTGGACCTCGAAAGGCTGGGTCTGGATCCACTCACCCACGGCAAGCCGAACCTGATACTCTCCCGGGACGGCCAGGGGACCCCGAGGCGTTCCGCCGCGGAGGATGACCCCGGGGAGAATGTCCGCTGCGGGGTAGCGGAGGTCCCAGACGAAGCGGTTGAGGCCCCGGCCTGGCTTCAGCGTGGGCTCGGATCCGTCGTCAGGCTGCGAAGAAAATCTCCTGATGGTGACGCCCCAGGAGTCCAGGATCTCCAGCGACACCGGCTCCTCCGGCTCAGACCCGAGAGCGTAGTAGACGAGGGCTCCGCCGGGAGGATTCTCACCGCCCCGGGCCCTGCCTGTGAACGAGGCGGAGGTACGCAGGCGCACGGCTGGCCGAGGCGGGAACAGCACGACCTCCCCCGGATTCCCGTCCGTTTCGAGGCGCCGAATCGGGGTCAGGTCGTCCAGGATCCAGAAGCCCCGTCCCTGAGTGGCCACCACCAGGTCACCCTGGTGAACCGCCAGATCAGTCACCGGCGTCACCGGAAGGTTGTTGCGAAGGGGCTGCCAGCTCCTCCCGTCGTCCAATGAGACGAACAAGCCGAACTCGGTGCCGGCGTACAGGAGCCCCTTCCGGTCCGGGTCCTCCCGGACCACCCGGACGAAGTGATCGGCTGGGATACCGTTGCTCCCATCCGTCAGGAGGGCCCAGCTGCCACCCCCGTCGTCGGTTCGCAACACGTAGGGCCTGAAGTCGTCCAGTCGGTAGCGGTGGACCGCGAGAAGGACCCGGTGGGGATCGTGGGCCGACAGCTCGATCATGTTCACCGTCGCCCACTCCGGCATGACGGATGGGGTGACGTCTTCCCACGATCCCCCGCCGTCCCGGGAGACATGCACACGCCCGTCGTCGCTTCCGGCCCACAGAAGTCCTGGCTGATGGGGAGACTCCTCGAAAGCGAAGACGGTGCCGTAGGTCTCCACGCCGGTGTTGTCCCGGGTGATGGGGCCTCCTGCGTAGTCCTGCCTGGCAGCGTCGTTGCGGGTCAGGTCCGGGCTGATCGCTTCCCAGGACTGCCCCTCGTCCCGAGAGCGGAGCACCTGGTTGGCGGCGTGATATATGACCGAAGGGTCATGCGGGGAGAAACGGATGGGGGCGTTCCACTGGAAGCGGTACTTCATGTCCTTCGGGGCCTGTCCAATGGCCAGCCAGGGATAGGCGGCCACGTTGCGAACCTGTCCTGTACTGCGATCGTATCGTGTGATGGTTCCGCCGTAGCTCCCGGCGTAGACTACGCTCGGATCCGCAGGGTTCACGGCGATGTGGCCACTTTCCCCCCCTCCCACCGGCTCCCAGTGCTGCACCTCGCTGGAGCCGCCGAGGTAGATGCTGGGAAGCGAGAGGGTGCTGTTGTCCTGTTGTGCCCCGTACACGCGGTAGGGGAAGGCCTCGTCCACCGTCACCCGGTAGAACTCGGCGGTGGGCTGATTCTCCTGGGTGCTCCAGGTCGTGCCCCCGTTGTACGAAATGGCGGCTCCGCCGTCGTTGCCGACGATCATGCGGAGGGGGTCGGACGGATCCATCCACAGGTCGTGATTGTCGGCATGAGGCGTGTCCACCACGTCGAAGGTCTGGCCTCCGTCGCTGGATCGATACATCCGGGTCGTAAGCACGTACACGGTGTTTTCGTCCAGGGGGTCGGCGATGACGTGGCCGTAGTACCAGGCCCGCTCGAAGAGCTTGCGCTCCGGGCTCACCCACCGGAAGGTCCGGCCTCCGTCGTCGGATCGGTACAGCCCACCCTCCTCCGCTTCCACCACGGCCCAGACCCGGCGGGGGTTGGCCGGTGAAACGTCCACGCCGATCCGCCCCAGGATGCCCTCGGGGAGTCCATCCGAGAGCCTCTCCCAGTGGTCACCACCGTCGACGCTCTTGAAGAGGCCGCTCTCAGGGCCGCCCGACACAAGCGTCCACGGCTTGCGCTCCGCCGTCCACATGGCGGCGTAGAGCACGCGGGGATTCGACGGGTCCAAGGCGAGATCCACCGCGCCGGTTCGATCACTCATGCGAAGAACGTGCTCCCAGCTCTGCCCTCCGTCCACGGTCCGGAAGACCCCTCGCTGCGGGTTGGGTCCGAAGGTGTGGCCCAGCGCCGCGACGAAAGCGACGTCCGGGTCGGTTGGATGGACCTGGATCCGTCCGATCTGGCCGGCCTCTGAGAGCCCCACGAACTGCCAGGAGGCGCCGCCGTCGGTGGAGCGGTACACGCCTCTTCCTGTGGACACGTTTCCCCGGATACAGGCGGACCCGGTGCCCACCCAGATCACGTCAGGATCCGACGGAGCGACGCTGACCGCGCCGATGGAGCCCACCTCGAAGTAACCGTCCGAGAGGTTCTTCCAGGTCTCTCCCCCATCGGCCGTTCTCCAAACGCCGCCGCCGGTGGAGCCCATGTAGAACGTGGCGGGCTCGCCTGGGACCCCTGCGACGGCCGTGACCCGGCCCCCGCGGTGGGGCCCCAGCAGGCGGAACCGTAGCCCCTCGAGGAACGCGGGATCCACCGGGCCGGACGCGGCCACGGCCTGAGCAGCCACGTCCTGGGCGGAGGTCAGGATTAGCGGCAGGAACAGCAGGGACGCCACGAAGCGACGGATCGGTGGCGGAGCGAGCCGCCCGAAAGGAACACTCTCCAGGCTCTTGAGTGGAGATCTGAGCGTTGTCGGTTCTGGACGGATTCCATTCATCTCGTGGGTACTCCGGTCTGTAACGGCCGTGCGCCGGCCGGTTCGCCGGCAGTGGGTCGAGTGTTCAACCGTCGAAAGGAGGCAGGATCGTGGTGGCGTGACGGCGGGCGAGTCCACGGAGTTGCCTGACGGCCCTCGGTCACGACGACTGGGAAGCATCGATGGGCGATGTCAGCCTGCACCCCGAAACGGACTCCCGCACTCTTCCGGATCGAGATGCAGGTCCACGCCCATCCCCGATGAGCGGGTGAAGATACGGATCACGCCGTTTGCGCTCTCGGCTCCGTGGATCCAGGCGCCTGCTGCTCCCCGGTAGATTTCGATGCGGGCGATCTGGTTGAGCCCCATCTGACTCAGGAATTCCTCAGCCATGTTCCGGATTCGGGCTCCGTCCACGATCACGATGGGCTGACGTGAGCCGGTGGCGGTGTTGTTGCCGCGGCCGGTGAGCCGGCTCACATCGCCCGACCTGCCGGACGGACCGCCCACCATGCCGGGAGCCCTGGATCGCAGAAGACCCATGAGGGTGGTGGCGTTGGACTCCTGAATATCTCGAGCCGTGATGACCTCCAGGCGAGCTCCCGCCATCTCGGGAGCGGGCTCCCATCCCCTCCTCGGCACTTCCGTGGAGGCTCCGGAGAGGGCGACGATCCTCAGATTGACCGTGAGCGTCTCTCCGGCACGTGGCTCGATGA
Source organism: Gemmatimonadota bacterium (assembly GCA_039586555.1). Classification (GTDB taxonomy): domain Bacteria; phylum Gemmatimonadota; class Gemmatimonadetes; order Longimicrobiales; family Gaopeijiaceae; genus JBDHKE01. The sequence goes on along the minus strand of JBDHKE010000015.1, from coordinate 39,176 downwards.
CGCCCACCGCGGTGGAGCAGCCAGGACCCACGGCGGCGATCCCGTACCGATCCGGAGGCAGGGAGGCGAAGTCGAAACGGCCGCCGAGGTCGGCCCGGACGCGCTGACCTCGGTCCAGATAGACGAGAGCTCCGGGAACGGGCTGACCCGTCTCGTCATCGAGGACCGTTCCCTGGACCCGGACGCTGTCTGGATGCTGGCCCAGGCCCATGCCAGGAAAAAGAAGGAGCAAGACCGGTAGAACCATCGAGGTGCTGCACTTCATGACCCATTCCTGCGCAAGCGTTGCTGGAGGCGCGGAGTCTCTCAGGCGCGAATGCGGCGACGATGCGGTTGCATGACCACTGAGCGGCGGGTGACTCCGGATTCTCCATTACCAATGTACGCTCGCCCGGTGCAGGAGTGCCACAAGGTCCCGACAGCCCCTTGCATGACGGGTGGCCTGAGGAATGAGATTCCTGGCAGTAAAGCCTCCTCTCACGTACCTTGCCAGACAATCGGCCGGCTTGTGTCCACCTGCCCGCCTTTTGGTGGAAAGGCGGGTCGAGGACATGCCTCGGCCGAAACCACCGGCGAGGAGCCTGAACCGAGCGTATCCGGCCTTTCTCGCCCGCGGCATCGGAGGTGCCTATGCTCCGGACCACACGTCGCGCATTCCTGCGCGTCCTGGCGGCGGTCCTGTCCGTCCTTGCCCTTCCCCGCTGGGTCTGGGCCCGTCTCGTGGGACAGCTCGACCGGGACCAGCTGAGTGCCATCGGACACGTCATCCTCCCGTCGGAGCTGGGGGCTGAGGGGAAGGAACGGGTGGTCGGCGGATTCGAGGAATGGCTGGAGGGATTCCGCCCGGAGGCCGAGTTGCCCCATGGCTTTGGCACGGCCGAGATCCGTCGCGGCCCGCCCGATCCCACGCCCCGCTGGGTGGAGCAGCTGGGGGAGCTGGACGACCTGGCCACCCGGCGCCACGGCGCCACGTTCCGAGAGCTGCCCGAGGAGGGTAGGATTGCCCTGCTACGAGAGCGGATCGCGGACGACCGCCTCGCCCTTCAGTCTCCCGCGCAGGCCCGACACGTAGCCATGGGGCTCCTGGCCTTCTTCTACCGAAGTCCGGAGGCGACGAACCTCTGTTACCGGGCCGCCATCGATAGCGAGAGCTGCCGGGAGCTGTCTGCGGCTGGCGAAAAGCCCGCCCCTCTGCAGCCCGGGAGATGATGAAATGAGAAGAGTCGTCGAGAGTGACGTGTGTGTGATTGGCGCCGGGATCGCGGGGGCCATGGTGGCGGACAGGCTGGCCGACGAGGGGGTGGGACGGATCGTGGTGGTGGAGGCTGGAAACGAGACGTTCAACTACGACCAGCGGCCGGAGCTGTGGCGCCGGAGTCAGGCCTATGGCGAGAACCCCTGGCCGAACACCTACATCGAGGACCAGGTGGCAGTGGGGGACACCGAACACAGCTTCACCCGGTACATGGCCGTGGGTGGAGCGGCTCTGGACTACGGCGGGACATCCCGACGGTTTGGGCCCGAGGACTTCCGGCTGAGGACTCTGTACGGGGTGGGCGACGACTGGCCTATCCAGTACGAAGACCTGGAGCCCTTCTACCAGGAGGCCGAGGAGAGGATCGGCGTCGCGGGAGAGCAGGGACCGCCGGAGCTGGATCCGCGGTCGAAGCCCTATCCCTTGCCTCCCCTTCCCCTCTCCTACAACCTGGAGCTCCTGAAAGAGTGGGCGGCAAAGGCCGACATTCCCTGCTGGACCAACCCTCAGGCGAAGACCTCGATCCCCTACAAGGGCAGACCGGTCTGCTGCCGGCTGGATGCCTGCAACATGTGCCCCATCGGGGCCCGCTATTCTCCGGATTTCACGTTCCGCGACCTCCTGGAGAGGAATGCCATCGAGCTTCACACGCGGACGCTGGTTCGCAGGTTGGCCCTGGAGGAGGGCTCCGACCGGATCGATCACGCGGTGGCCGTGGACCGGGATGCCCCAGACGAGCCCGTTGAGTTCCGCGCCCGGGTCTTCGTGCTGGCGGGAGGGTTCGTGTGGGATCCCCATCTTCTCCTGTTGTCCGCGAACAGCCGCTTCCCCGACGGGCTGGCCAACCGCTCGGGCCTGGTGGGCAAGTACCTCACCGGCCACCGCTCGGTGACGGCCTCTGCGGAGGTCCCCTTCAAGCTCTATCCGGGTATCAGCACCCGCGTGAGCCTGCTATCCCAGAAGTTCATGCGCCCCGGGCCTCTGGACCGCTACGTGCGTCACGACTTCCGCATCTGGGAATCCATGGGCGGAGACGAGCCTCGCGTGCGAGGGGACTCCGGGGAACTGCTCCTGGGAGACGAGATTCTCGAGGACTGGAGGAATCGGGCCGAAACGGGGGCTGTGCGTCTGAGGTGCTACTACGACGTCCTCGGGCACCGGGAGAGCTCCCTGAGTCTCGACGCGACGGTTCGCAACCGGTGGGGGGACCCCATGCCTCGGCTGAGCTTCCGGGACAGCGAGGAGTCGGAGGCCCTGCGCGGATACACGGAAGAGAAGATCCGCGGCGTCTGGGAGGAGCTCGTCCGGGCGGGAGGGGGTCGAATCACCTCGTTACGGCCCAACGACGGGAAGGACCACGCCGGAGGCGGCTGTCGTATGGGCGACGATCCGGCCACCAGCGTGGTGGACAGATACGGGCGCACCCACGATCATGAGAACCTGTTCGTGGCGGGGGCACCCGCGAAAGTTTCGACCGGCTGCTCCAACGGAGCGTTGACGATTCAGGCGCTTTCGCTCTGGACCGCGGCCAAGATCGCCGAGGAGTTTCCGGCGAGAGGATAGCAGGATTCGGAGGAGACCATGAAGAAGCCGGAGGAGACCATGAAGAAGCCGGAGGAGAAGATGAAGAAGAAACAGGAGAGCCAGAGCTCGAGCCCGATCTCTCGCCGGGCCTTCGTGGCCACCACCTCTGCCGCCATGGCGGCGGGGGCGCTGTCTTCTCCGGAGTCTGCCCACGGCGGTCTCTCAACGGGGTCTTCGGCCTCCGGTGCCGCCCCCGCCATTCCCTGGAGGGACTTCGGCAAGACCGGGATCCAGGTCCCCATCGCGGGCCTGGGAGCGGGAAGCCGGTTCTATCGGCCGATACCCAGTGACGAGGACGCCGCGGAGCTGGTGCGTCAGACCATCGACCGGGGCCTGGAGTTCGTGGAGACCAGCGCGAACTATGGCCCGGACGGGATCTCGGAGAAGAGAATCGGCCTCGCCATGAAGACCCACCGGGACAAGGTCTTCCTGGAGACCAAGGTGGACGAGCGGGACTACGACGGGGCCATGCGCGAGATGGAACGGAGCATGGAGCGCATGAACACCGATCGCCTGGATCTGGTGCTCCACCACATCCTCCGCGACGAAGCCGTGGTGGATGAGGTGGCGTCCGCCAACGGGGCGGAAAAGGCCATCCGGCAGATGATCGACGAAGGCGTGGTCCGCTTCCGTGGCTTCTCCACCCACCTGCCGGCAACGGCCGTCTATGCGATAGAGAAGCTGGAGCCCCACGCAATCCAGATGCCCATCAACGCGGTGCGGGTTCCCGACTTCGAGCCCGAGGCCATTCCCGCGGCGAATGAGAGGGGCGTGGCGGTGATCGCCATGAAGACCTGCGGCAACGGGTTCTTCTTCCCGGCCAACGCCACGACGCCCGACCGGATCGAGGAGTACGGACCCCCGGAGGGCGTGTGGGACCGCTGGGACCTGCCCAACTGGACGGATTATCTCCATTACGTCTGGTCCCTCCCCATCTCGGCTGCGGTGATCGGCATCGACTCGTTCTTCACCCTGGACGGGATCGTGTCGGCTGCCTCGTCCTTCGAGCCGCTGAACGCCGAGCGCATGGCCTCGATACACGAGCGGGCCCAGGTGTTCGAGACCACGGGGTACTGGATCCCCAGAGGGTAGCGTGGTGCCCTGCCACTGAGCAGGTCAGCCCTCGGGGCTGAGTGAGGGTCCGCAGGCGCGGGAAGAAGCAGGCAGGAAGAGGGCGGACGGAGCGACACCGTCCGCCCTCTGGTGTGCCGTGGCGGTTCATCTAGTCCCCACGCAATGCGTAGAGAACGAGGTGAAACGAAGGGGTTTGTCGCGTCTGAAGTAATTGGGGATTCCTGGCAGCGAGCCAGGGGCGTGCTTCCAGCCATTCTTGCTGTTGATCGTTGACTAACACGGCCCAAACACGGTGGTAACGGCTCCAGTCGGTGGGTGGGTGAACCTTGCGTTTCAGACAATTGTCAAGAATCAGGCTTGCTCCGTCCGCCTTGTCGATTGGGTATAAGTACTCCTCCCATTCTTCTGGATGGAAGGCAATCGCCGGCGCAAAGCTGAATTTGCTTGTGTAGAGAACGACGTCGCCAGGTCGATAGCCGTCTCTGACTTCGTCGGCCAGGATTTCGACATCGCGTTCCCAGTCATTGTGCTCTGCGTCGTAGAAGGACCCTAATTGGCTACCAAGCAGGGCTGCCAGAAGTACGCCCGCGACCCCAGTTACCAGCGGGCGGCGCAGTCTGGCAGTGCCCGCCCCGAAAAGCACCGCCAAGGGAACCATGCAGATTCCGAAGTATCGCTGTACATAGAGGGGGCCGAGAGCCCAGGAAATCCCCAGAACCAGTAGGGGCAGGAGAAGCATCAAGGCGGAGGCATTCAGGGAGACGCCGTCTGGGAGCGGAGCCGCCTTGCGAAATATTCGATTCTCGACAGCTCGCAGTCGCCCGCCGCAGTAGACAAGACCCCAAACAAGAGGAACCGTCACCCACCCGCCTGCGATTAAGGAGTAGGTTCTGGCCAAGTCGACGAGCCGGGGCTCTCGGATCCACCCCAGAGCAGCACGTTCTATCATGAGAAACAGCACCACCGAATACAGCGAAGGGAGCGAGCCGATCAATACGCTGGCCCCGACTGCTAACACGACTCTCCGAGAGTGCCCCTCGAGCCAGCCCGTCACGAGGTAGACGGCCCAAAAGTACCACGCAAAATGGTGAGCATTCACAGCGAGCCAGAGGCAAGCACCCCACACAACGGCGTCTCGGATCCGCGCCGTTCTACACCATTTCGCGAATCCCCAATCTGCGAAAGCAATCGCCATGATCAGAAGGGCGTACCCGCGGATTTCGCGGGACATTTCTAGGTGCATTGGATTCAGGGCCAAGAAGGCACCTGCAAACCATGCACTGACCTCACCAAAGCGGACTCGAGTCGCCAAGAAAACACCAGCGACCCCGCCAATCCCAAACAATGCGCCGAGTAATTTGGCTGGCAATTCGCCCAGTCCAAAGACTCCGCGCCAGGCGCGCAGAATCAGAACATGGAGCACCGGCATGGGATCGTAGCGGTTGTTGCTGAGGATCTCGGTTAGTGTGGTTTCCGACTGCAACAGGCTGTACGCTTCGTCGAGGCGTATTCCACCGTCTGTAAGTGACCAGCAGCGCACCACGGTTGCTACGACCAGGATACCCAGCAGACCCCAAGAGCTACGTAGCCTTGTCGCAGATTGTGTGGCTCTGCTCACAGAATCACCCTTCGCATGCCACGCGAGCCCTGGAGACACTGCATGCAGCCTTTAGCGTTGCCCCGCTTCAGTGGACGGTCTAGCGCCTTCGCCTCAGGCCGCAGGTTCGTGCCTCCTTTCATAGCTCACGGGAGAGTGGTAGTCGAGGGCTGAGTGTCGACGGTGTGGGTCGAGCGAGGAGCTCTGGTCCGGGGAGTTAGGCGCCCGAGGGTGTGCGAACCCCATGACCTATCGGACCCGGGAGGGACGCCAGTTCGTGGTGATCGCCACGGGGCCCGGTGAAGACTGCAAGCTGGTGGCGTTCTCGCTTCCGGACACCGACGGAGGTGGTCCGTCGAGCCGGCTAGTTCGGGGGTGTCCCGCCCCTGGCGAAAGGTGTTTCTCCCGACTCCCCATTCTGATATGCTACCCGAGTACCCATCGCCAGTGGAGGAACCTCCCCCACTTGCATTGGATGGATGACTCCGTCACTGAGGCTGATCGGAGGACCTCCTGATCTTCGACCTCGCCCGAAGCTTCCGCTACCGGCTCCAGCGCTCCGAAACGGTGGGGCCGGTTGCGTTGGCCGTCAGCGTCGGCCTCCTGGCCGGAGCGGGGGCCATCATTCTCCGGTGGCTGATCCGGGCCGTCCAGTGGGCCTTCTTCAACCAGGGCGGGCGCCTGCCCGGGCTGTTGGGATTTCCGGAAAGCCTCAGGGACATCCACATGCTCCTGGCTCCGGCGGTGGGCATGGTGATCGTCTCCGTGATGGTGCGCCGTTGGGCGCCGGAGGTGAAGGGACACGGAGTTCCCGAAGTCCAGTATGCGGTGCGTATGAAGGGCGGCAGAATCCGCCCCCGGGTAGCCGCGGTCAAGGCCATTGCAAGCGCCGTATCCATCGGCTCCGGGGGTTCGGTGGGCCGGGAGGGGCCCATCGTTCAGATCGGCTCCGCGCTCGGGAGCACGGTGGGCCAGATGGGGGGGCTGGGCCCCAACCAGACGCGGGTCATGGTGGCTTGCGGCGCCGCGGGAGCCATCGGAGCGACGTTCAATGCCCCCATCGCGGGAGTGCTGTTCGCCCTGGAGGTGATCCTGGGAAGCTTCGCGGCCCGGTCCTTCGGCCTGGTGGTGATCTCCTCCGTGACCGCCACGGCCCTGTCCCAGGCCGTGCTGGGACGCGAGCCCGCCTTCCGGCTTCTCCAGCCCTTCTTCCTGATCAGTGAGTGGGAGTTCCTGCTCTACCTCGTGCTGGGGATCTTCCTGGGGATCCTGGCAATCGTCTACATCCAGAGCGTCTACTGGTTTGAGGACTCGTTCGATCGGTGGAACCGGTCGCCCACGCTCAAGGCCGTGGTGGGCGGACTGGCCGTAGGCGCCCTCGGCTTCTTCGGCAGCCGTCACATCTTCGGAGTGGGGAACGAGGCCGTGGAGCTGGCGCTGGGCGGGACGCTGACTGCCGGATTCATGCTCTTCCTGGTGCTCCTGAAGATCCTCGCGACTTCCATCACTCTGGGAGCAGGAGGATCCGGGGGTGTGTTCGCCCCCGCTCTCTTCATCGGCTCCATGGCCGGAGGCGCCTTCGGTCAGGTTGCCAACGGTCTCTTCCCGGCGTGGACGGCGCCACCCGGAGCCTACGCCCTCGTGGGAATGGCCGCGCTCTTCGCCGGTGCCGCCCACGCTCCCATCACGGGGATCCTGATCCTCTTCGAGATGACCGACAACTATCAGATCATCCTGCCGCTGATGTTCTCGGTGGTGGTCAGCTATCTCATCGCGTCCCGGGTCTTCGCGGACTCCATCTACTCCTTCAAGCTTCGTCGCCGCGGGGCCCTGACGGCGCCGCGGGCTGAGGTGAGCGTGCTGGACATAGTACTGGTGGAGGACGCCATGTCGGTGGAGTTCGATTCCGTGGGGCCCGACCTCTCCCTGGAAGAGCTCGCTCGCGTGGCCCGGAGCCACCGGACCCGCAGTTGGCCAGTGGTGGACGTGGACGACACCTTGCTGGGAATCGTCACGGAGACCGATCTGGAGCCGGCCATCATTTCCGGAGAATCGGCAGACCTGAAAGTCCGTGACGTGATGACGGCCTCGGTGCTGACCTGCAAGCCGGACGACACGCTGCGTGACGCGTTCCGGAGATTCACGGAACGGGACGTGCCCGTGATTCCGGTGATCGAGGCGGAAGAGAATCCCCAGCTCGTGGGAGTCCTCCGAAGACACGAGATGCTCTGGGCCTACAAGGAGCTCCACGACGAGCACGAGAAGCTGCTGGAGCGTGTCGGTGGAATCACCACCTCTCCCAGGGTGGAAATGGTCCGTCTGGAGTTCCAGGTCCCACCGTCCTCTCCCAGCCTCGAGAATCGGAGGGTGCGGGACCTGGCCATCTCGCCGGGCTCCCTGATCGTCCTGGTCAGGAGAGGGAACCGGGCGTTCGTGCCCCGGGGCGACTCCCGGATCGAACCGGGAGACGTGCTCGTGTTCCAGACGACGCCAGAGCGCCAGAATGAGCTGCGCTCCTGGCTGGAGGGGCGGTAGGGGCAACACCCCGCGCCGGGGCCTCTATGCCCAGCGCCATCCTCTGGTGCGATGGGTCCTGGGCCGGTAACATCGGCTCACCGTCAACGCGAACTCGAGCCCATGCTCCCGCTACTCTTGTCGCTCGGGCTTACGCAAGGGGGACAGCTAGACCCCCAGCCCCGCACCCTCGACGTGCCCCGCATCCCGGATGCGGAGGTCACCATCGACGGGCATCTGAACGAGCCCGCCTGGCAGCAGGCAGCTACGCTGACGGGGTTCCATCAATACCTCCCCGTGGATGGCCGACTGGCGAGGGACTCCACCACAGTTCTCGTCTGGTACTCGCCCACCGCCATCCACTTCGGGATCCGGGCGTACCAGGACCCGGCCCTGGTGCGGGCCACGCTTGCCGACCGTGACCGGATCGCCGGCGACGACCACGTCGCCATCTGCCTGGATACGTTCAACGATCAGCGTCAGGCGCTTCTCTTTGCCGTGAATCCCATGGGGGTCCAGGCGGATGGAACGTTGCAGGATGCGCCTCGGCAGAGCGCCAGCTACATCTCGTCCACGACCACCGGCGCCTACTCAATCGACCTGAATCCGGACTTCGTGTTCGAGTCCAGAGGCCGGCTCACGTCTGCCGGCTACGAGGTGGAGGTCCGGATTCCCTTCAAGACCGTGCGCCTTCAGTCCAGTGACGTGCAGGACTGGGGCGTAAACGTCATACGCAGGGTGCAGGCCACTGGCCACGAGCACACCTGGACACGGGTCATGCAGGCCAACCCCTCCTTTCTGGCGCAGGGAGGAACCCTTGCGGGGCTCAGGGACCTGAGGCGCGGACTGGTGCTGGACATCAATCCCGAGCTGACCTCGGCGAGAGCCGGTGCCCCGGGGGTCTCGGGCTGGGAGTACGACGACTGGGACACCGAAGCGGGCCTCAACGTGCGATGGGGCATCACCCACAACCTCACCCTGAACGGCACCGCGAATCCTGACTTCTCACAGGTCGAGGCGGACGTAGCCCAGATCCAGTACGATCCGCGGGAAGCGCTCTTCTATCCCGAGAAGAGGCCCTTCTTCCTGGATGGGCTGGAGCTCTTCAGCACACCGACCCGGTTGATCTACACCCGGCGGCTGGCGGATCCCCTGGCCGCGTTCAAGCTGACCGGCAAGATCTCGAACACCAACTTCGCGGCGCTGTCGGGAGCCGACCACCGGAGCACCTCCCTGACCGGTGAGGATCGGCCGCTCTACAACCTGGTGCGCATCCGCCGGGACCTGGGCCAGCAGAGCACGCTGGGCCTGGCGTACACGGACAAGGTCGACGGCGACGCGTACAACCGCGTGGCCGCCGCAGATGGCCGGCTGGTCTTCGGCGGTCGCTACTCACTGGAGTTCCAGGGAGGCGGCAGCGTCACCCGCCGGGGCGATGCCACCCGATGGGCTCCCCTGGGGCTCTTTCGGCTCATCCGGACCGGGCGGGAGTTCAACGTCAACGTGATCGGGCGGGCCATCGACGACGACTTCCGGGCGGAGAGCGGATTCCTGTCCAGGGTGGGGATCGTCTACCTGGGGGTCAATCCGAGCTATACGATCTTCGGTGGGCCGGAATCGAAGCTCGAGAGTTTCACGGGGGGCATCCTGCTGGATGGGCGTTGGGGCTACGACCGTTTTTTCAAGGGGACGATCCCGGACGATCCGCGGCTCCACTTCAACGCGGGGTTCCGCTTCCGCGGTGGGTGGCAGCTGGGGGCATCGCTTCTCGTCGAGTCCTTCACGTACCCGGGGGAGCTCTATCAGGACTACGCCATCGAACGCAGCGAGGGTGCCGTGGTCGACACGATCCCGTTCACCGGCACGAACCGGCTCCACAACCTGGACTTCGGCGTCAACCTCGCGACGCCCCGCTTCCAGAGCTTCTCGGCTGACGCCTTCGTCATCGTGGGGAGGGACGAGAACTTCTTCGAGTGGGCTCCGGCGAACATCGTCATCAGTACGCTGGATCTGACCTGGCGGCCGTCCGAACAGTTGCGGGTCAACCTGCTGTACAACCACCAGCAGTATATCCGGCCGGATGACTGGAGCACGGTGGGGATGCGGCGCATTCCCAGGGTAAAGCTGGAGTACCAGGTCACCCGCTCCGTCTTCCTTCGCTTCGTGGGTCAATACGACGCCGAGGTGCGAGACTCGCTGCGGGACAACTCTCGCACGGAAGATCCCATCCTCGTCCGTGATCCGGCCACGAGGATCTATGAGCGCGCCGGCCGCTGGACGCGGAACGACTTCCGCGTCGATTGGCTGTTTTCGTTCCGCCCCCGCCCCGGGACGGTGGTGTTCGCGGGGTACGGCAGCAGCCTGGCGGAGCCCGGCGCGTTCCGCTTTCGTGGACTCGAACGCCGGACCGACGGCTTCTTCCTCAAGGCGAGCTATCTGCTGCGCATGTAGCCGTGCGGGCCGGCGGTCGGCAACGCTTCGCGCGCCGACGCTGGCTATCCTCCGGATCTCAGAAGGAAGAGTCGAGGATCTCCATCACCCACTCGCCCAGAGGATCCCGCGTCGGGTTTCCGGAAGACTGGGTGAAGTAGAACAGCATCGCGTTTCGGTGGGGAACGGCGATGGCCAGGGTCCCGTCCTTGCCGGCGTGGCCGAAGGTGGGAAGCTGGCCCGGCACCGGCACCTCCGGGCTCCAGATCCTCCACTGGAACCCGTAGCCGGTCTCACCGGCGGGCACCCGGCTCTCGAAGGCCGCATGGACCGTGCTCTCGGACAGGAGTCGCCCACCGGGGTACAGCCCGCCGTCCATCCAGGCGCCGAGAAAGCGCGCGTAGTCGAACACGGTGGAGTAGAGCCCTCCACATCCCCGGAAGAAGGGGTAGACCTGGTCCATGGTGTTGTCCCAATACTTCTCCCAGGCCGTCTCATTCCACCGATAGGTGCTGTTCATCCGAGGGGCCCACGGCGCAGCGGGGGTGAAGCGGGTGAAGCTGTCGGCCAGGCCCAGGGGCTCGAGAATTCGGGTCTCGATGAACCGCTCCAGGGTCATCCCGCTGATCTCGGCGACCACGGCGCCCAGCGTGGCGGTGCCCTTGTCCGCGTACCGGTATCCGCTACCCGGCGGATGGTGGGGACCGATGACTCCGATCTCGTCCACGGCCGCCCGTAGGCTCTCGTATTCGTAGAACGGCTTCGGCCATGGAGAGTCCCGAACGTGCGCGAAGCCCCCGGTGTGGGTGAGCAGCTGCCGGATCGTGATCTCTCCGGAGCGAGGGTTGTCCCACGAGGGGAGGTAGCTCGAGATACGGTCGTCGAGGCCCAGCCGCCCTTCTTCGTAGAGCACCAGTATGGACGTGCCGACGAAGGGCTTGGTCATGGATCGCACCCGATAGATGGAGTTCCGCTCCAGGGGGATGCCGCGCTCCCGGTCACTCCAGCCGTCGGCTCGGTGGAACGCGATTCGGTCATCCTTTACCAGCATGAGCTCTCCACCCACGATCCAGCCCTCCGTCACCCAACGCTGCATCTGGTCCCACACGGCATCGAGGTCCTCGTTGCGAAGGCCGACATCCTGGGGACAGGCATACGCGTATGGGGCCCCTGGAAGGGTGGAGAGGTCACAGGATTCGAGTGGAGAGGTGGGACTGTCGCAGCTGGCGATGGGCGAAACGGCCAGCGCCAGGACCAGCGTCAGAATGGATGGCCACCGCCAGGGGCGGGGAGTCACTTCCATGGTTGGCTTCGGTCGATCCGATCCGCTCGGGATGCGGTCCGCCGCGCCGAGGACAAAGGAGGACCTGGCAGGGTCCCCGCCCGTGCGCGTCCGTGGATGGCTCCCGAATCCTCCTGCGGCATCGGAGTTCCGGCGAGGACCCTTCTACTGCTGATACGCCGGCTCCTAGCGGGCCATTACCCTTGGGATGTCCGAAAACCAATATGATCTCGGCGGAGCTTTCCCGAATGGGGAGCGGCCAGGGGTTGACGGGGGCGGTTAGCCCGGCAATTGTACACCCGCATACACGGGTTTAAGCATCCCATGCAACCCAGAATGGCTTCCACGGAAGATCTCGCTCAGCGGTTCAAGGCTCTATCGGAAGCTGTGCGCCTTCGGATACTGGGCCTTCTGCTTCGCCATGGGGAGTTGTGCGTCTGCGAGTTCGAGCGATTCCTCGGGGTCTCCCAGTCCAAGGCCTCCCGTCACCTCCGCTATCTGCTGAACGCAGGCCTCATCGAGGATCGACGGGACGGTCTCTGGGTCTACTACCGGCTGAGAGAGGCGACCGACGAACAGCACCGGTTGCTTCTGGCGACGCTGCGGGAGCTCCTCGAGGATCTCGCGTTGCCGGACATCACCTCCGAGCTGGAGGCGATGAGGTCCGAGCGCTGCCGGCCGCTCCCGTGGAGACGATGACGAGAATTCTCCAGCCCAAAGAGGCATTGTGATGACCCCGGACAGCCCTGCGTCGGTCGCCCGCCGACTGTCCTTCCTCGATCGCTTTCTTACCGTATGGATCTTCGCCGCCATGGCCGCCGGCGTGGCCATCGGCTACCTGTGGCCTCGACCGGTGGAGGCACTGAACCAGGCCACGCAGATCGGGACCACGTCCATTCCCATCGCCATCGGCCTGATCCTGATGATGTATCCCCCCCTGGCGAAGGTCCGTTACGAGAAGTTCTGGGTCGTGCTGCGGCACAAGCGGATCCTCGCCCTGTCGCTCCTCCAGAACTGGATCGTGGGGCCGGTGGTCATGTTTCTGCTCGCGGTGCTGCTGCTGCGTGATCTTCCGGGGTACGCCGTGGGCCTGATTCTGGTGGGCCTGGCCCGCTGCATCGCCATGGTGCTCGTGTGGAACGACCTGGCCGAAGGCGACCACGATCTCGCGGCTGGACTCGTGGCGGCAAACGCCGTGTTTCAGGTGCTGTTCTACGGGGTCTACGCCTGGATCTTCATCACGCTGCTGCCGCCGCTGTTCGGATTTCACGGAGCGGTGATGCAGGTGAGCGTGAGCGAAATCGCGCGCACCGTGTTCATCTACCTGGGGATCCCCTTCCTCGCCGGGCTCATCACCCGCTTCAGCCTGCTGCGGGTCAAGGGCAGGGAGTGGTACGAGCGAGTGTTCATTCCCCGCATCAGCCCCGTGACACTGGTCGCACTCCTCTTCACGGTGGTGGTGATGTTCTCGCTCAAGGGCGAGCTGATCGTGCAGCTTCCCTATGACGTGGTGAGGGTGGCCATCCCCCTCACTCTGTACTTCGTCGCCATGTTCGCGATGACCTTCTTCGGCGCCCGGCTGCTGCGTGGGGAGTACCCGGAGACCACCACGGTGGCGCTCACCGCCGCCAGCAATGACTTCGAGCTCGCCATCGCCGTGGCGATCGCGGTGTTCGGGATCGCTTCGGAGCAAGCCTTCGCTACCGTGATCGGACCGTTGGTGGAGGTGCCGGTATTGATCGGCCTGGTGCAGGTGTCCCTGTGGGCCAGGGAGCGCTTCTTCGAGGCGCCGGCGCACGCCATGGCGAGCGCGGCCACTTCGGACGGCCGGGCGTGACGGCCCGTCCAAAGAGGAGGTCCATCCGAGGAGAACGAGGACCGGGACGGCCGTGGCCGCCCCGGTCTCTCCGGATTGGCTCCGTAAACCGCTCGACGGAGCCCAGCAAGCATCGAATCAGGCTGACTCCTCGCCCAGCCCCCGGGGCAGGTGCCTTCTCCCTACCTGCTACCGCTTCCCTGTCCCACCTCGACGGGCTCGAACTCCGGAAGTAGCTCGAATCCCGCGGCCGCAACCTTGGCCCGCAGGTCTCCGACGTCCTGGGCGAACAGGGCGTTGTAGTCGGCGAGCGACTCGGTCATCATGCGCTCCATGCGCTCCAGCATGATCCGCTCTCCCTGTGTGGGGGCGTCCCAGGTCGAGCCCATGCTGAACGAGGTGCGCCGGAGCCGGCTCAGGTCGTCGTACTTCGCCTCGAGCTCCTCCAGCTTCTCGCGGATGGCCTGCATGGACTCCGTCACCGCCTGAGCAGCCTCGTCATCCCGTCCCTGGGCTAGGGGTGTGAGGCTTTCCATGGCCTCGTTCAGCTTGCTCACCCGGGCCTCGGAACGCATCACCATCAGGGTCATCTCGGTGGCCTGCTTGACGGCGTCGTGTTTTTCTCGCCGGGCTACCATGGGGATCTCCCGGCGCGGGTCTGGAAGCACCGTCACCGTGCCCTCGGCCGTGTTGCCGTGGAGAGACACCCGGACCGTGTATTCGCCAGGTAGGGCCTGGGGCCCGGGGAGTCGCCGCAGCTGCGCACCCCCGCCACCGAAACCACCGAATCCCCGGCCTCCCACGCTGGCGCCCTCGGGGATCTCCGGGCCGTCCTCGCGAAGGTTCCACGCTACCCGGTTCAGGCCTTGCCGCACCGGGACCCTCATCTCGTTGATCACCTGGTCACCGGACAGGATGTGCACGGTGGCCCTGGGCCCCTCGTCGTCATCGCCCACGCGGGCACGCATCTGCGCCAGGCGCTCCGGGGACGGTGCACCGCCGGCAGCGGGTCTCCGGACTCCACCTGTTGGGGCTTCCCCTCCAGCTGCCGCGCGGCGTCGGGGCATGGCACTCTCCTCCGGCGTCGGACGTTCAGGGGGCTGCAGCCCCTCTTCGCTCACCCAGAAGGTGAGGAGCGCCCCGTAGGGCGGGTCCTCGCCGGCGAACTTGGCGTCAGCCGGGAAGTGGTAGCCGTCCTGCTGGGCCACGACGTGTTGTATGGCGTCCGGGGTGTCGAACAGGTGCAGGGGCTGGTCCTTCAGGGAGAGGTCCGCCGCCATGGCCTGCAGAGGCCGGACGTCGTCCACGATCCAGGCCGCTCTTCCGTGGGTGCCGATCACCAGGTCCAGGTCCCTGGGATGGGTGATGAGAGCACGTGCGGGCGCCGTGGGGAACCCGTTCGTCCACTTCTCCCAGGTGGCTCCGGCATCCAGAGAGTGCCAGAGTCCGAACTCGGTGCCCACCCAGAGGAGATTGGGCGTCACCGGGTCCTCCTCGAGGACGTGCGCGAAGCCGTCGATCTGTCCGTCACCCAGGCGCTCCCAGCTCTCTCCGTAGTCCCGGGTCCGGTAGACGAAGGTTTCCCAGTTGCCCCGGCGGTGGTCGTCGAAGACCACGTAGGCCGTGCCGCCCTCGTAGTGAGAGGGCTCGATGTGGGGTACCCAGGTGCCGGACGGAACTCCGCGGATGTTGACCACCCGGTTGCTCCAGCTGGTGCCTCCGTCCCGGGTGACCTGAACGTTTCCGTCATCGGTTCCCACCCAGATCACGCCCTGCTCTACGGGAGAGGGAGCGATGGTGATGATGGTCGTGTGGTTCTCGGCCCCGGTATCGTCGATGGTGACGCCGCCGGACTCTTCCTGCTTCTGCTTATCGGGGTCGTTGGTGGTCAGATCCGGCGAGATGACCTCCCAGGTGTCACCCCGGTCCGGGGATCGGTGCATGAACTGGGACCCGTAATAGATGGTGCCGACTTCAAAGGGATCCACGGCGATGGCCGCGTTCCAGTTGAAGCGAAGCTCGGTGGAGTCGTCGGGGGCGAAAGGCTGAATGCCCTTCCGCTCCCCTGTCACGACGTCGAACCGGCTCAGGTTGCCGCCCTGGGACATGGCGAAGCCGTAGGTGGGATCCCGGGGATCCACGATGGTGGCGAAGCCGTCTCCGAAGCCCACCTCGTCCCACATGTAGTTCTTGATGCCAGCGTTTTCCCAGGACTCGCTGGGGCCCTTCCAGGAGCCGTTGTCCTGCAAGCCGCCGTAGACGTTGAACGGCGTGGCCATGTCCACGTTGATGTGGTAGAACTGCGCCACCGGGATGTTCTCGATGAAGCGCCAGTTCTTGCCCCGGTCCTGGGTGACATACACGCCGCCGTCGGTGCCGATGAGAACGTGGCGGCTGTCGGATGGGTTGATCCAGAGGGCGTGGTTGTCGCTGTGCACCCCCTGACCGATGGTCTCGAAGTTCCGGCCGCCGTCCTCGCTGAGCGTGATCCGGGAGTGGATGTTCCAGACCCGGTTCTCGTTCAGAGGGTCAACGAAGATGTCGGTGTAGTAGAAGGGCCTGGAGGCGACGCCCCGCTGGGTGTTGACGGAGGTCCAGGTGCGACCGCCGTCGTCGGAGCGGATCAGCGCGGAGGTCTCCGCCTCCACCAGAGCGTAGAC
Organism: Gemmatimonadota bacterium; assembly: GCA_039586555.1. Taxonomy (GTDB): domain Bacteria; phylum Gemmatimonadota; class Gemmatimonadetes; order Longimicrobiales; family Gaopeijiaceae; genus JBDHKE01. The sequence goes on along the minus strand of JBDHKE010000015.1, from coordinate 22,964 downwards.
CACATCGGGGTTGTTGCGGGCGATTGACAGGCCGATTCGGCCCAGATTCCCTACGGGGAGCCCGTCCTCGTGCGAGAGCTTCCTCCAGCTCTCGCCGCCGTCGTACGTGACGTAGAGGCCACTTCCCTCTCCGCCGGACTCGAAGAACCAGGGCCAACGGCGGAACTGCCACATGCCGGCGAGGAGCTTGTTGGGGTTTCGCGGATCCATGACCAGGTCGCTGATCCCCGTGGACTCGTTCACGTAGAGCACCTTGCGCCAGGTCTGGCCACCGTCGGTGGTCTTGAAGACCCCTCTCTCTTCGCCGCCCGACCAGGCGGGCCCCATGGCGCCCACCCAGGCCACGTCGGGATCGGTGGGGTGCAGGACGATGCGATGGATGCGCTCGGACCTCTCCAGACCCAGGAGCTCCCAGGTCACACCGCCGTCCATGCTCCTGTAGATGCCGGCGCCCACGCCCATGCTGTTCCTCGGGTTCCCCTCGCCCGTGCCTACCCAGACGATGTCGGGGTGGGACTGGTTGATGGCGATGGCGCCGATGCCGCTCACCCGCTGGTCGTCGAAGATCGGCGTCCAGGTGGTTCCACCGTTGGTGGACTTCCACACGCCGCCCGTGGCGGCCCCCACGTAGACGAGGTTCGGGTCGGACTCGAGCGCGTCGATGGCCGCGATGCGGCCGCTCATGCCCGCAGGGCCGATGCTTCGGGTATGGACACCCCGCGGCTCCTGGTCCTGGGGCGGCCCTCCGAAGCCGAACTGGGCCGCGGCCCCGCCGGGAACGAGACCCAGCGCCAATGCGAGGGCCACAGCGGAGGTTCCAACACGCGTCGTGACCGGGCGGCCCCGGCCCCCTGCTGAGGTACTGCTCATCTCGGACTCCTGGTACGGATGTGGATCCCCGGGTACTCGGGTCGAATGTCTCTGTCTCCCAGGCTGCTCCTCTACGAGTCAGCCGAGGTGGACAAAGTGCTCTCGTGAAGGAGGACCCGCGAGGGGGGGCAAGCGTTGGAGGAGGCTTGCATCGGCCCTACCCGATACCTGAGCGCGCAGCGCGAAGCACGGCAGCGGCACTTCTGGGACGGTTCGCCAGTGCAGGATCTTGGGTGACCGCCTTTGCTACGCGGTGGGCTCGGGACCCCTCTCCTGCACGACCTCCCACACGGCGTATCCACCGGCGAGGGCCTCGGGAAGAGGAACGGGCCGAAGCCAGCCGGGGACCCGGCCCCGCTGCATCTCCGCGTAGAGCGTTCCGGCTTGGTCTCCCCGGACCAGCGGGCTCCAATCCCTCCCGCGGCACGTGACCAGGTAGCCTATGCCGCGGCTGGCCAGCAGCCTCCACGCCTGGTCTGGGCTCATCGCGGACATGATGGCGTGACTGTCCAGAATCCCGGGAGCGTTTCGGTGGTAGGGCGTGGCAACCACGTGGTGGTCCGCACGAAAGACGATCTCGGGGCCCCAGCTCATGGGCGCGAGCACCACGGGTGGTCGATCTGCCTCCTGGCGGAGCGCGGATAGCGTGGGGATCAAGTGGCCGACCCGGCAGGGAGGGGTGGCGGTGGGGGAAGAGGCCAGGGCGGGTTGCAGCAGGATGGAGGTAGCCAGGAGAGGTCCGGCGGCGAACATCACCACCAGGGTGACCTTGACCAGGGCGACTCCAACAGTCCACCGGATGCGGCCAGCGGCCCTCAACAGCTCCCCCAGGAGCCAGGCCAGCGGAATCGGCACGAGAACGTGCAGGTAGTAGCCCCATCGGACTCCGTGGAACAGCCCCAGAGCGCTGAACCACACAAAGAACCCGAGGAGGAACGCCCAGGCCCCCCGGTTTCGGTGGGGGCCTCGGGCGGCGAGCCACACCGTGACCGGGCCCCCCACGACCAGGGGGCCCAGGGCCTCCACGATTGCCGTGGGATCTCCTTCCCTGAGGAGCGGGATGTACTCTGCCACCAGATCGAGCCAGATGGGGAGGAGGAGGGGGTCCACGTCCGCCAGGGGGCCCCTGTGAATCCCGGGGAACGCCAGGACCATCGTGCCCGAGATGATGGCCGTAGCCAGTGCCGCCCATCCCAATCTCGCCGAGAAGGAACGGGCTCCCGGGCTTCGTTCCACCGTCCACCAGAACAGCGTGAGCAGGACGAAGAAGCAGACGTGGACGATGGAGAATCGATCGAACTCCACGGCGAACCTGGAGCCGTGCGGCCCGTCTACGAGGAGTCCGGTGGCCAGGACCGACGCGGTGGCCAGCGTGACGAGCCGGTTCGCCCGGGCGGTGTCGCTTCCGCCCTGAGCGAGCCACATGAGGCTCAGGGCCACGATCAGGGGCGCGAGGGTGATGAGAGCCTCGGTGCTGATCCACAGGGCCAGCCCGGTCATAGCCCCCGCGAAGATCGGGGGCCCACGGCCCTCGGGCTCGATCAGCAGCCGTATCCCGGCCGCCGCCGCGGCCAGGAATAGGACCGCCTGCAGGCCATGGTGGTCGGGTCGGGCTGGCGCGAACGCCATGGCCACGAAGAGCTGGAGAGCGAGAAGCAGCCCGACGAAGGTGAGTCCAGCGGACGAGATCAAGGGCCGGGCGGCGAAGATCACGGCGGTGACGGCCAGGATCCCCATCAGAGGGCCGAACAGGTATCCCGCGCCGATCACCGCGCTCCGGAACCCCAGGAACGGCCTCAGAGGCGCCGCGAGCCCCAGGAGCAGCCAATCCTGGAGGAATGGCCAGTGGAGGGCCTCGCCAAAGGGGACATTGCTGTCAGGGTAGAGACCGTCCGGACACGCCAGCCCTCCTCTGCACTCCAGCACGCGGTTGAGTCGCATGTAGGAGTCCGGGCCCAGAAACTCGCCGTTGAACGCCGGCCATCCGCCGAGCACGATCGCGAGGATCTGGAACGCCAGGAGACCGAGAGCTCCGGTCACGACGGCGAGCCGGAGGCTGTGGCCTGAGGCGGGCTTCGTCTGAGCCTCGTCCATGAAGCCGGACCTTTGCAAGAAGAGGGCCTTCGGAACTCGAGCGCCTGACCCTTTCCGGTTCAGCGAGAGCGTCTTCGCGCGCCGTGGGAAGAACCTGAGCGGCGCCAGTCCGGGTATGCCCCTTGCTGTCATCCCCGAGGGCTTCGCCACCCGGATCGTGCAACCAAACGGTGCCGAGTCGTCTTTTCAAGTAAGTCAACGCGATTCTCACGGAAGACAGCCCGATCATCGGGCTCGGGATTCCACGGGAGGCTCGATGAGGTACGCGTACCTGTTGGCATTCACCACCGTAGCTCTGGTGGCGGTGGTCCTCATGTCGGAACTCGGGCCGGGGAACGCCGGGATTCTGGGGCATCCCCCGGCCGCGGCCCCGAGCTTCGGCGGAGAGGCGGGCCGGTGGTTTCGGTCGATGAAGCCGTACTGCAACTCCGTGGAAGTGGAGACACGGCACCGCATGAGCCCCCCTCCATCCTCGCTGGAGGGTAGCGGATTCTCGGCCGCGTGCTACGCCCTGGCCGGCGACATCGACCGGGCCCGGAGCATCCTCCTGGAGCTGCCTGAGGGCAGACAGTGGCACGCCGCCGGGGTGGTGTTCGAGGTGGCCCATCCGGTCGCCGACGCCGGCGACGACCTCTCGGCCGGGCCGATCATGGAGCTGGTGGTGGAGTTCTGGCCCAACCACTACATGGCCCTATACCACGCCGGCGCGGCGCGCTACGCCCTGGGCGACTACGAGTCCGCTCGAGACTACCTGGAGAGCTTCCTCGGCTATTACCTCAGGGACGATGGTTGGCGCCGCGGGGCGGAGAGAATCCTGAAGGAGATCAGCGCCCGGTAGGAAGACCACGATCAGGGCCGGGGCCTTCCCTTGAGGGCCAGCCTCCAGGTCCTGGCCACGGTTGGCGGCGCCCCCGTCCGCCGTCCGAGCTTGCCGCCACGGGGGGTTGCCTACGCCACCGCGGCGCCGCTCCTTGCCCTCCCGGCGATACGCGGGGCATTCTTCTTCTCCGATCCGGATTCCAGGTCCCTATTTCCCCCGAGTTCACCGGACAAAGCGCCTGATCGAGCTTCGAAGGGATGCTTGGGTTCGAGTTTCGCAGCTCGACCAAGGTGAGAGAGCCTCCTCCGAAGGCAGAAATGGAAGTGAGAGTCGCATGAATGGTCGAAGCGTCTTCGGGCTGTTCGTAGCCCTCGCCATCGCTCCCGCCATCGTCGGCGCCCAGACCGTCGATCCCTCGTACCTGGAGCTGCTGGAGTGGCGCAACGTGGGCCCCACTCGTGGCGGACGAGTCCTCGCCGTCGCCGGGGATCCCGTCGACAAGCTGGTCTTCTATCAAGGAACGGCGGGAGGCGGCGTATGGAAGACGGAAGACGCCGGCGTGAACTGGCGCAACATCTCGGACGGGTACTTCAGCACCGGCTCCGTGGGCGCGATCGCCGTCGCCTCTTCCCGCCCCGGGGTTCTCTACGTGGGCATGGGAGAAGCCTGCATTCGCGGGAATGCCTCCCACGGGGATGGCGTCTACAGGTCTACAGACGCCGGCCGCACCTGGACCCACGTGGGGCTGGAGACCACGAGGCAGATCGCCCGTGTACGGATCCATCCCGACGATCCGGACCTCGTCTACGTGGCGGCCCTGGGTGACGCCTGGGGAGCCTCTCCGGATCGGGGCGTCTACCGGTCCCGAGACGGGGGGAGCACGTGGGAGAAGATCCTCTACCGTGACGAGAACACGGGAGCCATCGATCTCGTCATGGACCCCACCGACCCCAGCACCCTCTATGCGTCTCTGTTGGAACTGCGGCGCTTTCCCTGGGGATTTCGCAGCGCCGGTCCCGGAACGGGCCTGTTCAAGTCCACGGACGGTGGGGACACCTGGACGGAGCTCACCGACAACCCCGGGCTGCCCGACGGGCTCAAGGGGCGCATCGGCATCGCGGTCTCGCCGGTGAACCCCCGTCGCGTGTGGGCCATCATCGACGCCGAGCTGGGGAAGAAGGGGGTCTTCCGCTCCGATGACGCGGGCGCCACCTGGGCGCGGGTCAACGACGACGCCGATCTCACCCAGCGCCCCTGGTACTACCACCACATCTTCGCCGATCCCGCGGACGCTGACGCCGTCTACGTCCTGAATGTGCGGTTCTGGAAGTCCACCGACGGCGGCGAGACGTTCTCGCAGATCCCGGTGCCCCACGGCGACAACCACGATCTCTGGATCGACCCCCTGGATCCGAACCGCATGGTGGAGGCGAATGACGGGGGCGCCGTGGTCAGCTTCAACGGCGGGCGCTCCTGGTCGGATATCATGAACCAGCCCACCGCACAGCTCTACCACGTCGCGGTGGACAACGGCTTTCCCTACCGGCTCTACGCGTCCCAGCAGGACAACACCAGCATCTCGGTTCCGTACCGCTCGGACTACGGCGTCAACACCATCGAGGACTGGTACACGGTGGGCGGGGGAGAGGACGGATACGTCGCGCCCCGGACCGACGATCCCGACATCGTCTACGCGGGCGACCATCACTGGGTCTACCGCTACGATCACCGGACCAAGCAGATCCGGGACGTCTCTCCCAATCCCGAGACCCACTACGGGTGGGGCTCGGCGGACATCAATTACCGATTCTGGTGGACGTACCCCGTGATGACCTCCCCCCACGATCCGGACGTGCTGTACGTCAGCTCCCAGTACGTGCACCGATCCAGGGACGAGGGACAGAGCTGGGAGGTGATCAGCCCCGATCTGACGCGAGCGGATCCCGAGACGCTGGAACGGACACCCTCCTACCTGAATCCCGAGACGGGCCGCTACTGGGGTCCCATCACGCGGGAGGCGTACGGACCCGAATGGTATGCCACCATCTTCGCCCTCGCGGAGTCCCCCGCCGAGGCGGGAGTGCTGTGGGCGGGCTCGGACGACGGCTACATCCATGTGTCTCGCGACAACGGTCAGAGCTGGACGAACGTGACCATTCCGGACCTGCCTGAATTCGCGCTCATCAGCATCATCGACCCGTCGCCTCACGATCCCGCCACCGCGCATGTGGCCGCCACCCGCTACAAGCTGTCCGATCACCGGCCCTACCTGTACCGGACCACGGACTACGGAGCGACGTGGAGCCGCATCACGAACGGGATCCCCGACCACGACTTCACCCGCGTCATCCGGGAGGATCCGGGCAGGCAGGGCCTCCTGTACGCGGGGACGGAACGGGGCGTGTACGTGTCGTTCGACGCGGGCGCTCACTGGCAGGCCGGGCCCCCGGGACTGCCCGTGGTGCCGATCCATGACCTGATGGTGAAGAACGGCGACCTGGCCGTGGCCACGCACGGGCGGTCGTTCTGGATCCTGGACAACGTGGAGCTGCTGCACCAGCTGGACGGCCAGGTGCTGGACGCCCCCGCCCATCTCTTCAAGCCGCGGCCTACCATCCGCTTCCGCGACGGAGCCGACGCGGTGACACGCTTCGGCGCGGAGCCCGTGGCGGGAGCGAACCCGCCCGATGGCGTGGTCTTCCACTACGTCTTCCGTGAGGAACCGACCGACGAGGTCGTCCTCCGCATCCTGAAGGGGGACGAGGTCATCCGGAGCTTCTCGAGTCTGAGGGAGGAGGCAGAGCCGCAGGCCGGCTTCCGGGGCCGAGCCGGGGGAGACCGGAGCGTGGCCGCCGAGGCGGGCGCCAACCGCTTCGTGTGGGACATGCGCTACCCGGGAGCGGAGGTACTGCCCGATGCCGTGTTCCAGGGGAGCTCCCAGGGGCCGAGGGCCGCTCCGGGGACGTATCGCGTCGAGCTGGAGGTCGGCGGCCGGACGATGAGCCAGTCCTTCGAGATACTGAAGGACCCACGCATCGAGTACAGCGATGCCGAACTGGTGGAGCAGTTCGAGTTTCTGCTGGCGGTCCGCGACAAGCTCAGCGAGACCATGCGGGTGGTTCGCCGCATACGCGAGATGCGAGCCGAAGCCGAGCGGCGCGTCGAGCAGGCCGGTGGGAGCGATCTGCTCCGCCAGACGCTGCAGGCGCTCAACGACGAGCTCTATCCCCTGGAGGAGCGCCTGGTCCAGTACCGGGCCCGAGCCGGGCAGGACCTCATCGCTCAGCCCACCGGCATCGACAGCAAGCTGGCGCGACTGATGAACTTCGCGTCGATGGCGGACGCGCCGCCCACCGAAGGCCAGAGGGAACTGTTCGAGCGGCTGTCTCAGGGTGTGGACGAACGTGCCAGGGCGGTGGAGCGCATCGAACAGAACGAGTACGCGGAGCTGCTCAGGATGGCTCGCCCGATCGGCTCCTGAGCGATGGGGAAGGGAGGGGTCCGGAGCTTCGGGCGAGGCCGGTTCGGGAAGATCGGGCTCACGCCTCGGGGTCCGGCACGGCCATATTGCCCGGGGGGGTGGGGACGCTCATGTTGTCTCGTCTCCCGCCGCGAACGGTCATCTGACGGTACAGAGGGGTGGTACGTCACCATCCGGAGATCTTCCCAGGAGGTCACCATGCGCCATGTCGCTTCCGCTCTCGTTCTTGTCTCGCTCGGCCTCGGCTGCGCTGCTCCCCAGCAGGAGCAAGCGGTGTCCACGGAGGCGGACGTGCAGGCAGTCCTCGCGGTCCGCGCCCAGGAGGTGGCCAATGCCACGTCCGCCGAGCCCGACTTCTCTTACCTGACCGACGACTGCGTCATCATGTCGCCCGGCCAGCCGGTGGTGGTGGGCATGGAGGCTGCCCTTGAATGGTGGACCGAGTTTTCCAGCCAAGTGACCATCAACTCCATTGACTACACGGACAGTGATGTGGTCATCGCGGGAGACTGGGCCATCGAGCGCTATGCGGGCTCGATCACGGGCACTCCCGTTGCCGGTGGCGAGCCCATGACGGAGACGGTCAAAGGCATCCACATCTACCAGCGGCAGGCCGACGGTACCTGGAAGATGGCGCAGGACGTCTGGAACAGCGACGCCCCTCCTCCCGCGGAAGGATAGAGGGAGTTCCGGCGAGCCCGGTTTCCTGGTCGGATGGGGCGCGCTCCGAGCTTTCGGGGCGCGCCCTCCTATCAGTTGGCCAGTCCCGCGTAGGACACCGCGAAGAGCAGCCCGTGCTTGATCCCGGCCCACAGCCGGACGATCTCGCCGCTCTCGGTTACGTCGTGCCCGGCGCTTCTCCTCCGCACCGGGGACTCCAGAGCCCGGCTGGCGTCCAGCTGGAACCGGCCACCGCCCTGATCCACGACGTTGCCTCGTAGCGAGAAGGCTGGCATGCCCTCCGTGTAGGCCCGCACGCAATCGCCACAGCCGTTCGTCGGGTCGATCACGGGCTCCGTCACGTACAGGACGTGTGACGCCGCCGCCGCCATGCGCGCCGGGGCGTTGTCCGTGCGGTTCCACCCCTGAATCCCCCCCTCCACCCCGTTCCGACTGGTGATCTCGTACACCTGGGAAAAGGACTCTCCCATCGACTCCAGCACCTCGGCGGTGATGCGCTGGATCGCCTCGTGAGCGAGGTCCAGGCGGGCCTGGCTGGCCGCCCGCATGTCGATTCGCACCCAGGCTTCACTTCCCGGCCGGCTGATGATGTCGCTCGCCCCGATCATCCCGAGGTTCATGAACAGGACCTCCTCGGGAAGCTCGCTCGGGCCCTGGTGCTGGAAGGGGACCCGGGTCGACCTGGGGTCCCTGACCTGGCTCCCGACTTGGGCGACGATCCGGCCCAGGGCATCCACCGCGTGCGGCGCCCAGCGGTCGCCATCGAACGGGGCGAAGACGCGAAGGTGCGAGCGGTTCCGAATCGGGGTGCTGCCCGTGCTGACACCCTCGCCGCCACCGCCGTGGAACTGGATCAGGATGTCGCCTCGCCTCCAGTCCAGGTTCCCGGGGTAGTTCGCCCGCACCAGCTGTCTGGCTCCCGGACTGGCGTCCGGGTGGGAGGGGCCGAAGGGTGCCTCCTCTCCCGTGAGGCCGACGAACCAGAGGTCGCCACGGGTCTGGATGTCGGCGGCGTTCAGAGCCCGTAGCACGGTGAGCATCTGGGTCACGCCCATGAGGTCGTCCGCGGCCGCCGGACACCAGACGCGGTCGTCGGCCACGAAGGCTTCGACGGGTTGGCTCTCGGGCCAGAGGGCCACGTTGTCGTGATGGGCGTTGAGGACGACGGTGGGACCTTCCCCCACACCGGGGCGCACCCCGATCACGTTCAGGGCGTCGTCGATACGCACGTTCTTGAGCCCGTAGATGCGGAACAGCTTGTACAGGAGCCGGGAGCGCTGCAGCTCGTTGCCCGAGGGTCCGGCCGCGTTGCAGAGTCCGATCCACTCCTGCACCGTCTCTTCTTCCGCTCCCTCCACGTAGGCGAAGGCCCGTTCCACACGGGGGGACTCGAGCGCCTGGCGCGCGACCTGGATCTCCCGGGTGAGGTCCGGGATCTCCTGAGATCGGGCCTGGATGGGGAACACCGCTGCCGCGAGCGCGGCCCACGCCAGACACAAAGCGGGGGTTCTCGAACGCATACCACTATCCTCGTCTTTTCTGCTTCTCCATCCGTCAGAACGGCAGGGCCCGCAACGCCGTGCGGTCTCTGCCGTTCACCAAGCGGGCCCCGGACCGGCGGTTCTGGCCCTGGCTCCCGGCCTCGGGGCGGGCCGCGAGCCTCGAGTCCCCCGCCCCTCCCGGACCTGAGCCCCCCAGGCCCGAGCTCTTCCCCGGTGCCGGGGGACTCACCGGGCGCTCAGTGGCGTGCCGACTCGGGGGTCACTACCTCCTCGCCCTCGGCCGCTTCCACACCCAGATAGCCGTGATGGAGCAGGGCGTTGAACACCAGGGCGTAGGATCCGTGGGTCTCTCCCCGCCAGAAGGGGTTGAAGCTGAACATCACGACGTGTCCCTCTCCCATGGGAGCGTCCACCAGGGCCGGCGCGTTGGCCATGTCCGATCCTCCCCTCAGGCCTCCGCTGATGAGGAGCTCGCTGGGGCTGGACGGGAAGCGGGCGATAATGCGGGCCCGGCTTTCCGGGGCTCCGCCGGGACGGGCCTCCTCCTCCTCCGGCTGGCTTTCCTGGAATTCCTCGACGCCGGCCTTCCCCAGGTCTCTGGGGCGGCCCTGGACGATGTCCTGCTCGATGGCGCCGCCGCGGCCGGTTCGCCGGGCCGTGGTGCTGCCGTCTCTCGGTCGCTCCGTCGGGGTTGTGGCTCCTCTACCGAAGCCTCCGAACCTTCCGGAGCCTCCACCACCCGGGGCGAAGACGGGGGCGGTGTTGAAGTAGACACCCAACTCGCTTCCGTAGCCGTAACTCAGGGGGCTGTGGTGGTCCGAGATTCTGGCCCGGAACACCCCGCCCCGGGCCCACAGATTGGGCGTGTCCCTGATCTGAATGCCCTCGGCGATGCCGAAGTGAATGGGGAGGACCGAGCTGTTCGACAGGGTCACGAAGACTCCGCCCTCTTCAACGAAGCGGGAGAGATTCAGGATTCCCTGCAGCTCCAGCCCGCCCCGCATGTCATCTGTCTCGTCGACGAACCCGAGGTTCGGCGTGAGCTCTGTCTTCTTCCACGGAATCGGCTCCTCTCCCTGTACCCCCCGCAGCAGCGACAGGGCGTCTCCCCGGGAGGGCCCCATGACGAGGACGTCCCACCGAGCCCGGAGATCGGGGTTGTCTCGAATCTCATGCACCGAGATGTAGTCGTAGGGCACTCCGTATTCGTCGAAGCCGATGCGGAGCCATCCCTCGCTCTGGGTATTGCTCCAGTCGTGCACGATGGCCACCCGGGGTGTCTCCACGGGATGGGCCATGACGTCCGGAAGGTTCCGCGCCCCGTAGGCAACGAACCCGTGCCGCGCGGCCGCCTCCTGGAGGAGATCTTCAAGGTTCTCGGGGTTGTCACCGACGGGCAGGATGAAGGTACCGGCGTTGAACTCCCGGTCGTCCGCCTCGAAGGCCGCCTCCGCCGCCTCGATGCGCAGCTCCGGGTGGGCGTAGCGGAAGGTGGTCAGGCTCCCTTCGCCCGTGTAGTCGATCAGGTAGGCCTCCGCTCGCCGGTCGCCGTCGACCTCGGCCGACGCCGTCACCTGGCCCTCTACCCTCGCCATCCGCGCCGACAGAATCTCGGTCTCCTCGATTCGATCCACCGTCACGTTGAAGAGCGGGCCCAGCGTCCAGCCCACGTCGTCGTACGGACGCGGATCGTCAGGGTTGTAGTACTGCTTGTCCAGCAGCATGTCGGCGGCCCGGGAGTAGGGCTGGTCCATGCGGATCACGTAGCTGCCCTCCGGATACTCCCGATCCCCCAGGGTGAATTCGTCCGTCATTCGGTTGATCTCGATGCCCTGGTCCTGCATCAGCCGGAGCAGGCGAGCCTGGAGCGCCGGACGTTCCTCGTCTGCCGGCAGCACGTACGCCGCGGGCCCCTCCGCGGTGGCCTTGGCCATGGAGCGCTTGCCCTTCCTGTAGAAGTTACGGAGGAAGTCCTGCCGGTTCTCCGCCACGTGGCCAAGGGCGATGAGGAGGGCGCTCTGCTGGAGGTTGACGTTGTTGCGGATGGACCAGACCACCTCGCGGAGGGGCGTGTTGGGACGGTGCCACTCCCGCTGGACGTTGGTGCGGATCACCCGGCTGGAGCCGTCTCCCGCTCCCTGGGTCTCGTAGAAGCGTCCGATGGCGTTGTGCATGTTCGCCACCGAGAACATGTAGTTGGGCGCCCAGCCGTCGTAGAAGTCGTGGGTGTACACGCCGGGCACTCCGAGTGCGGTCAGCTCCCGCACCTCGGCGTAGGCGATGTTGTTCCACTCGTTGACCACGATGGGGTCGAACCACGCGTTGTACGGTCCTCTCCCCGTGGAGGTGTACAGGTGCGACGCGGACTCGTGGAGGTCGTGGACGATGAGGGGATGGAACTCGTGGTACGTCCGGTTGATGTTCTTCGACAGGGCCAGGGAGAGTCCGATGCCGTCCCGGTTGTCATCGTGGGCCACGTACTTCCCCCACCACAGAAGCCGGGTCGGGACGACGGCGTCCGGGTCCTTGCGCTTGGCCATGTGGATATCCACCTGTTTGGCCCGCCCGTCCACCTCCACGACCGGTGTCGTCATGAAGATGACGTTGTCCCGGATGGACTGGATGAACGGTGTTTCCTCCACCGCCAGTCGGTACACCAGCTCCATGAGCATCTCGGGTGATCCCGTCTCTCCCGAGTGCATGGCTCCGGTGGCCCAGTACATGGGCTTGGCGGTCTGGATGAGCCCTTCGGCAGTGGCGTCGTCGATGGTTCGGGGATCGGCCAGCTGGGCCATCATGCCCTTGTAATCGTCGAGCCGTGCCAGCGTCTCCTCGTCCGCCACGACCGCCAGGATCATCTCCCGGCCCTCCTCCGTCTGGCCGATGCTGAAGACCTCGACGCGGGGGGAAGCCTCGGCCACCGCACGCAGGTACCGGTAGATCTCCTCCGGATAGCTCAGGACATCCGGGGCGCCGGCGATGTGGCCGAGAATGTCCATGGGTGTGGGCACGGTCTCGGACACCGGCAGATGGTCGACGTACGGAGTAAGGAAGAAGGGTTCCGTGGTGGCTTCACGGATCCTGGCCGTGTAGTCCTCGTCCAGGCGCTGATCCTGCCCTCGAGCCGGTGATGCGGCAGCGAGGAGAAGCGCGAAGCCAAGGAGCCCGGCTGCGATGCGCGACCGATGGGGATTGAGCCGCACCATGGCACGAACCTCCGGAGAGATGTGAGCGGCGTCGCGGTACGGGAGGCGACTCGGGGAATCTTCCATGCGGAGTGGCCTGCTGTCCAGCGGGGAGGGTCAGGCCGGCCGCGGAAGCCACCGCGGATATGGGCGCCGCCGCAATGGCTCCAGAGGGTGCCGCTAGCTCGGCGCTCCGGGCTTCGGCGCCCTCGCCCTGCGCCGGACCAGCCGGTTCGCCAGCCAGCCGATCGCCACGAGCACGACGAGGAGGGCCAGGAGCGGCGCGACGAGGGCCAGCAGGCTCATGAACACCGATCCCACCAGCTCGACGGTGGCGATGATCGGGTTTCCAAGGCCGGCCGTGGTGACGGTGGAGGCGCCACGCACCACCGCCGTGGTCCCGCTCAGTAGCCCCGCCGTGCCCCCTCCGGCGATGAGGGCCAGCGACCACATGAGGAGGGGGTCGAACTCCCCGAACTGCGACGCGGCCACCATGGTGCCTGCCACCACCGCGGCGGGTCCCGAAAGGGTGTCGAGGATGTTGTCCACCCACGGGATATAGTATCCGACCACCTCGAACAGGGTGGCGGTGCCGAACACCACCAGGGCCGGCAGGCTCCCCATCCAGTTGAATCCCCCCGCCAGGTCCAGATGGCCCGTGAAGGAAGCCACGCTCACGATGAGCAGGGGGACGAAGATGCGAAAACCGCAGGCGGCGCTCAATCCCACCCCCAGGGCGATGCTCAGGAGTGCGTCCATGAGGTCCTCATTGAAGAGCCGACTCACGATAGTAAGGAGGGGCCCGGACCCGACAGGGGCCAGGGCTTGTCCTGGTCCCCGAGCGGCTCGGCAAACCGGGCGGAGGCTGGGCCGTTTCTGCCCTGGGCCTGCCCAGGAGAGGCCCCGGTGGTGGCCCGCTCCCCGCCGGGCCCCTAAACTCGTGGATCCTCGATCCCGATCCTCGCACCGGAGCACCGACCTTGGCCGTCACGGAAGCCCGTCCACCGCGCCGTTACGACATCGACTGGCTCAGGGTGCTGGGCATGTGCGTCGTCTTCCTCTTCCACTGTGCCCGCTTCTTCGACGCGGAAGACTGGCACGTGAAGAACCCGGATCTGAGCGCGGCGGCCACCGTCTTCGTCTTCGTGACGGTCCAGTGGATGATGCCCCTCTTCTTCATCGTCTCGGCCGTCGCTTCGTACTTCTCGCTGGGGTCCCGGAGCGGATCGCGATACCTGAGCTCCAGGGTCAAGCGACTCCTGGTTCCATTCCTGCTGGGCACCTTCGTGCTGCTGATTCCCGCCCAGGTGTGGATCGAGCGGGTGAGCCACGGGCAGTACGCGGGGTCCTTCCTCGGCTGGTACCCCCGTTACTTCGACGGCTGGTACGGGTTCGGGGGGAACTTCGCCTGGATGGGGCTGCATCTCTGGTACCTGCAGATGCTGTTCGTCTTCTCGGTGTTGACGCTGCCGCTCTTCCTGCTGCTGAAGCGGCCTTGGGCGCGCCGGATGATGAGGGGTCTCGCGACGGGGCTGGGGAGGCCGGGGCTCGTCCTGCTCCTGGCGGTTCCGCTGGCCCTGGTGGAGATGTACGTGAGCCAGTATCCGGAGGGCATCGGCATGCGGGCCTTCGGCGGCTGGAGCCCCCTTTCGTATCTCGTATTCTTTCTGGTGGGCTACGTCATCGCCACGGACCCTCGCTACAGCGACGCGGCGGAGCGGATCCGCTGGGTGTCGCTCGCCCTGGGCGTGGTGCTGCTCGTGGGGTTGGCCCCCCCGTCGTGGACCGGCCGGCCGTTCTCCTGGCCCGCTCCCGTCTACTTCGCCCTGCGCGGGCTCACCTCGTGGCTGTGGTTGGTGGGCTTCATGGGCCTGGCCAGCGCTCATCTCCGGTTCACCAACCGATTCCTGCGGTACGCCAACGAAGCGGTCCTGCCGTTCTACATTCTGCACCAGACCGTGATCGTGGTCATCGGCTTCTCCATCCGGACGTGGGACCTTCCCTTGGCGATCAAGTACCCGCTTCTGATGATCACCTCCTTCGCGGTGATCATGGCGCTCTACGAGCTGCTCGTCCGGCGCGTGGGCGTACTCCGCCTCCTCTTCGGCATGAGGCCGTTAGGACGGACAGCCGCTGGGGGCGCGTCGGCCTGAAGCCGACTCCGCTCCGATGGCACCCCGTGATGCGAACGCGATAGGATTTCGATGACTAGAACTCCTCCCCCCCGACTCCATGTGGCCAAGGCCACCGGCGCTCCCGTTGCGTGTGTGTTCCGGCGGGGGCCCAGCGCCTGGTGGCACGTGGCCCTTTGGAAGCATGACGAAGGATCGGTGGAGCACGGGGCGTGGCTCAAGGCCAAGCTCTACCCGGAGCGGTGCGCCCTCTCGGCCGACGGGAAGCTCCTGGCCACCTTCGTGCTGGATACCCGGCCGGGATCGTGGGGCAGCTACTTCGCCGTTTCCAAGGCTCCGTGGTTGCACGCCCTCGCTGCTTGGGGGACCGTGGGCACCTGGACGACGGGGTCTCACTTCGACGACGACGGAGGGCTGGTGCTGGCGGGTGCGTGCTGCTCCGGTCCCGTCCACGGATCCTATCCCCGTGGCGTGAGCTTCCAGGGGGTGGACACCTACTGGGTGCGGGGCCGGCTCTTCCGGGAGCTGCACACCGGCTGGCGGGTCGTCGACCCGGAAACGCCCTGGGTGGACGAGCTTCCTGCGCCTCTCGCCGCGCATGCAAGCGCCCTCGTGATCGCGAAGCCGTCTCCCAGGTCGGCCCACCGCGAGCTCGTTCTGGTGAGTCTGTGGGAGGGACACCGGGAGTACTACCTGCGGGCGAAGGGGGAGCTGAAGCCCATTCTGGACGCGGTGTGGGCCGAGTGGAGAGGACCGAATTCCACCGAGCTTCTGCTGGCTACTCGCTCGGGACACCTCCAGGTCGCGGACGATCCGGCGATGCCCTCCTGGGAGTACGACATGGGCGGGCTCGTGCCCGAGCCCGTAGCGGTTCCCGAGTGGGCGCGGTCCTGGTAGCGCGAGGACTCGGGGCGCTTCTTGTGCTCCCCCCACCTCGAGTCCCCCGACCCCTGGTCCGGCGGGACCGCCAGCGACAAGTTGCAGCCTTCCCGTCACTCATCCCCCAAGCGGGCAGTGGTCCCATGAGCCGGACTCTCATCCTCGGCGGCGGCTTCGGCGGAATCACCGTGGCCACCGAGCTCCGACGTCTGCTGGGCGACCATCATGAGGTCGTCCTCGTCGACCGCGGCGAACAGTTCGCCATGGGACTGCGCAAGTTGTGGGCGCTGGTGGGAATCGGGAGCTACGAGGAGGGATCTCGCCCGCTGGAGATCCTGAATGGTCGCGGCGTGAGGTTCCTCCAGCGGCAGATCACGAAGATCGACCCTGCGGCTCGTTCGGTGGAGACCGACCGGGAGGCGCTCGAAGGAGACTATCTTGTGGTGGCGCTGGGCGCGGAGCCTCGCCCGGATCTGGTCCCCGGGCTGAAGGAGCACGCCCACAACGTCTGGGACGCCCGGGGGGTGCCGGCGTTGAAGACCGTGCTGGACGACTTCACCGGCGGCCGCATCGCCATCGTCATCGCGGGCGTTCCCTATGCGTGTCCGCCTGCTCCATACGAATGCTCCATGCTGCTGGACGATCACCTGCGGGAGCGGGGTTTGCGCGAGCGCACCTCCATCGCCGTGGCCACCCTCCAGCCCATGCTGCTGCCCAACGCGGGAAGGGAGGGCTCCTCCTGGCTGGGCGAGCAACTGACGGAGCGGGGAATCGCGTTTCAGGTCGGGCGCAAGGTCCGACGGGTGGAGGAGGGACGCTTCGTCTTCGAGGAGGGTGAGCTCGAAGCGGACGTGCTGATCGGCGTGCCGCCCCACCGGGTGCCGGCAGTGGTCGGGACAAGCGGCCTCACGGGCCAGGGCGAGTGGATCGGGGTGAATCCCGCGACCCTGGAGACCTCCTACGACAGGGTGTTCGCCATCGGCGACGTCACGACGATCAGGCTGGCCAACGGAATGCCCCTTCCCAAGGCGGGGGTCATAGCCGAGCTGGAGGGGCAACGCGTGGCGGCGGCCATCGGAGCGGACGTGCGGGGTGAAGCGGCCCCCCCCGGGTTCGACGGGCGGGGGTATTGCTTCATGGAGATGGGCAAGACGAAGGCGACGCTCATCGAAGGCCACTTCTTCGCCACGCCCGAGCCACAGGTGGCGCTCAAGGGCGTCTCCGTAGAGCATGCGGAAGAGAAGCGGCGTTTCGAAGCCGAGCGCCTTCAGAGGTGGTTTGGGAGGTAGTGAGAGCCCCGTAGCCTTGCGTTCTCCTGAAGCATCCGTGGTGAAGCAGCCCGCCCAAATGCGTCGGCGTTGTCCTGCCACGTCCCACGGGGTTCCGTACGTGGTCCGGTGTCGGCGCGATGAGTGACCGCCCGATCACGGGCCGAGCGGAACGCATCTTGCGACTTCTCCCTTCTGCGGACTCACACCGACCCTGGCGGGAGTACGAATATCCGTGCCCCTCTGGGTCGGATCGGGCCCTGCCTCTGGGAACTGAGAGTCAGGGAGACGGAGCGCGGAAGGAGCGGATCGCGGTGATTCTTCCGACCATCCGAGCCTCGATCGGACGGCGGGACGCGCTGCACCTGGTTCACTTGCTGAGCCAGGGAGACGCCGAGCTTCGCCAGGGAGCTCTCCGGAGGCTGGAAGAACGGGGTCTGGATGCGCTTCTCGACGACCCTCGCATTCTGAACGCCCTCCTCACCCGTCCGGGAGCCTCGGTGCCGCCGGCCGTGGTCTTCTACGTCCTCGTCCGACACGCTCTCCTGGAGATGGGGATCGACGAGCTGGCAACGGCGGATTACGTGGCGAGCCTCGTGGTGCGGTTCGGCCACGGCAGTAGGGCCTACCGGGTCTCCGCCTCGACTCCCGAGCAGTACCACTATCTGGTGGATATCGTAGCTCAGATCCAGGATGCGGACTCGCGCAGGGCCTTCCGACTCCGGGTGCACCTGGGGGATTTCTCGCTCTGGATCTCCGGCCTCTTCCCGGACTACGTCGAGGCTCGAGTCCGCCGCCGGGCGGCGCCCTCCATTCGCTACTACGAGGACATGGGGTCCGCCAGCTACCGCGCGGCGGCACGGAGCCGGGAGGCCGAGTGGATGGGCCTGGACGACGTGCTGAGATCCGTGGGCAAGCACTTCAGAGGCGTTCGCTCCGCCCTCAACCTGGTGTCCGAAAGGTATCTCTGGCCAAGGGGCGGCGACCCTGTGGACCGCCTGCTCCGGGAGGTCAGCCGGGGATCAGGAGGGTAGTGGACCTACCGCGACAGCAAGCCCCGAATCCACGTCAGTGGATCTCGGGGTACAGTCCGCTAGTCGCGCTCCAGCGGCCGCTCGGCCACCAGCAGCCAGTTGTTGGAGCCCCGTCGGCCACTGCCCAGCTCCACGAACCACGGGTCGCTGCTGATGACTCTGAACCCCGCTTCCGAGAGGTCCATCGCGGCGAGATCCAGCGCGAGCCCGTGCCTCTCCATCTGGTCCTCCCGGGAACGCGTCGGTCTGGAGGGAGGGCTGTCCACGATGACCAGCCGTCCACCGGGCCTCAGGGACCGCATGATCCCCTCGAGCATCGCCTCGTACTCGGACATCTCGTGGTAGGCGTTCACGATCAGGACCGCGTCCAGGACGTGATATGGAAGCCGAGGGTCGTCGGTCTCGCTCAGGATGATCTCGACGTTGTCGAGCGACAGGCGATCGACCCGCTCGCGCAGCTCCTCGAGCACGTCCGCGTCGATGTCTACGGCGTACACACGCCCGGCGGAACCCACCCTCTCGCTGAGCCGCAGAGTGAAGAAACCGGATCCGGCCCCGACGTCGGCGACGTAGCTCCCCTCGCGAAGCTCGAGCGCGGAGAAGATGTCCTCGACCTTTTGCCACTCGTCCCGGGCGGTCCTCGTGACCTGGGCGGTGGTGGGCAGGGCGGGCAGGAGGAGCCCCACCCACAGAATCACCAAGCGAGTCGCTGGAATCCGGATTCGTCGGGCGACCGGAATGTTCATCGTTCGACTCCCAGGTGCTTCGTGTCTGTCGGGGTCTCCCTCGACTCGGCCCTCCGCGGGGCGGCCATCGCGCCTGATGTGATGGTCGAGCCCACAGTCCGGATTCTATGAGCAGCTTCGGGTCGAGGCGACCCCCTCGGTTATGGCCAGTCTCGCTGGTCGCCCAGAAGCACCACCGTCTGGGGGAAGCGGGTCCGCCACTCGCCCACAGATACCACTCCTCGCACGCCGGGCCGTCCGGCCCGCGACCCTTCACGCACCATCCTTTCCGAGGGATACTCAATGAAACGGACGTCAGTGAATCCGTGGGACTGGGGCCTGCAGTGGAGCATGGATCAGGGTGAGCTCGTAGAGGGCATCACGCGCGTTCTGCACTGCTCCGGGCAGGTCGCCGTCGCGCCGGCCCCGGGAAGCGAGATCGGTATCACCGTGCTGCACCCGGGCGACCTGCGCGGCCAGATGCAGGCCGCTCTGGCGAACATTGATGCAGTACTCGCCAAGGCGGGCATGGATCGCAGCAATATCCTGTCGCTTCGGTTCTTCACGACCGACATCGACGGCTTCCTGTCGAACTACGACGTGTACGCGACGTGGATCGCCGAGGCCGGAACCAGACCCCCGCAGTCCCTTCTCGGGATCAGCCGTCTCGTGCTTCCTGATCTCATGGTCGAGATCGAGGCGGTTGCGGGGGCATAGGGCGGTTCCTCCGTCTCATCGTTGCAACACCACGGAAAGGACACCCCTTGATCACTCAGGGGTCGTGGCATATTTATATGCCTAAATGAACGAGGTATCTCCCATCTTGAGGGGTGCCACGTCTGATCACTTGAGGGGTGCCACGTCTGATCACGAATCCGGAGAGCCCCTGACATGAGTGGAAGCGACCTCTTCACCGGCACCCTGGACATCCTGATCCTGCACACCGTACGGGGGGCGCCCCTGCACGGGTATGCCATCGGCAAGGCGATCAGGGACCGGAGCGAGGGAATCCTCTCGGTCGAGGAGGGTGCCCTGTACCCCGCCCTCCATCGCCTCGAGCGGAAGGGCCTGCTCGAGTCGGCCTGGGGGAAGACCGAGACGGGACGCAAGGCCAAGTTCTACCGGGTCACGGACGCGGGGCTCGCCCATCTGGAAGCGGAAGCAGAGCGGTGGGCGGAGTTCTCCGATGCGGTTTCCACGATCCTCGAGGGTGTGAGCCGCTGATGGCTCGCTGGCCCTTCCGGCCCACCCCGTCGCCCGGTGCGCTCCGGTCCGACGAGGAAGCGGACATCCGGGAGGAGCTCGAGCTCTACCTGGAGTTGAGGACCGAGGAGCTCATTGCCGAGGGGATGGAGCCGGCGGAGGCGCGCCGCGAGGCGGAGGCGCGCTTCGGGAACCCGGAAGTGTGGCGGAGGCGGCTGCGGCGACAGGCTGCGCGGCATGGGGGGAGCGGAGCAGCGATGAGGCTGGGACACGTGAGGCAGGACCTCGCCTACGCACTGCGTACCTTCCGACGCAACCCGGGGTTCACGGCGATGGCGACGCTGACGCTCGCCGTCGCGCTGGCCGGAAACACCGCGATCTTCAGCGTCCTCGACTCGACGGTGCTCCAGGCACTCCCGTTTCCGGACCACGAGCGCCTGGTGTTCGTGAACGGCTACCACCTGCAGAACGGCGAGCGGGCGATCCGGCTCGCCTCGGTCCCGGAGTTCCGCGATTGGCGAGAACGCTCCCGTACCGTCGATCCCATAGCGGCCGTGGTATCCACGAGCGTGACGGTCACCGGGGACGGCGAGGCCGAGCGGGCCGCCGTCGAGATCGTCAGTGAGGACTACTTGGAGCTGGTCGGCGGTCGAGCCGAGCTCGGTCGGACGTTCGCGCCGGAGGAGTACGCCGCGCCGGACGGGTTTCCGGTTGTCATCCTGTCCCACGGACTCTGGCAGCGGAGATTCGGCGGCGACCCGGACATCGTGGGGCGCACGCTCCAGGTCAACGACCGGACGGTCTCGGTGGTGGGCGTCATGCCCGATGCCTTCGCCGGGGTGAGCCTGGGCGCCGATCTGTGGGCGCCGCTGGGCATGATCTCTCTCGCCGGCTCCGTAGAGATCCTGGAGGCGCGCGGGTCCCGGTTCCTTCCAGTGATCGGCCGTCTCGCCCCGGGCGTCGACCGGGACCAGGCGCAGGACGAGCTGGACGGCATTGCCCGCGACCTCCAGGAGCTGTATCCGAGGGCGCACGAGGACCGATTCGCCCAGATCCAGCCGTTCCGGGAGGGATTTCTCGGGACCACGGAGCGCCTACTCTGGGTCCTCTTCGGAGGCGCGGCGCTCCTCCTGCTCATCGCTTCCGCGAACGTGGCGAACCTCCTCCTCGTCCGTGCGAACGCGCGCACCCGCGAGCTCGTGGTGCGGCGCGCCGTGGGCGCGGACGGTGGACGCGTGGCCCGGCAGCTCCTGACGGAAAGCCTCGCGCTCTCCGCGCTCGGTGGGGCGGCCGGGCTTGTCCTGGCAATGTGGGGACTGAGTGCGATGGCGCCCCTGATTCCCACGGGCGTTCTGCCCGCGTACGCCGATCTGTCGGTGAGCCCGAGGGCCTTCGGCTTCACGCTGGTCACCCTGGTGGTGGTGGGCGTGGCGGCGGGTCTGGCACCTGCTCTCTCGTCGGCGCGCCGCGACCTGGCGGCTTCGCTCCGTTCTGGAGAACGCGGTATGATGGGGCGTCGCGCCCGGGCCCAGCAGGTGTTCGTGGTGACGCAGGTGGGCCTGGCCCTCCTCCTGCTGGTGGGGGCGGGGCTGCTCACGCGCAGCTTCCGGGCCCAGCTCGCGGTGGATCCCGGTCTGGAGCTGGAAGACATCCAGGTCTTCCGGGTGCAGCCACCCCGGGAGCGCTATCCGGACGCCGCATCGCTGCGCGTCTTCACGGACGAGATCGTTCGGCGGATTTCCGAGGTGCCCGGCGTGACGGCCGCGGCGGCTTCGTCCGACTTCCCGTTCCGCGGAGGCAGCAGCGGCGCCTACATCTTTCGGGCCGACGATCCGGAGACGCGCATCCGCTTCCATCACCACTCCGTCACTCCGGGCTTCTTCGAGAACCTGGGCGTGGAGCTGCGCACCGGCCGTCTCCTGGCCCCGTCGGACGACGAGAACACCGCTGGCGTGGCTGTCGTTACCGAGGCGCTCGTGCGGCGCGTGTTCCCCGAGGAGACGAGTGCGGTGGGCCGAACCCTCTACGTGGGGGACCCCTCGGATCCCGACAACGCAGCCGAGATCATCGGCGTGGTGGAGAACGTTCGGTTCCGGAACCTCACGCAGGACATGATGGACGGGCCCAACAGCCCGGACGTCTTCTTCTCGATCCGGCAGATTCCCGCGCGAACGCTCGAGATTTCCTATCGGGCCGACGGTGACATCTCGGCGGCCGTCATCCGGGAAGCGGTGAGGGAGCTGGACGCGTCGATACCGGTGTATGCCCTGTCCTCCCTCCGTGAGCTGTACCGGACGCAGACTGCCACCCCGCGCTTCGCTGCCTTCCTGATGGGGCTGTTCAGCGCGCTGGCGCTGTCCTTGGCATGCGTCGGGATCTACGGCGTGCTCGCGTTCGCGGTGGGTCAGCGGGACCAGGAGATGGCCGTGCGTCGGGCGCTCGGGGCCCGAGCGGGCGATGTGGCGCGCTCCGTGGTCCTGGACGGCGTTCGTCTCGCGGCGGTCGGGCTCCTGATCGGGGGTGGGGCGGCGCTACTGGGCGGTCGGGTCCTCGGGAGCCTCCTCTTCGACGTGGAGGCCACTGACCCGGTGACCTTCGGGGTCGTCGCCACCGGCATGATGGGCGTAGCCGTCGTCGCGGCGGCGATCCCGGCGTGGCGGGCTTGCCGGAAGGCGCCCGCGGACGCGCTGGCGGCGGACTGACTCCTGGGAACGGGTTCGCGCGGTTCAGCAGGCCCGGGCGCCGTGCCCTACCCTCCCAACCTCCTTCCCGGTGTCCACGGCGCTCCCGCTGCGGCGAGGTCCTCCTCGAGGGCCATGAGCGTCTCATCGATCAGTCGGGTCAGCTCACCCACCAGCACCGCGAAGTCCTGCCCCGCGATCTCGATGTTCCTCCGTTGAGTGGCGGTGGGCTCCTGCCGGGTCGACCAGTGCCCGTTGATCACGTTGCTCACCCGGTTCGATATGGACGGCACAGTCGACTCGTCGAGCGAGCCGCGGATGCGGTCGCCCTGTAACCGCATCGAGAGCCCGTCCAGCTTCCGGCCCAGCTCGTCCATGCGGCCGAACAGCGCCGGATCCGCACGAGGGG
>JBDHKE010000235.1:0-3438 GCA_039586555.1 Gemmatimonadota bacterium | reverse complement strand
GTCCCGGACCAACGGAGGCAACGCCAACCAGAACGGCGCCTTCAACCGGAACCCGAACACGGCGACCATCACCGACCCCGTCGAGGGGACCCGGACCTTCACCGGCATCACGCTGACCAACGCCATTGGCTTCGACACCACCGGAGCCATTCAGGTGGACGGCCTGGCAGGGTCGGGCTTCGACAACGTGGACCTCGACTGGACCAGCACCTTCTTGGTGATTGACGACGAGGTCCTCGGAATCGAGTCGGTAGATACCGGGGTGAGCCCCGGGACCATGACTATCCGGGCCTCTGGGGGCCGGGGCCGCTTCGGCACCCAGGCGCGTCCCCACGCTGCCGGTGCCTCGATCACCTTCTTCAACTTCCGGGCTGACGGCAAGTTCGCGGACCAGATCACCGAAGAGGACGTGCTCGACCTCCGAAAGGGCGTGACGCCCGGCCAGTGGGACTACCAGGCCCTTCTGGCCCACAACCTCGGCAAGCTGTTCGAGAACACCCTGAAGTCCTCCTACAAGCAGGCTGCGGGATCGGACACCGAGGGCGCGATCATCACCGAGGTGGACACCCTGTACGCCAACGGTTCCTTCGCGGTCCCGAACCAGACCACGGCGCTCGATGGCCCTGACGGCATCCGAACGGTCTTCTCGGACGCAGCGGTGCCCCAGAGCAACGTCACCGTCCTCCTGAAGCCTGCGACCGGAGGTGGAACCCCGACGGCGGTATCCGACTACACTGCGGGTGCTTCCAACTGGGACGTGGCAGCGGAGTTCGTCCCCGACGGCTTCCAGCCTGACGGCGGCGGCTGGTCCAACCAGGCCGTCATTCGTCTCTTCATCGGGGGCTCCACCGGGACCGGTGGTGCTCGGGCCACGGTCCGGACGGCTGCGGACGCCAACATGGTCCGCTTCATTTCGCCTCGGGAGTGGTGGAAGACCCGTGACGAGATCCTCGGTGACGGCGTCGGCATGAGCGGGCTTCAGACGCCCTTCCGCTTCCGGATGATCGAAGAGGACTGGGGCGAGCCTCCGGCCTCCGACCAGCCCAGCGCGGGGCACCCGGGACCGATGTTCCCTCTCCCCGAGCACAACTTTGAGAGGCCCTTCCTCGTCCTGGGCGGCGTCGTCAACAGCAACCTCCGGGACACGGGGGCCGCGGCCATCGCGGCCGGATCTTCCCCCTCGAACCTGGACCAGGTCCGGTTCCCCGGCATGGACTTCGATTCGGCTGGGGTCTGGTACCCGGCAGGTGACCTGGACAGCCTCTCAACGGACGGCATCACCAACCTGCTGCTCTACGGCAGCCGCAACCTCTACGACATGCTGACCGCCGGTGGTCGTGACCGGACTGGGCGCTCCTCGGAGCTTTACCTGGTCCTCTCCGGCGACACGACGAACGCGGGGAACGCGGGCGTCTTCCGCGTCGTGGGTGCAGGCAGCGTAGGCTACACGACGGAGTCCGGCTCCGGAGGTGACCCGCAGGAGCTTCTCGTCATCGAGAGGGTGGGGGAGAGCGCCGCTCCCGTAGTCACCGTGCCTGGCCTGACCGCCGAGGTGCGGTCCCAGTACACCCACACCGAGGATGGTGTGGTCGCGGGCGACGGTGCTGCTGCCGTGATCGTCCTCACCGACCTGGATGGTGTCACGGGAGGCACGGAGAACCCCTGGAAGGGCCTGATGAGCCTCCCCTCGGCCTCCGAGGCGGTTCTCGACACCACGGTCCTGTACGGCCCCTCTCGCGGCGGTACGGCCCGTGTGGCGAACCACATCGACCGCGTAGCCATGGTGGGCATCAACACGGCTCAGATGGTCCGTGAGGCCCCGACGACGCTGGACCCGGCCTTCGACGACGAGGCTGGTGTCCCGGAAGGCGAACTGTACTTCCCGACGCAGCACGTCCAGACCTGGAACCGGCTCCCGAGTTTGGGCCTGTCGGCTCCCCAGGCACCGGAGTACGGAGACGGCGGCTACCTCGGAGAGACGCGGCGTGACGCCGAGGTCTTCGTGGACCCCGGCTCCAAGACCCTGGTTCTCCAGCCCTACCGTAGGGTCGCCCTGGCCCTGTGGCGGAACCAGATCACCGACGGCACCTCCAACCGGCTGTTCCCGGGCACCTACACCCAGGGTGTGAGCAACGGCGTCGCAGTCGACGGCGGCAACATCTTCACGCCGAACGCGGACTACGGCTACGCCTTCCCCCACGAGTACATGCCGCGCTTCGGCCGTCAGGACATCCCCTTCCACCAGACGACTGGGACGACGGGGCCGGTCTACTACGGCATCAACCACATGTTCGGGGACTCCCAGACCATCGCGGACGACGTGTTCCGCGTGGTAGGCGGCGCGGACTCCGACACCACGGTCCTCTCTCTGTTCATCCAGACGGGGGCGACCTCGGGCCGGGTGTACGGCGAGTACTTCAACATGGGCGGCTCCTCGGAGGGCTACCAGGGTCGGATCTACGAGGACGTGAACGTCATCGGGACCGACCTGGCTACCAAGGGCCTGAAGGGCATCCAGCTTCCCCCGTTCCTGGGTATCGCACGTCTCTACGGCGTCTACGATCTCCGCGAGTTCGCGGGAGAGGGCGCCTGGAACTCCGACCGTGTGACCTTGAGCACCGCCATCGGGCGCCCGAAGAACCTGCTGAAGTCGGACTCCGACAAGCAGACCCTCTTCATCGTCCCCGGCGGGGCGGAGGACGTGACCGGTGACGCGGACGACCACACCTACGTCATCCCGTCTGACCTGATCGACGTGAGCCTCTCCGGCCAGTACGTCGATGGAGAGACCTTCGACGACCTGGAGTACGTCGTCGAGTGCGTCGTCTTCGGGTTCGCTCGTGGGTTCATCAACAAGAACAACTACGTCCTGACCCGGCTGAACCTCCCGACGACCTCGGGGTCGGGCCTCGACGGCACCGCGGTAGCGGCTCTGGCCGACAACCTGGCCTCCATCCTCCCCCTCCCGCTGCCCTTCAACGAGCAGATGTACGTCACCTACAACCGGACGGCGTACCAGGGCGACCCCTACATGACTCGTGACGGGTCTACCCGGACGGTGTCTGACTACACGAACCGCTACGGCCAGATCCCATCGGACAGTTCGGTCCTCATGGGCACTCCGATTCAGCAGTTCGACTCGACCAACGACTTCGAGCAGGTCCCGACCATCCCGAACCCTCGTGCGCTGGAGATCCTGGCGTCGATGGACTTCTGGACAACCCTGGGCACCGGGAAGATCGGCGGCCCCATCTACGCGGGCACGGCGCTCGACATCGGGCACATCACCAACCGGGGTGCGGCTCCGACCCGGATCCCTGCGACGGCCTCCGATCCCATCTGGCAGTCGGAGCCCCGGACCTTCACGCAGCCTCAGGCTCCGGGGGCTGCACGGGGCACCTTGGTCATCAACGTGCTCACCGACACGGCCTCGTCGGC
>JBDHKE010000100.1:0-18488 GCA_039586555.1 Gemmatimonadota bacterium | reverse complement strand
TCCCGCGTGTCGGGCCTGTTCCTGGAAGACATGGCCATCCTTTCTCCCGCTCTCATGACCCAGGGCGAGTTGATACAGGCGTACCGAATCGCCTCGTCGGATCCGCGCGTGGAGGCCTTCCACGCTCAGGAGTCCCGCTTGCTCCTCTACGTGATACCCGTCAATTGGTACCTGCCCGACTTACCTCTGCACACCCTGGAGGAGATACGGAGAGTGGGCGGCGGGCACCGAAATCCGCTGGCAGAGTCGGGTATCTACCGGGTCTTGTTTGCGCGGCCCCGTCTCCCCGCTTACAGGACCACGGGTCATGAGATCGTCACCAAGGCGTACGGCCTTGAGCCTCTTGGCATAGTACGGGTCGATCTCCCAACGGAATCTCTGATCGGCTGGGACGAGGCGCCCGATCACGTCATCTGGGGCGACATCCCGACGCCGCTCTTCTGACTGTCAGAGGACGAGGGGCGACCCGCAGAGGGCAAGGGAATACCCGGACTGGAGACTGCGAATGGCCAGTGAGAAGAGCGCGGCGCACAGGGTTGTCGACGAATTCACCTTTGAGGTCGCCCTGCTCTTCTTCCGAATGCGGCGTGCAGCGACCCAATACCTGGGCCAGGGCCGTCATGCAACGGGCCGCCGCAGCGTTCTCAAGAGCCTGGGAGAGCAGGGACCGCAGACGGTTCCCGAGATGGCGAGAGTGCGCTCCACGTCACGGCAGCATGTACAGAAGCTCGTCGATGTCCTCGGCGCCGACGGCCTCGTCGAGAAGACTCCCAACCCAGCCCACAAGCGGTCCATGCTGATCGCTCTCACACGCCGGGGAGAGGAGTTTCTGGCCACTATGGATGCGCGGGAGGCGAGACTCATGGAGTACCTCGGTCGGGGGATTCCGCTGCGAGAGCTTCAAACGGCCACCGACGTGGTGCGGGAGCTGCGGGAGCGGTTCGAGAGCCCGGAGTGGGAGCGGCTGGCACAGGATGAGAGGGAGTGGCGCCATTCCCGCCGTTCAGACGCACGCCCGGAACTGTGAGGAGAGGAGGGATCGGCTCCGCTCTCTCGCTGGAGCGTGTTCCCTTCCCACCCGGCCCACCGTAACATGCACACCTGGGTGGCGGTGTGAGATGAGTTGTGAGACGAAGAGATTGCCCGCACCGGAGGCAACGAATGAGACCCCCCCACTTTAGCCTTCCAACAGGAATCGCTTTGGTCGTGGCCGCCACGTCCGCGCCGAGGTTGTGCCAGGCGCAGGAGACCTCCAGCTCGGAGGCTTCTTTCTTTCCCCTTCACGGACGCCACGTCATTACCGCGAACGTAGGCTTCCTCAGCCAGGCTGTCGCGAAGAGCGACGTCTCCTCGGGTACCGTGGATTCAGAGGCCCGGAGCACCGGCTTTCTCGGATCCCTCTCCTACGCCTACTGGGTCAGCCCGGAGTGGAGTGTCGGAGTCAGCGCAGGGGCGCTCAGCGCCGAGGCCAGCTCGTCCGTGGAGCCAAGCGCGGTGACTTCCAGGGCGGCGTCGGTGAACCCTCTCCTGTTTGGTGGGGCGTATCACCCCGAAGGGCTGGCGATCACGCCTTCCGTTCGGCCGTTCGGGTCTCTCGCCGTCGGCCCGTACCTGGGCTTCGCCACGAACACCCGTGTCGGGTCTGGCGCCGATAGTGAGGCGGTCTCGGACGCCGCCATCGGCCTGCGCGGACAGGTGGGGGTCGACCTCTTCTTTGCCCGGCGATTCAGAGCCCAGGTTCTGGCGGGATACGATCTGATCGGGGACTTCGAGGAACAGATCGGAAGCGACAAAAACTACAGTGGCCCGGAGTTCTCCCTGGGCTTCGGTGTTCTGCTCGGAGCGGGGCGGTAGTCCACTACCCTCCCCTCATCCACTCCCCGTAGTCCAGATCCGCCGGCGGTGGCGGGTCCATGCGGTGGCTCCCCGGACGCAGGTAGTGATCGAACCAGCGGAGGGCCCGGAGGATGTAGTCGTAGCGATAGACGTTGGTTCGATTGCCGTGTCCCTCGCCGGGATACTGGACGTAACGCACGGGGGTCTCGGTGGTGGCTTCCACCGCCCGGTAGAGCATGTGGGGCTGGCTGGGATGCACGCGCCGATCCGCCGTCCCTCCCAGGAGCAACAGTGGAGTGCGGCAGTCGGGGGCGTACGTGATGGGGCTGCGCTCCTCCAGGAAGTCCCACTGGTCGTGCGGCCAGGTCTCTTCGTAGTGGACCCAGTAGAACTCCCAAGGGATGTCGGAGCTGAGCCACTTCGTGGCCACGTGCGTGATGGGCACGAAGCTCACGGAGGCGGCGAAATGCTCCGAATGTCGGGTGGCGGCCCAGGCCGCGGTGTAGCCCCCATACGACCCCCCGCCGATTCCCACTCGCTCTCGGTCCACCCATCCTCGATCCACGAAGTGGGCGATGGCGTCCAGATGGTCCTGGAACTCTCCGCCCATGATGTCCCCGTGGTCGGCTTCGGCGAACTCCACGCCTCGGCCGGTGCTGGCGCGGTAGTTGGGGAACCAGGCGAAGTAGCCCTTCCGGCTCACGAGCTGCCCCCAGTTGTTGTAGGTCGTGAGCCACTGGTTGTTGTAGTGGCTCTCGGGGCCCCCGTGGGCCACGATCACCAGGGGGTACCGGCGCCCTTCCTGGAAGTCCAGGGGATAGAGGAGGATCCCTTCGATCGCCAGGCCGTCCCGGGCCTCGAAGCCGTAGACCTCCTGACGGCTCAGCCGGACCTCGTCCAGCCCGGGGTTCGAGCGGGTACGGCGGACCCAACGGCCTCCGGAGAGCGTGTAGACCTCGGGGGGATGAGCCGGGCCGGAGACTACGGCCGCCACGCTTCGTCCGGCCGTGTGCGCCGACGCGAACGCGAACTCACCGCCAGGAAGGTCCTCCCAACTCCGGCTCTCGACGTCGAAATCCGAGATGCGGCTTTCCGCTCCCCGGCTGATGCGAAGCCGCATCCGGGAGGCGTCGAGCCAACCCAGGTCGTGGACCATCCCCTCCCATCCGGGGGTGAGCTCGGTTACCTCTCCGGAGCCGACCTCGGCCAGGTACAACATCCCGGCATGGGGGTCTCGCCGGTCCGCGGCGCTGACGTAGGCCAGGCGGCGCCCGTCGGGTGAGAAAGCGAATGGACCCAGCTTGCCCGGATTCTCCACTAGCTTCCGGACCTCCCCCGTGGCCACGTCCAGAACATGTAGACGCTTGAACATGTAGCTGTCGTCCGTGAGGGCCCGCGGCGCCAGCGCCAGGGCGAGATGGGCACCGTCGGCCGACCACTCCAGATCGAACACGCTCCCGGGCACGGTCAGGAGCCGGATCTCGCCGGTCCCCGCGGCCCAGAGGTAAAGGCCCACGGGGCTCCAGACCTCGTCATACACGATCTGCCGGAACCCCCGGCCCCGGGCCCTGGCCCGGTCCTCCGGCACGGGCATGGGGGCAGTGAAGGCCACCGCGCCACCGTCCGGACGCCAACGGTACTGGGAAATACCGTCCTCGGCAGTAAACAGCCGAGCGGCCTCGCCGCCTTCCATGGAGAGGGCGTACAGCTGCCGCTCCCGATCTCCGTCCCGTTCCTCCAGGAATGTGATCCACCTCCCATCGGGGCTCCATGAAACCCCGCCGATGCCGCGCTTCCCCGCGACAAGGGGCCGTTCTCCATCCTCGGTCAGCAGGTAGAGGGAGGAATACGCCGTTCCCGGCGAGTCCTCGGGTCCCCGAGGCTCGGAGCGGATGAAGGCGATGCGGGCGCCGTCGGGGCTCGGGTGTACGCTGCTGACCTCCCGGAGCATGGCGACTTCGTATGGAGTCAGATCCTGCTGAGCAGGGGCCCCTGTGGGCAGTAGGAGCCCGGGGACGAGAATCCAGAGGAGAAACCGGGCGGTTGGGAGGTGTCTGCTGGCGACCATGCTCACCCTCCGGGGGGTCGAGATCGAAGTCCAGAAGAATCAAAGTCCAGAAGAATGGAATGATGGGCCAGGACGACGGGCGGTGGCAACCGTACGGGGACCTCGGGGTGGGGCATGCTCGCAGCGCGATGCGTGGCTCCCTAGATTCGGCGGAAAGGCAGGCGAAACCCGCTCGTGACTCCTCCGCCAGAAGGAGCTCGTCATGACTCTCCCTCGTCGAGATTTTCTCAGGAACGCCGCCCTGGCCGGTGTGGGCACGTCGGCCCTGTCCGGGGCGCTGCCGATCCTCTCCCCCGGCACCGGGCACGACGGCCGCGCTCAGGAGCGCCCCCCGCAGCAGGAGTCGGCGGGCAAGTCGACGCACACGATCCTCCAGGAGGACCACCCCTACATCTACGTCGACTCCTGCATGCAGATGTGGCCCGACGCCGATTTCGACGTGGCGCACCGGCATGGGGTCACCGCCTACGCCGTGACCACCTGGAACCCCCACGCCGACGCCGCTGGGGCACTCGAGGGTCTCATGTACTGGCACTGGGTCGCGCGCACCTACCCGAATCTCCCTATCGTGAGGACGGTGGAGGATATCCACCGGGCGAAGCGAGAGGGGAAGGCGGGCCTGTTGCTGGCGGCCCAGGACGGGGACTGGATCGGGCTGGAGCTTCACCGGATCCAGGCCTTCCACGAGCTGGGCCTTCGCATGATGCTCCTGGCGTACAACGCCACGAACCAGCTCTGCGACGGGTGCCTGGACCGAACGGGCGGGGGATTGACGCGCTTCGGCCAGAATGTGGTGGACGAGTGCAACCGGGTGGGGATCGTGCTGGATTGCAGCCACACGGGGAAGAGGGCAACACTAGAGATCATGAGCCGGAGCGCCCATCCCTGTGTGTTCAGCCATTCCAACCCCAGCGCCCTGGTTCCGAACCCCCGAAACATCGACGACGATCAGATCCGCGCGTGCGCCTCCCGGCGTGGGGTCATCGGCCTCGTGGCCTGGGGCCCTCTGGTCATGCGCCCCGGGACCACGCACTGGCCCACGGTGGACGAGTTCATCGATCTGCTGGACCACGTGGCCCAGCTCACTGGCAGCACGGACCACCTGGGCATCAGCACTGACATGTCCATCGGAACGTATCCGGATCACGAGGTGGACCCCTGGGGCATGCCCGACTTTCCGAACATCACCGAGCAGTATGATCGGCACGTGACGGCGGACATCCGGTCCCCGATGCGCAATCTGGATGGGTTCAGTGACTACGCCGAGATCGTGTCCGTGGCGGATCGGCTTCTGGCCCGTGGGTTCTCGGAGGCGGACGTCCGCAAGATCCTGGGGGAGAACTTCCTTCGCGTGTTCCGAGAGGTGTGGGGGTAGGAAGCATGACCACGACCCTGGCAGCCCTGCTGCTCCTGAGCGCTGTCGGTCTGGCGTACCTCGTCCTCGAGCGCGTCCGCCTCGACCGCCGCCGCTCGGCCATTCCCCTGAGGGTCACCGTGACCGGAACCCGGGGGAAGTCCAGCGTGGCGCGGATGATTGCGTCGGTCCTGCGAGAGAGCGGACGGTGCGTTCTGGCCAAGACCACGGGATCGGAACCGCGGCTCATCCTGCCGGACGGCTCGGAGCGGGAGGTCCGGAGACGCGGCCACCCGTCCATTCTGGAGCAGAAACGCCTCGTCCGCCGCGCGGCCGACCTGAACGTGGACGTGGTGATCGCGGAGACCATGAGCATCCACCCGGAGAGCCACTGGGTGGAAGCCCAGCAGCTGTTGAAGCCCCAGGTGATCCTGGTGACCAACTTTCACGAGGACCACACCTCCGCCATGGGCAACACGCCGGAGCAAGTGGCTTCGGTGATCGGGCTGGACGTACCCCGGGCAGCCCGGGTGTTCGTGCCGCGGGAGGAATGCGTGACGAACTTCCGGGCGGCGGCGGAAGAGAGGGACGCGGAACTGGTCGAGGTCCCGCCCGGCTCCGCGTGGTCGCCGGCGGTGGACCGCTCCGACGGGGCGGTCTGGGAATTCGGGGAGAACCTGGATCTGGTGTACGCACTCGCCCGATCGCTGGGTATCGACGATCGGACCATCCGGGAGGGCATTCGCAAGACCAGCTTCGACATCGGAGCGCTGGGGATCTGGCGCTATCGGCCCGACGGCGCCGGGGCTCCCCTCCTTCTTGTGAGCGCCTTTGCCGCCAACGATCCCAAGTCCACGATGCTCGTCTATGACCGGATTCTGCCCGCGCTCGGTGGTGAGGCGGACCGGTGTGTCGGGCTCCTGTGCCTGCGTGCCGACCGGGGGGACCGCACCGTCCAATGGGCAGAGGCACTGGCGGGGGGTCTCCTGAATCGATTTGGTCGCCTGTGGGTGTGTGGCCTGCACGCGAAGGCGCTGCAACGACGATTGAGGTCGGTTGACGAGGAGAGCCGGGTCGAGGTGGTCCGCCCGAGCCGGCCGGCGGAGATCACCAGGACGGTGACGTCGAGCGTCCGCGGCGAGAGGGGGATCGTGTTCGGCTTCGGGAACATCGGTGGGCTCGGTGGGGAGCTGGTGAGGCATTGGAGCCGGGTGGGCGAGCGGTTCCAGGAAGGTGGAATGTCGTGAGGCGGGTCGGCCCTCCCCTCGGCGGGGGCGAAACCCCTGTGAGGCGAATGGGGGAGCGCCACCACCCGGGACGCCGCACCCTCTGCGAGGCCACGGGCCGTGGGATTTGAGGTCCCCTTCATCGGCCTGCTAATTTCGCTGGGCTTCATCGGTCTCACCGGAGTCTATCCCGGCGGGGTCATCGTGCCCAGCTACCTCGTCCTGTTCCTTCAGGAGCCGGCCCGGATCGTGGGCACGCTGATCGCCGCCTTCCTGACCATGGCGGTCTACCGGCTCTCCTGTCGCTGGCTCATCCTCTTCGGGCGCCGTCGCTTCGTGTTCCTGATTCTGGTGGGAGGGCTGTGGGCCGCTCTGTGGCTACAGCTCTTTCCCTTCATCTTCCCTCGATCCCTGGAGTTCCGGGTGATCGGTTGGGTCATCCCCGGACTCATCGCCAATCATCTCGACCGCCAGGGCGTCGTGGTCACCACGGCGTCCATGGTGACCGTCACGGTGGTGATCGGATGGCTCGCATGGTTGATGGACCTGGCGTGAGGCTGTGGTGAGGACGGCGCTGCCCATTCCTCGCCGGCTGAAGCGCAAGATCGTCGGAGCGAGCGTGGCGAGCCTGATTGCCTGGCCCCTGCTGCAGGTCTTCTCCCCCCGGGGCCCGCTCCCCTGGTCGGAGGAAATGCTGGAGGCCGCCCGGACCATGCGGAACGCGATCAGCGCCGTATCGCGTCACTGCGACACCGTGGGGATTCCCATTGACGAAGCCCTGGATCCCAACCGAACCGGACTGATCGGGCCGGAGTGCACCGAGCTGTTCACGACGCTGGGCAACCTGGAGGCCAAACGGACCACCACGAATCCGGACGTGGCCGGACTTCTCGTCCGCCTCCTGCGCCGAGCGGGCGTGTCCGCGGGAGACACCATTGCCGTAGCGGCCTCCGGGTCGTTTCCGGCTCTGCTGATCGCCACCGTGAGCGCCGCCGAAACAATGGGCGTGCACCCCGCGACGATCCTCTCTCTGGGTGCCTCTTCGTACGGGGCCACCCGGCCTGAGTTCAACCTCCTGAACGTTCATCGGCTACTGCTGAGCGAGGGGATTCTGCGCACCCCTCTCGTGGCGGTATCCCTGGGCGGGGAGGGGGATGTGGGAGCCGAGTTCGAGCCGGGCTTCCGGGCGCGTCTGGTAGAGAGCATCCGGGAGACGGGGATCCCCTTCCTGTACGAGCCCGATCTGCGGGAGAACGTGGCCCGACGGATAAAGCTCCACGGGGAAAGGGTCGGGGCCTTCGTCAACATCGGAGGGAGCGACGCCAACCTGGGCTCAAGCCCGCTGGTGCTGCGGTTGAGGCCGGGGTTGAACACCGATGTGGAGCTCCCCCCGCCGTCGCAGCGGGGGGTGCTCTTCGAATGGGCCGCGCGCGACGTCCCCGTGATCCACTTGCTGAACGTACGGGGTCTTGCCCTTCGCCACGGAATCCCCTGGGATCCCATACCCCTGCCGGGGGCGGGCGCGACCCCGCTTCGGGACGGGGCTAGGGCCCGTGGGGCGGGGTTCTGGCTGCTTACCGCAGCCTATTTCGGGGCGCTGGGACTGATCGGCTTTTGGGGAATGGGGAGCCGGCCAGGGGATGCTGCACTCCGGTGAGGTGCAAGAGACCCGACCCCCGCCCTCGCCCTACTCCGCGATCAGCTGGAGCTCGACGGCCACTCGATCGGCCATCCGGATGGTGGTCTCCAGGTCCGGATGGCGAAGGATCACCATCCCGTCGCCCACGAGCGTCTGCCTCCAGTCGCGCCGCGGCGCCCCCACGGGGTTCAGGTCCACGGTGCAGAGGTGGGGGGCCAGCTCGCTCAGCATCGGCCCGAGCCCCTCGATGCGCTGGATCCGGCCCCTGCCCCGGGCTCGCTTGAAGATGAACGCGCAGTTGTACTTCCGTTCCACCGGCTGGGTGAAGTGGCCGTGGCACACGGCTTCCGCCCATCCCGTGTAGGTATCCACGTCGGAAGCGAAGTTGATCAGGTCCACCAGGTGAGCGCCGGGCGCGCGCGCCGCGATCTCCCCGAACACCGCCTCTCCGTCGGGCTTCCGATACCACTCCATGTGCGTATAGCCCGTCTGGAATCCCAGCGCTTTCAGCACGGCCAGGCCCATGCGGCGGCCCTCGGCAAGCTCCGGGGCGTCCACGTCCCGAAGGGCGATGGTCTGGGGGCTGATCCACTCATTCTCCTTCGAGATCAGCGCCCGGGGGCGATACCAGCCGATGTTGAAGTGCTGGATCCGACCGTCCACGCAGATGGTGTCAAAGGTATAGTCGTCACCCTCGATGAACTCCTCCACGCTCACTTCCGCCACGTGACGGAGCAGGGGGAGCATCAGCTCGAGCTCGTCGGCCGAGCTCACCCGGTACGTATCGGCCGAGCCGGCTCCGGCGATGGGCTTCACGATGATGGGATACCCGATCGCCTCGGCGGCCTGGCGGCACGCGTCGGCGGTCATGGCGCTGGCGTGCTTCGGGGTCCGGATGCCGGCCTGGTCCAGCACCCGCTTCATGATCTCCTTGTCTCGAAAGGGAATCGTCTCGGCCACGGTCATCCCGGGGATTTCCAACATCTCCCGCATCCGGGCCGCCAGGATCATGTACGGCTCCCAGAGACACTCCACACGCTGGATCTCGACCTTGCGGGCCAGATCGGCCACCTGGGCCAGGATGGCTCCTTCGTCCACGAACGACCGCACCTGCAGGTAGGCCGCCAGGCTCTCCCGGGCCAGCGGCGGAAGGGCGGACTCAGGTTGGTCGCCCAGGCCGATCACGCGGGCGCCGACATTGGCCAGGCCCCGCGCGAAGTGCTTCATCTCCGCCGGAAAACCCGGAGAGATCATCAGGACGTTCATGTTCGTGCTCCTCAGCCCAGCTCGACGCGCACCAGCTCGATGACCCGTCGCAGTCCCTCCTCCACCACGGCCGTTTCGGGGTGCCGCAGGATGATGTAGCCGTCTCCTTCGTACGTTCCTGTGGGCGCCTGACCCGGGCGTGGGGGGCGTGCTTCCACCACCAGTGGTCCGAGTTCCTTCTCGATGCGGTCGAGCCCGCGCACGGCCGTCACGCGCCCCTTCCCCTGGCCCCTCAGGTAGGCCGCACCTGCAGCATAGGGCCGGGGAGGCGGATCGAAGGTGTCGAAGACCTCCAGCGTCGCCCAGGCCGCGTACAGATCGAAATCGTGGGCGTACGAGATCAGGGTCGTGAACTGTGCACCCGGTGGACGAGCACCGACTTCGGAGATGGCGGCGCTGCCGTCCTGCCGAAGGAACCACTCCATGTGGCTGAGGCCCGTCCTCAAGCCCAGGACGGGCAGGGCCCGTGCGGCCGCCCTCCGGATCGCGTCGTATCGGGGATGGTCGACCTCGCGTGGGAGGAGGACGCACCACTGGATCCACGGCTCCCGAAGGACCTCGAGCGGTGAGGGGAAGTAGCGGTTGATGGAGTGCCAGACCAGCGCTCCATCGACGTAGACGCTGTCGAAGGAGTGCTCCTGTCCCGAGAGGAACTCCTCCATCAGATGGGGACGATCTTCCGACGGGGGCATCTGCGCCAGGAAGCTCTCCAGGTCCGACCGGTCCTCCAGCCGGAAGGTGCCACGGGCCCCGGATCCGGCCGGGGGCTTGGCCACCACCGGGTAGCCGATGGCTGCTGCGAACGCCCGGGCTTCCTCGGCTTCTCGGATCAGCCGGTGCCGGGCGCAGGGAAGGCCCGCACCCTGGAGCACGTCCTTCATGCGGTCCTTGTCCCGGAAGTTTCGAGCGGCCTCGGCGCTCATGCCGGGGATCCCCAGGTGATCCCGCAACTGCCCCAGGGGGACCTGCAGCTCCTCCAGGGTGCCGAGCAGGCGCTCGATCCCCCCGAGATGACGGCCCAGGGCGTTCACGCCCTCCAGAATGGAATCCGGGGCGAGACCGTCGGGCACGCGGTAATGGCCGGCAAGGGACTTCCGGACCGCCGGGGGGAGACGGTCCTCCGGGTCCTGGCTCACGAGTCCCATCCGGACGCCGGGGAGGCGGCCCACGGCCCGCACGAAGCGGAGCGTGGTCTCCATGAAGAACGGGGCTACGAAGACGACGTTGCGCATCTCATTACAGTAACAGGCAAGGCGGCGTGCTCTCCAGCCAAGGCGAGGGACTCCGCGACCCGGCGCCCGCCCCCGCGCGGAGGGAACCGGGGCCTCAGCGGGGGTACACTGGGCGCAGCACCTGGACGGTGCGCCAGGGCGAGATATCCTGCCGGGGGCTCCCGGCACCAGTCAAGGGTCCGGTCTTCCCACAATGCATGTCATCTTCGTCGAACCCAGCTTTCCGAGGAACCAGCGGGAGTTCGTTCGTGCGCTCCACGCCGCGGGCGCTCAGGTCACCGGCATCGGTGAGCGTCCGCAGGAATCGCTGGACGGTGACCTGCAGCGGTGGCTGTTCCACTATCACCGGGTTCGTTCGGTCGTGGACGAGGGGGAGCTGGTGCAGGCGGTCCGGTGGATCCAGGAACGGGCTCCGGTGCATCGTCTGGAAGCCACCGTGGAAGCGCACGTGCTTCCTGCGGCCCATGCGCGCGAGGCTTGCGGAATTCCGGGAACGTCGGTGCGGACCGCCTTCCTCTGCCGTGACAAGCCATCGATGAAGGAGGTGCTCCGTGAGGGCGGGATTCCGACGGCGCAGTCGGTGGGCACGTCCGAGCCGGCCGAAGCCCGGGAGTTCGCCGACCGGGTGGGTTACCCCGTAATCGTGAAGCCACGTGCGGCCGCCGGGGCGTCGGGCACGTACCGGGCGGAAAGCGCCGAAGAGCTCGATCACGTGCTCATTCAGACCGGAGTGGGGATGGGCGGTCAGGTGGCTCTGGAGGAGTTCGTGGAGGGACACGAGGCCTTCTACGACACGTTGACCGTGGGCGGGATCATCGTTCACGACTTCGTCACGCATTACTACCCGAACGTCCTGGAGGCGATGCGCACGCGGTGGATCTCGCCGCAGTTCATCGCCACCAACCGGGTGGAAAGCGCGCCGGCGTACGCGGAGGTCCGCGAGCTCGGGCGCAGAGTCATCGAGCTCCTGGGCATCGAGACGTCGGCGAGCCACATGGAGTGGTTCTTCGGCCCCAAGGGTCTCCGCTTCTCGGAGATCGGCTGTCGGCCGCCGGGCGTGGGCGCCTGGGACCTCTACTGCGCCGCGAACGAGATGGACCTCTACTACGATTGGGCCATGGCGGTGCTGTACGGACGGGTGGCTCAGCGCCCCTCCCGGAGGTACTCCGCGGGGATCATCAACCTGCGCCCGGAGCATGACGGCGAGATCTCGGGATACGAGGGCGTGGAGGAGATCGATCGCGCATTCGGGGAGTGGATTCTGGACTCCCACCTGCCCCCTCCTGGGACGCCCACGCAACCTGTCGACGCGGGGTACATGGCCAATGCCTGGATCCGGATGAGGCATCCCGACTACGACGAGCTTCGGCGCATGCTGGACACCGTGGGCGGAACCGTAAAGGTGAGGGCTCGTTGAGGTCTGCGTCCACCTTCCGGAGGGGATCTTGAGCGGGGGGCTTACGAGGGTGATCCTGCTGGGCCCCCAGCGCCTCCAGGCCACGGTGGGAGACGTGGTGGGGAGCCTGGGCGTGGACGGGCCGGTCCTCACGATCACCGCGGGCTGGCAGGAGCGGGAAATGGAGGATGTGGAGCTGGACGAGCAGCTGCGGGGACGGTCCGTGAACCTCGGTCTGTACAGGCGTGCGGAGCGCGTGGCCACGGACGATCCTGAGCTCGCCAAGGGGCACGGGGAGCTTCAGCGGCGGGTGAAGCTCCTGCGCAGGGCGTACAACGTCCGGCTCGCTCATCTGGTGGATTCCTGGATCGGACTCGTGGGCCTTGAGGGCGACGGAGCGGTGCTCGACCCCGAGAGGGAGGCCGTGCTGGCGGATGTCCGAGCCCTGGACGAGCGCCACCTGGCCCGGATCCGGGAGCTGAGGCGGGAGTTCCAGGAGACCTACCGGCCTCACGAGCGGCCCTCCATGTCCTTGCATCGTGAAGAGATCCGCCGCCTCGCGGCGGATGCCCGTGTGGTGGTGGTTGCAGGTGGACACGTGGCGGTGCTCCTCAACCGGATGCGCCTCTTCGGCGTGGGCGAGCTCCTGGAGGGCAGGACCACGATCGCCTGGTCGGCGGGCGCCATGGCGCTCTCGCCGCGGGTGGTGCTTTTCCATGACAGCCCTCCCTGGGGGCCTGGGAACGCGGAGGCGTTTGACACAGGGCTCGGCTTCTTCCCTCTCGTTGTAGCCCTGCCCCACGCCTCGAGGCGGCTCAGGCTGGACGATCGGGGGAGGGTGGGGAGATTCGCGCGGCGCTTTGCGCCGGCGATGTGCGTCGCCCTGGATGCTGGAGCGAGGGTGGAGTGGGACGGCCGCGGCTGGAGCTCCCCCTCCGGAGCCCCGCGCCTGAGCGAGGCCGGCGGCCTGGAGGTGATCGCGGCATGACAGCCTCGCATAAGGCCTCCGGGTCCGTGCTGGCCATCGAGAAGCTTAAGAAGCGGAGCTCCCGGGCCCCCGGACAGCTCAACGCGTTCGTGGCGAAGCACTCCTTTCCGATCGTGGAAGGTGGGAGCTGGACGTTCGTGTTCCGTGGAGAGGCCGACCGGGTCTCCCTTCGACACTGGATCTACGGCCTGCCGTCGTCGCAGCCGCTGGCTCGTCTCGCGGAAACCGACCTGTGGCATCTGACGATGGAGCTTCCGCGGAGCTCCCGCGTGGAGTACAAGTTCGAGGTTACCCGGGGCGGCGAGACGCGGTGGATCCAGGACCCGTTGAATCCGCTGGTGGCGCACGACCCCTTCGGGGCGAACTCCGTGTGCCAGGGCGAGGGATACGAAGTCCCTGACTGGACGCAGCCCGACCCCGACTCCCCCCCGGGGCGGGTCGAGGACCGGGTCTTCGAGAGCCGCGCGTTGGGCGGTTCCCGGCAGGTATCGCTCTATCTTCCGGCCCGATACCGGCCCAGCCGGCGCTGTCCCCTGCTCGTGGTGCACGACGGGATCGACTACCTGCGCTACGCAAGCCTTCAAACAGTTCTCGACAACCTCATCCACAGGCTGGAGATACCGGGGATGATCGTCGCCCTGATCCATCCGGGGGAGCGGCTGGAGGAGTACGCGGCGTCGCCTGCGCACGCCCGCTTCCTGGCGGACGAGCTGGTCCCGAAGCTCGAGCAGGATCTTTCCCTGCTCTCGACTCCGGAGGGACGTGGCCTCATGGGCGCGAGCCTGGGTGGGGTAGCCGCGCTCTTCACCGCGGCATGCTATCCGGGACGGTTCGGGCGACTGCTGCTCCAGTCCGGCTCGTTTGCGTTCGCGGACATCGGGGACCATCGTCACGGGCCGCTCTTCGACCCTGTCGCGCGATTCATCAACGGCTACCGTGCCGATGCCGATCCCCGGGCGGTGAGCGAACGGGTGTTCGTGAGCTGCGGGACCCACGAATCCCTGATCTACGAAAACCGCTCGCTGCTGCCGGTTCTGGAGAGCACCGGGATGGAGATCAAGTACGTGGAGGCCCCCGACGGTCACAACTGGGAGAACTGGAGGGACCGCCTGCGGCAAGGACTCTCCTGGCTGTTCCCGGGACCGCTGTGGATGGTATACGATTGAGGAACGAAGCATGGCCGAAGTGACGCGACGGATCGGACTGTCGCTCGGAGCCGACATCTGCTGGCCCATCGCCTACACCGAGATCCTTGGCCTCCTCGACCTGGCGATTCCGGTGGAGGGCGGCACGGCCCGCTTCGTGGTGGAGCGCGTCACCATCGAACCGTTCCGGCTACGCAAGCCGAACCGCTATGACCTGGTCATCGACCGGCTCACCCACTGGTACCACACCACCCGGGAGTGGATCAAGAAGGCCGTGATCCTGGATGATCTCTACGTGTTCAATAACCCCTGGAGCATCCAGTCGATGGAGAAACACTCCACCTATTGCGCGATGATCCGCCTGGGGCTGCCCATCCCCGAGACGTGGCTCATTCCACCGAAGGAATACGAGCCCCGGGACGACCTTCAGGTGATGCTCGAGCGCTATGCCGAGCTCTTCGATCTCGGGGATGTGGGTCGCCAGCTCGGCTATCCCCTGTTCATGAAGCCGTACGACGGAGGCGCTTGGCGGGGCGTGTCGCGCATCGACAACGAGGACTCGCTCCGCTCCGCCTACGAGCAGAGCGGCCGCTTCGTGATGCATCTGCAGGCGGCCGTGGAGCCGTTCGACCTCTTCGTGCGCTGCATTGGTCTCGGCCCCCAGACGCACCTCGTGCGCTACGACCCTTCGGCGCCTTTCCACGACCGCTACACGATGAGCAGAGACTTCCTGGCTCCGGACGAAGCGGCGATGCTGCGGGATCTGACTCTGACCATAAACGCCTTCTTCGGCTGGGACTTCAATTCCTGCGAGTCCCTTCGAGGTCCCGAGGGTTGGCTCCCCATCGACTTCGCCAACCCGTGCCCCGACTCTCAGGTGACCTCGCTCCACTATCACTTTCCCTGGCTGATCAAGGCCAACATCCGCTGGTCGGTATTCGCTGCGGCCACGAAGCGGCGCATGCGTCAGAACCTGGACTGGCAGCCGTTCTACGACGCTTGCGAAGAAGGCATGACGCTTCAGGAGCGACTCACCGCCTTCGTGCGGATTGCCCACGAGCGCTTCGAGACCGAACGCTTCCAGGAGTTCTGCGCGCGGTTTCTGCCACATCTGGACGAAGTGACCCACGAGTTCTTCTCCAGCGATGTCGCCTACGGGGCCGTGCGACAGAAGGTTGAGAGCGTCTTCCCCGAGCACGAGGTGGACGAGTTCACTGAGCTTTTCTGGAATCGAATCCAGAGATGGCGTGACGACGAGCCGCCCGGGGGGTTAGTGTCGGCGTGATCCCGAAGCTCCGGGAAACCTGGTATTCGCCCCGTCTCCAAAGGGAAGTGACCACGGTGCGTTGGGGCACGTTCGGCACGCCCGTGCTGATCTTCGCCACGGCCGGCGGCGATGCCGAAGAGATCGAGCGTTTTCACGTGATCGAGACGCTCGCGCCCCAGCTCGAACAGGGCCGCATCAAGGTGTACTCGTGCGACAGCATCGCGGGCCGGGCGATGCTGAGCCGGGAGGGCTCGCCCGAGCACCAGATGTGGGTGTTGAACCAGTTCCAGGAGTTCCTCTATCACGAGATGGTGCCTGCCATACGCGCCGACTGCCGAACGCCGGATATCGAGATCGTCGCTGCCGGGTCCTCCATCGGCGCGTTCTCCGCGCTCGCCGCCATCTGCCGCTATCCCGATGTCTTCCGGAGAGCGCTGTGCATGAGTGGCACCTACGACATGCAGCGTTTCCTGCAGGGGCCGGTGACCCAGGATCTGTACTTCTCGTCGCCTCTTCACTACCTGGAATCCCTGCAAGGCGAGCCTCTGGCCAAGCTGCGCACTCGCTCCGTCCTCCTGGCCTCCGGAGAGGGCGAGGCGGAGGACATCGCCGAGTCGTGGAGGGTCGCGGACCT
This sequence comes from Gemmatimonadota bacterium, assembly GCA_039586555.1. Classification (GTDB taxonomy): domain Bacteria; phylum Gemmatimonadota; class Gemmatimonadetes; order Longimicrobiales; family Gaopeijiaceae; genus JBDHKE01. The sequence continues at coordinate 2,437 of JBDHKE010000100.1, read as the reverse complement.
CCTGGGGCGGAAGGGCATCGCGAACCGGGTGGATTCCTGGGGGCCGGAGTGGCATCACGACTGGCCGCTCTGGCGGAATATGCTCCACGCCTACATCGACGAGCTCGTCAGAGAGGAAGGCTGAAGGCCCAAGTTCGGGTCCGGGCACCGATTCGAAGGCCTCCGGTGCGTGAACCCGATGCACCGGCTATGATGTCTCGGTGAATCCCAGAAGCCGGATTATCACGGAGGCACGGACCATGAAGCCCCATGGCAGGTGGAGGGTGGGGATCGCCGCTCTCGGGTGCACGTTTCTGGCCAGCGCCGGGGACCTCGAGGCCCAGCAAGCGCCGGTGACCGCCGAGCTGCCGGTGCTGCTCACCTCCTGCGGTCAGAGCCCTGGTCCCGAGCGGGTGCGATTCTTCCTGAGGAGGCTCGAGCTGGAGCACGAGTTCCTGGAGCAGGCCACCGCCGAGGATCTCGCGGGGGGAGCCTACGGATCCATCATCATCGTAACCGGCGCCAGCCTGAAGGGGATGGGCGCCGCGGGTGTCTCTATCCAGGACGAGCTGACCCGCACGGCTGGCCTCATCGACGAGGCCGAGCGACGGGGTCTCACGATCATTGGTGCTCACGTGGAGGGGATGGCCCGACGGGCACAGGGCGCCGCCCCCGGCGACAACTCCGACGAGCTGTCCATCGACGCGGTCCTCCCGCGGTCGGACCTGTTGATCGTCCGGCAGGACGGGGACGAGGACGGGCGTTTCAGCATCATTTCGGACAACCACGGCATCCCCCTCATCCTGTTCGAGAAGAACATGGAGTTGGGTGACGTCTTGAGCAGCGTGTTCAGCCGATAGGTTCTCGAGGCATGTAGGCTTCTCCAGCCAGGGCTCCGAGCGGTGAGCATGTTCGCGTCTGCCGGGATTGTTCTCGGCGTGATGGTCATGGTCTACGTCGCCGCCAAGTCCATCAAGCTCTCCACGGAGCTGGCCATGTTTGCTGCCGCTCTCGGAGGAGCGCTGACCGGCGGCTTCGGCCTCCCGCCTCGGCACATCGCCGAAGGGGCGATGACCTACCTGGACATCAACCTCATCTTCATCACCGCCACCCTCTTCATGAACATCCTCAAGGAGTCCGGGGGGATTGCGTTCATCGTCCGCGGGATCCTCGTCCGGTTCCACCGCAGCCGTGCCCTGTTGATGGTGCTGCTCACCGTTCTGCTGCTGCTGCCGGGGGCCCTCACGGGGGCGGGGAGCGTGACGGTTTTGATCACCGGCGGGATGGTGGCCATCGTATTGGAGACCATGGGGCTCTCGAGGGTGAGGACCGCTGCCGTCGTGTTCATCATTGCCGGCTTGAGCGCGGCAGCGCCACCGGTGAGCTTGTGGGCGATGCTCACCGCGGCGGGGGTGAACATGCCGTATGTCGGCTTCTTCTGGCCCCTGCTGGTGCCCTGCGTGGTGGCGTCCCTGATCACGATCTTCCTTCTGGGCGGCCGTGGTGGGGACGTGGATCTCGAAAAGGCGCTTCAGGAGCTTCCCCGGCCGCCGGACAGGATGAGCTGGCTGCGGATCGCCGTCCCCTTCGTGGTCTTCGTACTCCTCATCGTCATGGGTCGCCAGTGGCCCCACGACACGCCGGTGATCGGGCTCCCGTTCATGTTCCTCCTGGCGGCGGCGACCTCCTTTGTCCTTTCCCCCGTCCGGCTGGAGTTCCTGCGAATCTCCCGGGAGACCCTCTACCAGCTCCTGCCCCTGATTGGCACGCTCACGTGCGTGGGGGTGCTGGTGCAGATCATGACCCTGACCGGCGTGCGGGGTCTTCTGGCGGTGACCGCCGTGACGCTGCCCGTCGCTCTGGTGTTCGCCACCCTGTTCATCGTCCTGCCAGTCTCCGAAGCCGTCCTGATGTGGGGAGCGGCACCGGTGCTCGGCGTCCCCCTGGTGCTGCTGTTCAACACCATGGGTCTGAACCCCATCGTGGCTCTCGCCGGCATGAGCGTGATCTGGCCCCTGGGTGACGCGCTTCCCCCGACCGCCATCATCGGGCGCCTGACCGTGGACGTGGTGGAGTACCGGGGCACGTACGCCCGGTTTCTGAAGATTTGTGCGGCACCCGCCGCGATCATCATGATCATGGGGACGATCATGGTGGTCTTCTCGACCCGGCTTTCGTTCCTGACGGGTCTGTGAGAAGGGAGAGTCGGAGATCATGACCGTCCTACAAACGATCGTCGCGGTCGCCTACTACTGCCTGATCGCTTATGTGGCCGTGATCCTGTTCTGGAATCTGATGAGAACGAGGAAGTGGGAAGAGGAGGTCCTCTACATCATCGTGCTCCTCCCGTTCCTGCTCAGGCTGTTCCGATTGAAGTGAGATGAGAGAACCCGAAGTGAGGATGAAAGGAGTCGTGCGAAAGCTCGTCTTCAGCGGCCTGGGGCTGCTGCTCCTGGTC
>JBDHKE010000234.1:0-3459 GCA_039586555.1 Gemmatimonadota bacterium | reverse complement strand
GCTGCGGTTACGACTTCCTGGTGGCCTATTCCTGCAAGGGCCGGGATGCCTGCCCCTCCTGCAACGCCAAGGCGAAGGCTTCATACTGCACCTCGTGACCTCGTTGGAGTGTAAGTTGTCCGGATTCCGTTGCGACTCAGGCCCTTGTGGCTGTGCTTTCTCGGCCGGTCGGCCCCGGGCGGCTCGTAAAGACACTCGTTCTTTGAGTTGTAGGGATAGGCTGTCAGGAGCCCGGCAGCGCGCCAGATCTTAATCGTCTGTGGGATGACCTCGAGTTGGGCGGCCATCTCCTTCACAGTGAGGAGTCCTTTCTCACGGAGCCGGTCATAACGAGGCTTCAGGCCGTGGTATCGCCGGATGTGGGACACGCGGTTCAGGTTGAACGGAAGCCCAGTGCCGGTGCGGCATCCCTCGGTGTTGAGGATCTCGGCGGCCTTCTCCTCGGTGTGGTGTTCCAGGAGTTGGTCGAGGCGGCGCACTACGTCGGCAGAGGTGCGACGAAGATCGGCAGCGGAGAGCGGGAGCGGAAGGGTGAGGGTCCGGGTGGCCCCACCCCGGAAGCGGACGTGGACGGTGATGGTGGTGTCCTTGATCAGCGTTACGTCCTCGATGATGAGCCGGGCCATACGCTTCTTCTCTCGGGCGGGGGTGGCTGGATCCTGCCATAGCCGGGGGAAGTCAGTTGCAGGGGCCAGGATCTGGCTCCGGCGCTCGTCATCGAGGGCTCCCGGATCGGCCTTCCGCTCTTCTTCATAGGCTTGCTGAGCCTCGGCGAGGGTCCTGAGCTTCTCGTTCCAGTCGCCTTCCAGGGTGTCGGCCACCATGCGGTTGGCCGGGTCGACGTGCCGGTAGCGTCGCTCGGCCAACTCCGCCTCGTAACGGGCCCGCTCCACATGTTGGCGGCGCAGGCGATCGACCTCTTCGGCCCGGGCCCGGAGCTCATCTGCCACCTCCAGGGCGACCTCGAGGCTGAGTGGGGTGATGGCTTCGACCAGTAACTGGCCCACCGCCTGATCGACCCCGGCGCCAGCCACCCTCTGGCAGATCGGCTCGCCCCGCTCGATCCCAGCGCGCTGACAGGCGTACACGGGAGTGGGCACGCCCCCGGGATAGTTGTATTGCACGGTCATCCGGTCCCCGCAGCGCCCGCACACCAGCATGCCCTGGAGGAGGGCGGGGCCCTCCCGGGGCGGACTCCGACGCCGGTCGGCACCGAAGGCCTGGGCGTTCTCTTTCAGACGGTTGAGGTTCTCCTCGTATTCGGTCCACGTGATGTAGCCCTCGTAGGCCTCCGGGATCAGGACCTTCCACTCCTCCAGCGGCACCTTCTCCTGCCGGGTTCTACCCCCAGGGCTCGGGCGAGTCCGATGCCGGCCGAACACGAAGGCTCCTGCGTAGCGCGGATTCTGGAGGATGCGCAGGGCCCGGTTATGCTCCAGGGGGGTGAAGACCACCTCGCCCTTGTGTGGACCGACGCGGAGTCGGGTGGGAAAGAGCAGCTCCCGAGCGCGGAAGTGCTTTACGGTGGCCGAGGCAGAGCCGGTTCGCCGGAAGGTCTTGAAGAAGAGCCGGACGGTGGCCTGCACCCGCCGCTCCGGGTCCCGCACCACCCGGTCGGCAGCGTCGTAGACCAGTCCCGTGGGCAGGGCCATCTTCAGCTCCCCCCTCCGGGCCTTGCTCTCGACGCCGCCCCGGAGCCGGGCCCCGAGCATGTGGAGCTCGGCTTCGCTCATCGTCCCCTTGAGCCCCAACAGCAGCCGATCGTTGAAGTCGGCGGGATCGTAGATGCCGTCCTCATCCAGGATGAGCGTGTCCATGAGAGCACAGATCTCGAGCAGGCGGTGCCAGTCCGTCGAACTGCGGGCCAGCCGGGAGACCTCGAGGCCGAGGACGATTCCGGCTTGCCCCATCCCCACCTCGCCCACCAGACGCTGGAAGCCCGCCCGGTCCACCGCACCGGCCGCCGACTGGCCCTGGTCCTCATCGATCACCATCACCCGGTCCGCCGACCAGCCCAGGGCCACCGCCCGCTGGCGCAGGGCGTACTGCCGCTTCGTGCTCTCGGTGTGCTCCACGACCTGGCGCAGCGTGGACTGCCGCACATAAAGGTAAGCATCCCGCCGTAGGTGATCTGCCGTGACCTTCGTCGCGCCGGGGTTCACCGGTACCCTCCCGTCGCCACGACGAGCGCGGTACCGGCCAGCAGGCCGACCAGCTCGGATCGGGGCGGCACGAGGTCGATCTCAAGCATACCGTTCTCTCGCCCCTGTCCGCCGGCAGGCCGGGTCGGCCGCAAAGAAGAAGTCTCGGCAACCATCCAGGCCAAAACGCCTCGGTGGCACAGGACCGTCAGCCCCAGCGGAGCGATGCTGAGCGGACCTTCCCCGAGGGCGTAGGCCCGGAGTGCCTCGTACCGCTCCGGCCAGTCGGTGTCGCCCTCGGGAAGCTCCCTCACCCCGACCCCCGCCGTTTTTTTTCCCGGCGGGCAAGCGCCCGTTCGATGCTCCGGGGGTGGACCGACACTCCGAACCGCTCTTCGATGCAGTCGGCCCACTCCCGGGACCTTAGCTCGGGTGACTCGGTCCGGAGCCTTTCGACGAACTCCAAGACTTCCTCGCTCAGCTTGTGGGCTCCCTTCGGGCCCGGCTGCTTCGCGGCCAGCCCGGCCAGCCCCTCTTCCTCCAGCACCTCCCGGGCCTGGTAGAAGGTGGGGCGGGAAAAGCCGAAGGCCTCGGCCGCTTCGGTCACCGTCGCTCCATCCCTTCGCACCCGGCGCAGCATCTCGTACTTCACCTGCACCAGGTCTCGGGCATCGAAGAACTCGTCGGCCTGAAACCGTTCGTCCGTGACCCGCTCGGGCGTTGGGTTCAGTGCCCGGTGCTTCCTGAGGGCTTCGGCCTTTCGTTCCCCATCGGATCGCTCGGACAAGAGATGACTCCTGGAAGGGGGAAGTATGTGTGTCATGAAGATTATGTGTCCTTCTGCCACCGTCAAGCCTCTTGATTTCGTAGATGTACAAGGATCATCAGGCATATACTTACACATACACCCTGAGTCGTTGTCGGATCATGGGACATTGTGAACATATTCTTCTTAACATATACGGCGAAATCCACTTTACACTTCCTCGCTCCGGAGGCCTCCGTCCCCCTCGGACGTCTCCCCCAACGATAGCTGCTGCACCACGTGTACCAGCGTCAGAAGATCATCCAAACGAAGCAGAGAGCGGTCAGCCGATAACATGACGTAAGGATCGGGCGGCGCCACGCTGGTCCAGCTGGCCGGTAGCGAGCACACCCGGCCACCACCGTCCCGGTACATGACTCGGTTCTCGCCCCACGTGTGGCGGTACGCCACCAACTCGAACTCGTGACCGAACAGCGGGTGAAAGGGGTGGGTGACCTCGAAAACCTCTGTCAGATCGGACGGATGGGAAGCAGTCGACGACCTATGGCAAGC
>JBDHKE010000233.1:0-3461 GCA_039586555.1 Gemmatimonadota bacterium | reverse complement strand
GGTGTCGCTCCGGATCTACGAGGGTCTTGGCTTCCGAGAAGTGGGGGAGATCATCGGGTCCAGCGAAGGAGCCGCCCGCGTCAACTACCACCATGGGCTGAAACGCCTGCGGGAGCTGTTGAATGATGGATGAGAACGCCTGCGGGAGCATTCGGGATCTGCTGCCCGACCTGCTGCACCGGCGGTTGCCCGGGCCGGAGGCGGAGCGCGTCGGAGAGCACCTCGAGTCGTGCGGCGCGTGTCGGGAGGAGTTGGAGGTCCTGGAGAGCCTGCTGAAAGCGCGTCCCGACCCTCCCGGAGAGCTGGCCGAGAGGATTCGCGCGTCCTTGAGGCGGGACGCCCGCCGGGCCCGCACGGGAGGCCCCTGGCTCATTCCCCTGGCCGCCGCGCTGGTAGTGGCGCTGGGCGTGGGCACATTCTGGCGCGGCGGAGCGAACGGACCGGGTCCCGTGGTGGAGGACTGGACGTCGGTGGAGTCGGTGCCGTCCCTGTGGCCCAGCGGGGACGGACTCATGGCGGGAGCGCCTCTGCTGGACCAGCTGTCCGAGGAGGCGCTACGAAGCTTGCTGCAGGAGTTGGGAGGATGAACCGACGGAGCATTCGCCGGACCCGACGCACTCTCGCAACCGGATGGACTCTCCTCGTCGCGGCCCTCCTCCTGAGCGCCGGCGGCAAAGGGGTAGAAGCACAGGTGACGGGTGGGGGACAGCAGTCCCTGGCCGAGTTGCAGCAGCGTGTGCGGGCTCGCTTCCAGGAGCGACTCAGGGAAGAGCTGGGGTTGAGCGACGAGGAAGCCAAAGAGCTGCGAGCCATATCGGAGGAGTTCGGGCTCCGTCGCCGGGAGCTGTCCCTGGAGGAGCAGCGGATACGGCTCGCCGTGCAGCGCTACATGAGGGGCATCGGCGAGGAGGATCCGGCGGCCCTCCTGGAGCAGACCGTGGAGCTTCGGGAGCGGGAGGTCCGCCTCTACGTGGAGGAGCTGGACCGCCTGAAGGAGATCCTGACGGCGGACCAGCTCCTTCGCTTCGGAGTTCTGAGGGAACAGCTGGCCCAACGGATCCGCCAGCTGACCGCTCAAGCTCGCCAGCGACGGTCGCGCGACCCGTTCTCGGCCGGCCTTTCCAGCGCCCCACCCCGGAGGCCCGCCTCCACGTAGCAAGCGCAGCTCTCCCAGGCTCTACCGCTCCAGCGTGGCGTCAGGAGGCAAGCGCGCCACCGGGGCTGGCGTCCCTTCGGTGCTCCGGCCGACCCCTCCCGGACGGGAGGCCCCCTGCGGGAGCCCCGGGGTAGGGAGCCCGCAGGAACGTTGACCCGGCCTCGGGGGTTCAGTTACAGTCGCTTCTCCACCGGTCCCGAACCTCCTGAGAGCCGTCTCTTGCGAATCCGCACCCTTTTCTTCGCGTCCTTCAAAGACCTGGTGGGAACCGGCCGGATCGACCTGGACGTTCCCGACGGGACCACCGTGGCCGGCCTCGTGTCGGCGCTGCGAAAGCGCGGGGGTACGTGGGAGAAGCTGCCCGCCGAGCCCGCCGTGGCCGTAAACCTCGAATATTCCGAGCTCTCCAGAGCTCTGCACCACGGTGACGAAGTGGCCGTCATCCCGCCCGTGGCCGGCGGTTGAGAGGCCTTTGCGCCCGGGACCTTGTGGACGCTGAACGGTGGACTCCTGACTCTTCGCCCATGATCTTCGCCGACCTCACCCGAGACGAGATCAGCCCCCAGGAGGCTCTGGCGAGGGTCGGGGCTCCTGGACACGGTGCGGTGGTGTTGTTTCTGGGCGTTGTTCGCGACCACAACGAGGGGCGCGGGGTCCAGGGGCTCGAATACGAGGCGTACGAGGAGATGGCGGAACGCGTCCTGGAGGAAATCGCCCGGGAAGCGGCGCGGCGGGTGGGCTCGGATCGTGTCGCGGTGATCCACCGCGTGGGCGATCTGGCGGTCGGGGACGTGAGTGTGGCCGTCGCCGTTTCCACCCCACACCGCGGGGAGGCCTACGAGGCGTCCCGATACGTCATCGAGGAGATCAAGAAGCGCCTTCCCGTGTGGAAGCGGGAGAGATACGCGGACGGCGAGGAGGGGTGGGTGCCAGGGCACCCGCCCGGCGAGGCCGGCGCCGGGGAGGGAGGCGACACACCGTGATCGACCCCTTCGGGCGACGCGTCGAGTACCTCCGCATCTCGGTTACCGACAAGTGCAACCTGCGCTGTCTCTACTGCATGCCGGAGGAGGGTCTTCCCTGGCTCACCCGGGACCAGATCCTCACCTACGAGGAGATCGGCAGCGTGGTCCGGGTTTTGGCCGGGATGGGCCTGAAGCGGGTCCGGCTCACCGGCGGAGAGCCTCTCGTGCGCCGCGACCTCCCCACGCTCGTGGAGTTGATCGCGTCCACTCCCGGGATCGAGGACATCTCGCTGTCCACCAACGGCGTCCTCCTCACGGAGCAGGCCGTCGCGCTGCGGAAGGCGGGGGTGAACCGCGTGAACGTCTCCCTGGACTCGCTGCGGAGGGAACGGGTGGACGCGATCGCTCGAAGGTCCGGGTCCTTCGACAGGATCATGGCCGGGCTGGACGCCGCCGAGCGCGTAGGATTCTCCCCCATCAAGATCAACGTGGTTCTCCTCCGCGGGGAGAACGACGACGAGGTCGAGGCCTTCGCCGAATCCACGCGGACGAGGCCCTGGCACGTGCGCTTCATCGAGATCATGCCCACGGGCGCGAACCTGGATCTCAGCTCCGAGAGCTACGTCTCCTGCGTTGAGGCCCTCGATCGGGTGCGCGCCGTCGGCAGTATCGAGCCGGCGGAGGGTCCGACGGGCAATGGGCCCGCCACCTACTACCGCTTCCCGGGTGCTTCCGGAACCATCGGCGTCATCACGCCGATGAGCCACAACTTCTGCGACCGCTGCAACCGGATGCGGCTCACCGCAGATGGCCACCTGCGCCCCTGCCTCTTCGGCTCCGTTCAGACCGGTCTTCGGGAGCCGCTGAGGAGGGGGGAGGACCTGGTTCCCCTGATTGAAGAGACGCTCAGGATCAAGCCCGAGCGGCATGAGCTCGTCCAGGGAAGCGACCTGGGATCGGGGGGGCTCATTGCCCTGTCCCAGACCGGTGGGTAGCGGCCGGGAGTTCACCGGAGGCCGCCTCTCCACCGAACGCCGATTCGATTCGTTGACACCCCCCGGCACCCCGGATAGGTTGCCGCCCATCCGCTGCAGCCGCAGCCGTATGCCGGCGACCGCGGTGCGGGACGAGTCTCCTCGCCGCACCCTGCACGCCGGCAACGCGGGCGGCGTCTCCGGTGCGACGATCGGGACTCAGGAAGGGAGCTCCCCAACCCGCGAATGAGGTCATGCGCCGCGTCGTAAGGCTGTATCAGTCCTCGGTGGGCAAGAAGATCTGGATGGCCATGACCGGGGTCATTCTGTTCGGGTTCATTCTCGCCCACATGGTGGGGAACCTGA
>JBDHKE010000232.1:0-3463 GCA_039586555.1 Gemmatimonadota bacterium | reverse complement strand
CTGTCAATAACCCTATTGCACCTCGCGTATGTTCGATAAACTCAAATCACAATTCAAAACCCATGAATCAGAAGCCAATTGCATAGGGTAGGCTGAAAGAGACAAGACGCGACGGGGGATTACCCACACCTCCGCAACCAACGGAGGTGTACGATGGCAAAGCGACGTGATTGGGCCAAGATCGGCGAGGTCGTGAACAAGGTCCTCGAGTTGGGTCTGACCTACAAGGAGGGTGCCGAGCAGTTCGGAGTGAAGGTCAACGATCTGTACGACTACAACCGCCGGCAGAACCGGAAAGAGGCCCCGGGAGAGAAAGGAGAGACAGAGGGCCCCGGTGGGGGCGGGGGTGAGACCGGCAAAAAGGGGCGTGGAGTGCAGTTGCCTGAGGAAGTCCAGGAGCTGATCCGGTCCTACCGGCGGGACCACCCCAGAGACGGATTCAAGCGGATCGCGGACTTGCTCAAGCACAAGTACCTCGTGGTGGTCACGCGGAAGCAGATTCGGAGGGTCTTGAAGGAGGCGGGGCTGCTTGAGACGTGTGACTCCAGCTTCGACAAGGAGGCGAAGAAGAAGGGGACGCGGCGCTTCGAGGCACGCTATGCCGGTGAGATGTGGCAGATGGACGTGACGTACGTCTACATTCGTAAGCTACCGGTGCTCTACCTCGTGGTGATCGTGGATGACTACAGCCGCTTCTGCGTGGCGGCGGAGCTGTGCCGGGACCAGCGAGCGGAGACGCTGATCGGGGTGCTGCACAACGCCTGCACCGTGTACGGCACCCCGGAGAAGCTCCTGACGGACCAGGCGTCAGGGTTCTACAGCTGGAGCAAACAGGAGACCCAGTTCCAGGAGTACCTGGATGCCCAGAAGATCGAGCACATCGTTGCCGAGCCCCACAGCCCTCAGAGCCAGGGGAAGGCAGAACGACTGATTCAAACGATCCGCGTCGAGCTTCTGACGCGGGTGAAGTTCACCGGCTTCACCGACGCGCAGGCGCAAATCCATTCATACATCCAGAGTTACAACTTCGACCGTCCGCATCAAGCCCTTAACGGAAAACGCCCGGCAGACCGATTTCACGGTGTGGTAGCCGAGGTTGAGCTGGCAGAATCCGAGCTGGCAGACCGCAACCTGGACCTTTCGCGTGGCTACGTCGTCTACAAGGTCCAGGACCATCGGGTCTGCGTGGCATGCTCGGCAGAGGGCCTGCAGGTCTACCTCGACGGAACGCTGTTGAAGGAGGCGGACGGTGGACGAATTGCGTGTTGAGGCGTTGAAGCAGGTGAACCTCGTGGATTTTCTCTCCGAGCACTACGGGCTTGAGTTCCAGCGCCAGGGGGTGGCGTACGCGTGCTGCTCACCCTTTACCGGGGAGAGCACGCCGAGCTTTTTCGTGCGCCTGGTGAACGGGCACTGGCTCTTTAAGGACTTCTCGAGCGGCGCCGGGGGCTCGATCTTCGATTTTGTGCAGATAAAGGAAACGCTGGGGCGTTTTTCCGACGCCTTGGCCTTTCTTCGCCGGCTGCTCGGTCCCTCTGCCTTTCGTATGGGGCAGGGGGACCGTGCCGCGGGCACCCCCGCCGACGGAGAAGGGGTGTCCGGAGCTGATCGGCCGTACGACGTGGACCACCTGTACGGGCGCTTTCGCCAGGAGGATCCCGATGTGTGCCGGCAGTATCTGCTGCGCCGGAAGATCGACCCCGACCTGGTGGAGGCGTTGATCCGCGACGGAACCGTGGTGCACAACCGCCATGACGGGCGATCGTACTGCTGCTTCGCCGTGCGGGATGCCACCGGCAGCCTCCGGTGCCTGGACAACCACGCGGTCGAGGGCTCAGGGAAGTTCGTCCTGGGGTCCAAAAACCCCTTCTCGTGCGAATGGGAGGCCCTGAAGCGGGCGAAACAGGTCTTCGTCTCCGAAGGCATTATCGACTATCTTAGCGTGAAGAGCCTGGAGTCTGCTCCTCCCCCGGGGCTGGCGCTTCTGGGCAACCAGCTGTGCTTTGACCCGTCGCTGTTGGCCAGTGCCCGTCTGATCCAGGCCGCGGTGGACGATGACCGGGGCGGCACCAGCGCTGCGTTGGATCTGCAGGAGATGTACCCGGAGACGGAGGTGCGCCTGTACGATCTGGAGGACCACCAGGACCCCAATGAGCTCCTGGTGGCCGTCCGTTCCGGCGCGGGGCGGAAGCTCAATCCGACGCGAAAGCTCCAGCTGTACCGTGAATTCCAGCAGACGCGGAACCGGGCCGAACTGGCCCGCCACTGGGGAATCGACCGCTCGTACCTCTATGAGATCGTGCAGGAATGTGAACGGACCCTGCTGGATTCCTTCGCCGGCCGCAAGCCTGGTCGTCCCCCCAAGGGGAAACCTGCCAGCCTCGAGGAGGCATGGAAGCGGATCGAGGAGCTGGAAGCGGCGTACGAACAGAAGGCGACCGAGCAGGAAAAGCAATATTGCCGTAGTGAGTTCTTGGAGATTCGGCTGAAGTATGCCGAGATCGAGGCAGCAGAGCTGCGCGGTGAGACGGTGATGGAGACGGGGCCCGCGAAGAAGCCCCAGATAAAAAAAAAGAGAAGAAAGAGACGCTCCAAAAGCTCGAGCAGTTGAACGATGCGTGTGGGCGTCTCTGGAAGGAGTGCGTCATGAGTCAGAGTTGCTTCTCCCGAGCGCAGCTCTACCGGTGGCAGCGGGGTGAGCAGCTCGACAGGAAGGAGCGGGCCCGGAAACCGGTGCCCGAGGAGACGGTGGAGAACGCGGCCTCAGTGGTCGCAGAGTTCCCGCACTTCGGCGGCCGCAAGGGGCAGGACTACATGCTGTATCACGGGCTCGGGTACATCAGTGAGAAGGGCTACGACGAGATCAAGAGGAACGCACGGCGCCTTTTCATGCAGGAGGTAACGCGTCGTAACCTGTTTCCCGAGAAAGCCTTCTACGAGCATATCCGTCCTAGCCGGCCGGGAGAGATCTGGGCTGCGGATTTCACGGACGTGACCGTGGAAGGCTGGACCTTTAAAGTCCCGCTCGTGCTGGACGTTTTCGACAGCTACTATCTCGGTCATACGGTGGGTCGGCGGGCGACGGCAGCTCTCGTCGCTCGTCCTATTGACCAAGCCCTCGAGGCCACCGGTGGCCAGGGCCCGGAGCGATTCCTTCTCACCGACAACGGTAAGCAGTACATCAGCGAGGAGCACGGGAGGCTGTTGACCAGCGCCGAGATCGTCCAGCGCCGGATTCCCGCCTGCGTCCCCCAGTATAACGGGACGGCCGAGGGGGGGATGCGGCAGTTCAAGAGCGTGTTCTACAACGTCTGGGACCGCAGGAAGCGCGGGGGGGCGGATGTAGAAGAAAACCTGCTGGAACGGGTGCAGGCGGCGGTGGCGGAGACGGTGGCCTTGCTGAACGAGGCCATTCCCCGCCCGTGCCTGGGAGGCGTCACCCCCGCAGATGTCCACTACGGAC
>JBDHKE010000231.1:0-4492 GCA_039586555.1 Gemmatimonadota bacterium | reverse complement strand
CCGGCGGCATCCCTGCCTCCAGCGCCACAAGGGTGGCGCCCCCTCACCGGCCTCCCGCCTCCCCATCGGGACGCGGCAAGCGCTGGTCAACAGGCGGCATCGGCGGGAAGGGCGCGTGCGGCTCCGTCTGGTACCAGTAGGCGGTGGACGAATAGTCGTTCCAGAGGTTGTTCGCGTGGCCGTGCTCGATCGTCACCCGGATAGACTTCTGGAACATGATCGGGTCCTCGATGTGAAAGCGGTAGGAGGAGTTCTTGCCCTTGTAGGGCCAGCCCTCGCCGCCGGAGTAGACGGTCAGACCGTGGTAGGGGGCGCTGAACTCCTGGCGAGGGGAGAACGCGGTGTTCAAGTAGTCCTCGGTGCCGGTGCCGTGGAGGGTGGGCGGCCAGACATCCCCATCGATGAAGATCATGTCGTCGCCCTCGCCATACCAGTCGTTCTTCTGGCGAGAGAAGCAATCGATGTTCAGATTGCAGCCGACGTAGTGGCCGCGACCCTCTGCCTCCAGGATGACGTAGTTCGCCCTGCCGTCCAGGTTGGGGGTGGCCCACACCTCCCGCCGGTACTCACCTATCTGGCCAGCCTCGATGTCATCGTCGAAGCGTCCCTCGCCCCAGCCCTCCGTGGGGTCCTCCCACCGCCACTGTGCATGGAAGCGCAGGAGGTCATCCTCCAAGTGGTCGTGCTCCTCGTAGTCCACGTAGTAGTAGAAGATCATCCCCGCGTCCGCCTCGTTCGTCACTTCGATGCGGGCGCGACTGGAAAACGGCATGGGGAAGAAGCAGTTGAACCCCCGCCCATCTTCCGGGCTCATCGTCAGGGGAAGCGATACGAAGTTCTTGACGATCCCGTGGCCGATGCCGAAGAAGTCGCCTATGGGCGCCTCGACACACGGGGTAAGCGCATCGTCCCAGAACATGCGCAGGAGCGTGGTGCGGGCGTAGAGGGGGTTGCGGGGCGCAGCCATCGTGCACCAGATGTGGCGGATGATGCCCGCGCCCTCCAGGTCACAGAGAACCACCGTCTGTCTGGCGCCGACACCCACGAAGTCGGCGTTGCCGCCCGTGCGGTCCCAACTGGAAGCGCGCCGTCGCCGTCCCCGGCGCGCCCGTGCCAGCTCGGCCAGAGAGCTACCCATAGTCATTGAGCGTCACCTCCTGCACCAGAATCTCACAGTTGACCGAGGGCCAGGCCGCTCACGCCGCAGCGGGCTTCCCTCGTCTAGGAATCCACCCCGCCGGAGCCCTCGTATCTTTGGATAGAGGAGATTGAGATGTACCCATACGACGTTCAGCAGCTGACTTGGGCGATATCGCGGGAGCGCGAAGAAGAGGCCCGGCTGACGCGGCCCCACACGGAGAAAGACTTCAAGAGCGAGGATCCGCGATAGCGCCCGCTGGCTAGTCCGGGATTCCAGGCATCCCTAGAGAAGCTCCATCTCCCGTAGGTCGGGAGCGACCCTGAGCTTTGCCTCCGTGAGAGCCTGGATATCGTCTGCCGTCCAGCCGGGGACGGCCTCCTTCAACAGAAGCCCATCGTCCGTCACCTCAATGGCGGCTATGTCGGTGATGATGAGATCGACGCAGGCCGGTGCCGTTATTGGAGACGTGAGCTCGTTGAGGATCTTCGGCTTGCCCTCGCGCGTAGTGTGGGTCATGACCGCCACCAGCTTCTTGGCGCAGAAGGCCAAGTCCTGCCCGCCGCCGAAGCTGCCCACCTGCTTTCCCGGCAGAGTGTAGTTCGCCAGGTCGCCCCGCTCCGTTACCTCCAGCGCTCCCAGTACCGCCAGGTCTATGTGACCCCCCCGGATCATGACAAAGCTCTCGGCATGATCGAACACCGCCATCCCTGGCTTGGGCTGCACGGGCTGCACGCCGGCGTTGATGAGGTTCTCGTCAGCCTCATCCGGATTGGTGGCGATCGGCCCGAAGCCCAGGATCCCGTTCTCCGACTGGAAGATGATCTCCTTCTCCGGCGGTACGAAGTTGCTGCACAGGGTGGGGATGCCCACCCCCAGGTTCACCACCATCCCATCCTGAAACTCCTTGGCGACCCGCAGGGCCATCGTTTGCTCGTCTAGTCGCTCTCCAGGCATGGGTGCCCTCCTACATGGCCTCGTCCCAGGGATGCGGCTCGCGGGGGCGCACCACCACCCGCTGCACGTAGATCCCTGGCGTAACGATGTGGTCGGGGTCCAGGTCACCAGCCTCCACCACCTCGTCCACTTCGGCTATGGTCACGGTAGAGGCGCCGGCCATGGTGGCGTTGAAGGTGCGCGAGGAGCCCCGGTAAACCAGGTTGCCGTAGCGATCGGCCTTGTGGGCACGGATAAGCGAGAAGTCCCCCTTGAGGGCCATCTCCAGGAGGTGTTTACGGCCGTCGAACTCCCGCACCTCCTTGCCCTCCTCGACGATGGTGCCCACCCCCACAGGAGTGTAGAAGGCGGCGATGCCCCCTTTGGCGGCGCGCATCCGCTCCGCCAGGCTGCCTTGGCCGATGAGCTCCAGTTCAACCTTGCCGTCCATTACCGCCTTCTCGAAGGGCGTGTGGATGTGCGCAGGGGCCGCCGGGAAGGAGAGGATCCCTTTCTTCACCTGACCTCGGTTCACCAGGAGGCCCGGGTCAAACCAGTCGGGCGGGATGTCCAGCAGGACGGCCATGCGGGCGCGCAGCATCTCGATGAGCTGCGGGCCCCAGCCACCGGAGTTGCCGACGATGGTGAGGTCCTTGACTCCCTTGCGGGCCACGGCGGCGACGAGATAGCTCGGGCACTCGCCGGGCCCGCCGAATCCGCCGATGGGCAGCACGGCACCGTCAGGGATGTCGGCCACCGCCTCGTCGAAGCTGCCTACAATCTTATTGATCGCCATCGCAGTCCCCCTCACGCCACAGGGCGGAACTAGCCGATGTCATTGATGCCACCCTACCTTCGCGGGCCAGGCCCATCAAGGCCGCATTATAACACCAGGAGCCTGTTGCGGTGGCCCCTGTGAATATCTAAGCGGAGACCGGAGGTGCTCACCAGCGCGCCTCGTGCCACTCCACCCACCCAATCATCCCGTCGAGGCGAAGGGCTGCCCCGTCGTCGGGGACCACGGTTCCTGAACAACGCCCTATGACTTGACGTACTGCGGACTTGACGATCAGGAGATCCGTCTTCGCTATCCTTTCGAAGAAGGGAGTGAACTGAAGGTCGATCCGCTCGGACGACTCCGTCTTGAGGGCCCACGGCTTCATGAAATCCGTTCGGTCATAGATGAAACGAACATCCTCGCCGACCTTGCTGAGCCGGCCATCTACGCAGATGCCGTTCTCGGTCAGGCCGGTTCCGTCCGTCCAGGTGCCTCCGAGGTTCAGGCCAATCGTTTGACCGTCCTGCCTTCCCGAGAACGATGCCCAGTTCCATGAAGTGGAGTAGCGCCGAGACGGTTCCTGTGGTCGGAAGACAGTTCTGCTTGGAGGTGAAGTTGAAACGGCTCTTGCTCCAGGGGATGACCACGTTCAGCGTCTCGTGATCTTTCGGATGTTCGACTCGCAACTCCGCCGACAGCGTGGTCCCTCCGAACGCAGGGCTATCGACATGAATCCGGGTGCATCCCTGATCCTCTGTGAACGAGAGATTCATTGCTTTGTTCTCAAAGGAGATATCGCCGCTGACCGTGTCGGGCAAGGAGCAACCTCTGCCCAAGGGAACCATCACGGTCTGCTCGATGAACCTCTTCGTCTCGTACTCCAGGAAGTACGCGAAGGCCAAACCGACGTAGTCGATGTTGGCGAGGGTGACGGAGAAGAGGCAGTTGTCGTTCGTAACGCACCAGTAGTTCCACTTCTTCTTCCTCGGCCAATGGCCCCTGAGGTTGCAGATGTGGAGGGGATGCCTTGACCAGCCGACGCTGGCCGGCAGAAGGTGGCCCCGCGGGTCGCACAATCGCACCGCCTCCGTGAGCTCAACCTCCTCGTAGGCCCCGCCTCGTGCCCTTCCCATTTGTCCCGTCATCGGTCGTTTCCCTCCGCAACGCTCAAGTCCCCGTTTCGTGCAAGGACAGTATGCCTCGACTCACGCTAGCTGACCAGCAATCTTCGAGGCACCCGATTTACCGATGGGGAGTTCGCCGCGGCACCGGCCTTCACGAACGGCCAACCGCCAGAACACTCCTGTTGTCCCACTGTTGGCGGCGACATACAATTCGAGGCGTCCGATGAGCGTCGTCACCATTGCCACCCTTAATCTCTTCCACAGGATGGGCCGTTGGGACGAGAGGTTTCCCCTGCTGCTTGACCAGCTGGTGGCGCTGCAGCCTGATGTCATCGGACTACAGGAGGTGAATCTGGCCACGGACCAAGGGGTGTCAATCTGCCGCCTCGCCAACGACCGTATGAACGATGCGCCGCCCTACGAGATCTACCACACGGCGCGGCCCCAGCGGAGCGCGCACGTAGAGGCAGTGGCGGTAATGTCGCGGCTGCCGGTGGAGGCACACGAGGGACTCGA
>JBDHKE010000230.1:0-5358 GCA_039586555.1 Gemmatimonadota bacterium | reverse complement strand
AAAGGCCGACACATAGATCTCGTCGCTACCGGACAGGCTTGATCCGTAGGCCAGCCAGCGTCCATCCGGCGACAGCGCGGGAGCGGTCTCCCTCCAGGTTGGGCTCTCGATTACGGGCCACGGCCGGCGGTCGCCCTCGAGAGCAAGGACCCAGATGTCTTGCCCGGTGCCGAGGGTATTCTCTCGATAGACCAGATACCTTCCATCCCTCGAGAAACAAGCGGGACGTTGCGCATCGGGGATCTCGAGGAGCGCCTCGGCTACACCGCTCCCATCTGCCCGCCTCCAGAAGAGATCAGACGTGCCAAGAATGGGCGATGAGAAAGCCACTCGCTGGCCGTCCCAGCTCCACACCGGGTAGCTGCTCTGCTCCTCGAACGTGAGCGGCATGGAGGTACCCTGGGCAATCTCATGAATCCACACCTGACCAGCGGCCGCCTGGCCGATGGTGAACACCAGCCGTGAGCCGTCGGGTGAGAATCGAGGGCTGAAGTAGACGTCCGGCTGCATTCCCAAAGACCGCTCCACTCCGCCTCGCTCCACCAGGACCATCGTTCCACCGCCCACCTCACCGGTCAGATACAGGAGCGTTCCATTGCGAGAGATGTCGAACTCCGTGGTGGCGCTGGTCTTGACCATGACACCTTCGAGGGCAGCCCTGTGCTGCCCTGTCACCTCGAGGCGCAGGGGGTCGAACGGCACAGCCATCAGGACCCCGTCTGCACGCCCGTAGAGGATGTGTCCCGTCTCGCTGTAGCGGGGAGTATCACCCTCGAAGAGGAGCGTCACCTCCCCGGTTGAGAAGGAGTGGACCGCTATTCGCCAGGCTTCGGGGTAGCCCTGGCCGACGGTGAAGAGCACGCCCCTGCCACCAGGCAAGCTCTCTGGCCGGCGGTTTTGCCTGAGGCGGGCGTCGACCTGGGTAAGCTGCTCTTTGGGGCCGCCGCCGGCCGAGACTCGCCATAATCCAGAGATTGAGGCGAAGACGATTGCATCATCCTCACCCCAGGTCGCCCCGCGCGTCTCCGTGTGCTCCGCAACGGTGGTCGCCGGGCCTCCGCCCACCGGGACCTTCCTCACCTCGCCGAACGTGGTAAACCCGATCCATTGGCCATCGGGGGAAAAGAAGGGGGTGAGCGCCCCCTCGGTACCCGGAATCGGCCTGGCATCCAACTGGTCTATGGGACGCAAGTAGAGCTGGGAGCCCTGATCGCCCTCTCCGACATAGACGATCTGGGCGCCATCGGGAGAGAGCGCGATCACGTTGCCGGGCTCATCTGCCAGCGGCTCGCTGGGAGGGATCGGAACCTCGAACCGGACCCGGACCTTGTCCGGAGATCGCGTTGGACGCAGCCACCCCCAGGCGGCCAATCCCGTCAACACCACCAGGCTCAGCGGGAGCACCCAAGCCAACCACCGAGGCCTCACCTGGAGTCGCGAAACCGCGGGCGCTGCGGCCCCGTGCTCCGCCGCAACAGGGAATACCTCCACGGCACTGGGATTCGTCAGGGCCTCGGCGAACTGAGCAGCGGTCGCGAATCGGTCTGCCGGCAGTTTGGCCAGGGCCCGGTCCACTGCCTCCGCGACATGGAGTGGCACCGTGTCCCTCAGGGACGTGATACCTTGCGGCCGGTCGGTGATCACCTTCGCGATGATGGCCTGCCGACCGTCCAGCTCCCGATCGGCGGTGGCCTGCTCAGGGCTCATGTACTGGGGCGTTCCCAGCGACAGTCCCGTCTCGGTGAGGCGATCTCCACCGGCTGCCTGCACGGCCAAACCGATGCCGAAATCGGCCAGCAGCGCCTGCCCGTCGTGGAGCAGGATATTCCCGGGCTTGATGTCCCGGTGGATCACCCCGTTGCGGTGGGCATAGTCCAAGGCCGAGGCTACCTGCTCGGCGATCCGCACGGCATCGTCAACGGAAAGCTGTCTCTCTCGGTCGAGCTTGTGCCGCAGAGACTCACCCTCCACATACGGCATCACGTAATAGACGAAGGAGTCGGCTTGGCCCGAGTCGAAGAGGGGAAGCAGGTGTGGATGCTGGAGGCTTGCCGTGACGTTGATCTCGTGCAGGAACCGCTCAGCGCCGAGGACGGCCGCCAGCTCGGGTCTGAGCACCTTGATGGCGACCTTCCGGTGATGCTTCAGGTCCTCGGCCAGGTAGACCGTGGCCATGCCGCCGCGGCCGATCTCGCGCTCGATGGTGTAGCGGTCGGCGAGGGCCTTCGAGAGACGTTCCAGCGAAGCGTCCACGGGTGAGACTCCCAGTGTGGCCGGGAGCGAGTGGCGGGATCAGGTTCTCGGCTTCACAACAAGGGGGTGACTGCTCCTCGAAGATACGCCGATGCGGGTCGATGGGCCAACGAGGCTGGCTCCCTACGCCCCCTACTGCAACGAGAACTCCGCCCAGAGCGGGGGCTGGTCAGTGATGACAGGCATGGTGTGCTTCCTTGGAAAGAGACTCCCTGCGCCAAGCCCGTCTTTGGGCGGCGCTGCATTCTCCAGGGTTCAGGCTGACTACTCAAGTAGTGCCGTTGTGTGAACCATCGCGATCCAGTGTCTAGCCTGTCGGGCGGGGATCCAGCACGATACTGGGCAGGCCGATCCCTCGGTTCCACCCCCACATGCGTGGGGACATCAAGCTGCTTGGGATCTGGGCTGACCTGTTCTTCGGTCCACCCCCACATGCGTGGGGACATCACGAAGCTCTCGTCCTTGTATATCTGCTGACGCACCGGTCCACCCCCACATGCGTGGGGACATCACGTGTTCGACCTTCGCCGGCCCGAGCTTTCGAGGTCCACCCCCACATGCGTGGGGACATCCTCATGCTCGCCATCAGCCCCGTGACCGGCCATGGTCCACCCCCACATGCGTGGGGACATCTTCGAGGGATGGACTCCGAGCGAGTGGGAATCCGGTCCACCCCCACATGCGTGGGGACATCGGCTCGGTCTGCAGGTATATCTGCTGACGCACCGGTCCACCCCCACATGCGTGGGGACATCGCCGAATGGGCGGCAGGTCACCTGAAGGACTCTGGTCCACCCCCACATGCGTGGGGACATCCCACAACCGCAATTCCACAGCGTCACGTTTGTCGGTCCACCCCCACATGCGTGGGGACATCACTTAGTAACTGGTTGTCCTCACATGATTTCCCTTCTTGAGGATTCGAGATAATTGGAACCCATCAAGATCGACCACCTCTCGATCGTTCCAACCGGCGAGCTCCACGGTGTAGCCCTGTTCGTTGGCCTCCGCTCGAACCAGAACAGCGCGCCCGGGCCCCAGCTCCCTAGTCACGCGCTCCCAGAGTCGATCCCGAACGCGGGCCGACAGCTTCCCCACGTAGACTCCTGTTGCGACTTCGACGAGATAACGACGCAGGTGTCCCCGGATCGGCTCGACCTCGACGGCCGGAGCGCCCGTTCATGCACCCCTCATTCACCGCAGCGGCGGGGGACATGGCGGGCGCGATGCGGAGGGCCTTGCAGGAGGCGTGAGTTTCCGTTCTAAGGGCTCCCGGAGGCGCTCGGGGGTTCCGTACCGGAGATCAGGCTCGGAGGCTCTGAGACCCCGGATGTTCAACGCGGACGCTCTGCCGCCCGATCTTCTGGCGCAGGCGCATGGTGCAGGGAGAGCTGCTGCTCTAGCTCTCCGCTCTGCGGTGGAGGAGCCAGCCGAAGGCGCGGCTCAGTACTACGGCAAGCTTGTTCCCAAGCATCTCCTCACGGGGGAGCTTGAGCCTATATCTTTCCGGGGGGAGCGGCGTGACCCATAGCACCACGTCCATCGGCCGATCGCCCCTAACGCACTCCGTAGAGGTCGTCCCAGGACTGGAAGACCCCGTCCCGATCCAGGATACCGATCGCGCAGCTCTCCAGCGCCCCCGGGTGAGCCTCGGCGAACGACCGGGAGAAGTCGGCCCTCTGAGCGTCCTCGCTGCAATACAGGCCCGCCTCGCCCCAGTCCCGGTCCTCGGCGATCCTGCGCAGGACCCGCTCCCGCTCCGCCGCAGGCGTGTTCCGCGAGAAGGAGCGGACCAGGACGCTTCCCCAGGCGATGCCGTTCTGCGCCACCCCCTCCTCGATCACGGAGTACTCGGGGAGCGGTTCTTCCTCGGCCGGCGCGTCTCCCTGCGGGGCACAGGCGAGGAGGGCCAGGGCGACAAGCGTGATGCCTCGGTACATGGCGGGGCTTCCTTCCTTCAACAGCTGACACCTCAACGGTAGCTCCGCCGGCGATCGCCGGCCAGGTCGAGGGCGGCTTCGGAAGGGGTAGAGGGTACGGTTGGGGGGCTCGGGGGCGTCTAGTCGCCAAGCCCAATGCGCTCTTTCAGGATCGCGAGCGCGAGCGCCTTGAGGACGACAAGCGGAACCTCCCCGCCGATCTGCTGCTGGCCTGCGAGGGCGCTGCGGGGCTGATGGGACCACCGGGGCCGGAAGGACCGCCAGGGCAGGGTACGAACCGCGTCGTGTTCCAGGGCACGATCCCGTCCGACGGCTTCGTGCTGCACGCGCGTTACCGTCCGATGCTGGCAGCACGTCGAACCCGCCCGTCGTGCAGTGCTGGATCTCGAGCGAGGGCGACATCTGGCTGCAACTCGCCGACATCATCGGCTCGACAACCAACACGAGCGCGACCTGCGGCTGGTCAGCGAGCGCCGGCGGGCTGTCGGCTTTCATGCTGGTGCCGTTCCTGGCGGGATGGCTGTACCGCATCGCCGTGGTGTATTGAATCACGACGCGGGACAACGGGCCACTGAAGGCGGCTTCATAAGGGGGTCGTTGTTCCTTTGTGCGGGTGCCCCTCCGTTTCCCGTACCCAGCCGCTGTCAGTCGCAGCCTAACGGCTATCGGCGGCTCGGGAAGGGTTCAGGGGTGGTCCACAAGAAGATCGGGGCTTCTCCAGGGCCTACTGGAAACTCGCTCGCCCCCCCGTACCTTACATGAGGCACCCGGTAGGTGCGGTTCACGCACACCGGTCCGGTCTGGCATGTTCCTTGTAACTGTGTCTCCCGTCACGTGACGGAGAGCATCACGTGGAGCTGTTCAGCAACCTCTGGTCGGATGACTCGGGGCAGGGTCTTGTAGAGTACGCCCTGATCATCGCGCTGGTGGCGATCGGGCTCATCCTCGCGCTTATCTTCTTGCGCAACGCCATCGGAAACCTCTTCGTAGACATCTCCAACGAGCTCAACAACGCCCCGTCGCAGCAGTTCCAGCCCTCATAGCCGCTGGCACTACCAAGAGGAAGACCCAGGCTCGTGGATGCTGCGGGCCTGGGTTTCTCTTGCATTCCGAGACGCCTTCAGTCTTCGTACGGGGCTCGCTCCGCAAAGGACGCGCTGCCCCG
>JBDHKE010000099.1:0-14280 GCA_039586555.1 Gemmatimonadota bacterium | reverse complement strand
GAAGTGGGCGTGGATCTAGGCGACTGAGGGGCCCCAGGAGGGCGGATGGAGGAAACGGAACTGGCAGTGAAGACAGCTGGGTCGTTCGTGTGTCCGCTCAGGGTAGGGCGCAGGTGATCGGCAACCTGCTCCTCCTGGTCGGGGGCATCGGGTCGCTCTTCTTCGGGGCGGACTGGCTGGTGCGGGGCGGAGCTCAGCTCGCACGCCGATTTGACGTGAGCCCCATCGTCATCGGGCTCACGGTGGTGGCCTTGGGCACCTCGGCTCCGGAGTTGGTGGTGGTGGTGGTGGCATCTCTCAAGGGAAGCGACGACATCGCCATGGGGAACGTGCTGGGGTCGAATCTCGCCAACCTCGGACTGATCCTCGGTGTGGTCGCTCTGGCCAGGCCGCTTCAGGTCGCGGCGCAGGTCATCTCGCGGGAGGTCCCGATGATGCTGGTCATCTCGGCCCTGCTGTATCCGCTCATCATCGACTACGACCTGGGCCGCGGGGATGGAGCCATGCTGGTGGTGGTCCTTTGCGGGTACCTGATCTTCGTGTTTCGCGCGGCCCGGAGGGAGCCGGCGGAGGTGCTGGGCGAGTACGAGATATTTGCCCGGGAGACGGTTCTGGCCTCGGCAACGGGGCTGCTCCGCGACGGTGTGCTCGTCCTTTCTGGCAGCGCGGGTCTCGTGGTGGGAGGCTATGCCATCGTGGAATCGGCCACGTTTCTCGCGGGAGCGCTCAGAGTGCCGGAGCTGATCGTCGGGCTGACCGTAGTGGCTATCGGTACATCACTCCCGGAGTTGGCGACCAGCTTGGTGGCAGCGCTGCGGAAGGAATCGGACATCGCTGTCGGGAACATCGTGGGATCCAACATCTTCAACGTCGCATCGGTGTTGGGCTTCGCCAGCCTGATCCGGCCCATCCGCGTGGAGCCTAGCATCCTGACCAAGGAAATGCCGGCCATGTTGATCCTATCCCTCCTGGTGCTACCTGTTGCCCGGATGCGATACACGATCCGGCGCTGGGAGGGGGCCCTTCTGCTGGTGACCTATCTGGTCCTCATGAGCTGGATCACTCTGGGCTAGGAGGGCGACGCCGGATTGCGTCAGGGGGGCTGGAGCGACGGCTCGGCGTGGGGCCAGTCGTCAGGGAGGTCGGATCGGCCTCAGACGGCCTCCAGAGCCTGCTCCAGATCTGCGATGATGTCTTCCGGGCTCTCCACTCCCACGGAGAGACGCACCAGCCCGGGGGTGAGCCCCATCTCTTCCTTGACTTCTGGGTCCACGTCGGCGTGGGTCATGGAGTACGGGTGCTCCGCCAGTGACTCCGTTCCGCCGAGGCTCACGGCCAGGCAGATCAGCTTGAGGTTGTTGAGGAGCCGGAAAGCTTCGGCCTCCCCGCCATGGACCTCGAAGGAGATCATCGATCCAGGGGAGATGCACTGCTTTCGATAGATCTCGAATCCTGGGTCCGACTCCTCCAGATGTCCCAGGTAGTGGACCCCCGCGACCTTCGGGTGATCAGCGAGGAAATCCGCCACGTGGCGGGCGTTCTTCATCTGGCAGGTCATGCGGAGCTTCAGAGTCTCGAGGCTGCGCAGGAGGAGCCAGGCCGTCCAGGGAGTGGCCATGCTGCCCAGGAAGGTCCGGGTCGCCTTCACCTGGGTCATGAGATCATGGTTGCCAAGGCAGGCACCGGCGATTACGTCCGAATGCCCACCTACGAACTTCGTGAGAGAGTAGAGGACGAGGTCGGCGCCGAGCTTCATAGGGTGCTGCCAAAGGGGTCCCAGGAAGGTGTTGTCAACTGCAACCAGTACCCGCCGCTCCGCGCTGGAGAGGGACCGGGCCACCTCGGCGCAATGGCCGATGTCCACGAGATCGTTCGTGGGGTTTCCCGGGGTCTCCACGTAGATCATCGCGACACGGTCCTTGCGGTCTCCCTCCTCCAGCGCTGTGTCGAGCGCCACGGAGCCATCTCTGGCGTTGAAGGGCACGACTTCGATCCCGAACTCGGGAAGCACGTGCCGGAAGAGGTGATCGGTGCCTCCGTACACTGGCTCGCTGAACAAGAGGAGTGAGCCCGGTCGAAGGAAGCAGAGGACCGCTGTGGAGATGGCTCCCATGCCGCTCTCGAAGACGGCTGCCTCTTCTGCTCCTTCCCAGAGGGTGAGACGGTCCTCCAGGATCTCCATGGTCGGGTTGTTCAGGCGGGAGTAGATGAGCCCGAGGCTCTCGCCGGGCTTCTGCTCCCTGAGGCCGTACGCGAGCTCGAAGAACGCCTTCCCGTCTTCGGCACACTCGAACACGAAGGTGGAGGTCTGAAATATGGGAGTCTTGAGCGCGCCCTCCGACCAATCGGGTCGATAGCCGTAGCTCATCATCAGGCTTTCGGGCTTCAGGGTGCGATCCCCGATTCTCACTCCCTCGTCGAGCTTGGACACAGTTGTTCCTCGGTTCGCGGATGAGGCCTGTGGCTCTCGCATCGACGCGCTGGCGGGCAGGCAACCGGGAGTCGCCGATCCGCTTCAGCTCGCTCGATGAGTGCTTTCCTCCTGCGGCGCGGCCGCAGCTTCCGTCACAGTCTAGCGAGTTTCGCACGGGCGAAGCCAGGGGATGACGGTTCCGCAACTCAGGTTGCTGATCACAGCTCTCCTCACATGCGTCCACCAAATAGATAGTTGACGGGATTGTGAAGCGGGCCGCATTTCTACTAAGCTCTTAGTAGAAGGAAGGAGGCCGCACTGTGGAAGTCGTTCTCACGGATCGAGAGCTGGACGTGATGAGTGTCCTGTGGCGGATCGGATCCGGTACCGTCGCCGAGGTTCAACGCGGGCTCCCCGATCGTCTCGCCTATACTACCGTGCTGACCGTCCTCAGGATTCTGGAGGGTAAAGGGTACGCGAGCCACGAGGAGGAAGGCCGGGCCTACCGGTACCACCCCCTGGTAGAACAGTCCGACGCTCGGCGCAGTGCCCTTCGCAGGCTGACTCGGAAAGTGTTCTCGGTGGTCGCCGTATCATTAAAAAACCAGTTGGTGTCCGATCGGGAGCTGCCGGAGGACGTGTTGAGGCGGTTGAGAGACTTCCTGGACGAGCGACTCGGGGAGGTAGAGCCCTGATCGCAGCGTGGATGGCATCTGCGTTGATGGTGACGGGGCCCTGACTCTGGCCGCGGTTTCGGCCGAGGCAGCTCTTTCTCAAGGCTCAGGGCGTCAGTGGTACCGTCCGACTCTGGTTCTTCATCGATGAGCGCGGGCGGGTGGGCAAGACGATCCTCGATGTCTCTTCAGGGCACGACGCCTTGGACGAGGAGGCTCAGAGGGTGCGGTCCGAGCTCGAGTTTGCCCCAGCCTTGAAGGGTGACGAGCACCGTTCCCGTGTGGGTGGCCTTTCCCATCACCTCCAGGCCCGCCAGGGCGAAGCCGAGAAACGTACGGCCGGCTGCCGCTGGAGGCAGCGGCGGCCTCTGATTCTGTCGGATACTTCTCTGCTTGGATCAACTCTCTCAGGCGAACCCTCTTGCATCTTTCCATCGCCGTCCTGGATCCGTTCTTCTTGCCGGTGATCCCGGGGGGAGAGACCTTTCTTCTCGGCCCCGCGTGCGCCACGGGAGAACTCGGCATGAACGATGACCGGCTCGGAAACCTGCTTCCGCTCATCCGGACCCCCCCACCCGGACCTCGATCACAAGCTCTCGCTGAGCGACTCAGAGGCGTGGAGTCCAGGAACGTCACCTTCCTTTCTCCGGAGTTCCCTGTGTTCTGGAGGGAGGCGCGGGGACCCAACGTGGTGGACGCTGACGGGAACGTCTTCCTCGATCTCACGGCCGCGTTCGGCGTCGCGCTCCTCGGGCACTCCCATGCCGGAGTCGGCGTGAGAGCGGCAGCGCAGGCTCAGCGGCTCGTGCACGGTATGGGTGACGTTCACCCTCCAGCGATCAAGGTCGAGCTCCTGGAACGTCTGGCTTTGATCTCACCCTGGCCGGATGCGCGCTCCGTTCTGGCCTCCACGGGATCGGAGGCCGTGGAGATCGCCCTCAAGACGGCGTTGCTGGCCACAGGCCGACCCGGGATCCTGGCCTTCGAGGGCGGATATCACGGACTGACTCTCGGGGCTCTCGCGGCCACGGGCAGACGGGAATTCCGGGACCCCTTCGCCCGGCGCCTCTACGAGGCCGCGTTCGCCCCCTTCCCGAACCCGCTCACGATGGGGGACCGGGCATCGGAGATTAGCCTGGAGGCGGTGCAGGAGATCCTTAGGCGCGGCTCGCCCCAGGGTGATCCCATCGGTGCGGTCATCCTGGAGCCGGTCCAGGGAAGGGCCGGCGTGCTGATCCCACCTGGCGGCTTTCTGGGTGAGCTTGCGGAGCTCGCCCGCGCACACGGTGCCTTGCTGGTCTTCGACGAGATCCTCACGGGGCTGGGGCGAACGGGCACCTTGTTCGCGTACCAGCACGAGCAGGTGACTCCTGACCTGATCTGCCTGGGGAAGGGACTCGGAGGTGGGTTTCCCCTGAGCGCCTGCATCGGTGCAGGACCGGTGATGGATGCCTGGCCCCCCTCCGGTGGCGAGGCTCTTCACACCAGCACGTTCCTCGGGCACCCGGTGGGCTGCGCCGCTGGACTGGCGGTCCTGGATGAAGTGGAATCTCTGGGGCTTCTGTCTCGATCAGCCGAGATCGGAGCTCACCTCCGAGCATCGCTGGAAGCGGTCCTCGAGGCTGTTCCTGTGGTGCGCGAGGTGCGGGGCCGGGGCCTGCTCGTCGGGATCGAGCTCGGCGGCCCGGATGAGCCCTGGCCGGGTGGCGGGGCTACTGCGGCGAGGAGACTCCTCCGAGAGGGCGTACTCGTTCTGCCGGCCGGGAGCAGCGGGGAAACAATCCAGCTGTCCCCGCCTCTGGTGATCGGCGAGAGACAGCTGGATTGCGCGGTCGAGATCCTCGGCGAGACCCTGACGGATCTGGCCCGCGATCTCGGTGCAGAATCGTCTTAGCCCCGGATTCCTGGTGCGGGAGCGACCTGGTCGCAGGCCACGGAATCCACGCCCGGACCCGTGCCCATCAAGGCGGACTCCCCCGTGGGAGCAGCCTGGACAACACTGACCAGGAAGCCCGTCGCCACGAAGAACAACACGGCGAAGACGTCTCGTATCCCCCTCATTCGCTCACCCCTCCCTTTCCGGTCCCGGGTCCTGCTATGCAGTTGTGAATTCGGTTCGTTCAGCGAAGGTTCACCGATCGGTGATCTCTCGGTTGGCTCTACGGAGCCGACGAGGATTTTGTTTCAGGTTCGGGCCTCCAGGGTTGCCTGCTCCGGAATCGCCGATATCCGTATAGGGGAGAGCTTACCCCTCCCGGGGGTTAGGAAGGCGGGTTTCGAGGAAGCAAGGGCTCGGCACAATGGATTGGGCCGTCACCGTGTTGAAGGTGGGCTCCACCTACCCTGACCTGGAGCGAGAGCTCAAAGACTACGACGATTGGATCGTCGCCGGGCTGGGTCTTCCGGAGGACTGCACCCGGATCGTGGACGTGCGTTCGGGAGATCCCCTGCCGCACCCGCGGGGGACTGCCGCGGTGGTGGTGTCCGGAGCGCATGAAATGGTGACCGATCGAGCGGAATGGAGTGTGCGGAGCGGGGCCTGGCTTCGCGAGCTGGTGACGCGATCCGTTCCCCTGCTCTGCATCTGTTACGGGCACCAGCTTCTGGCCCACGTCCTGGGGGGTGAGGTGGGGAACAACCCTCGTGGGTGGGAAGCCGGCGTGGTGAGCATCCGCCGCCGTCCCGCGGCAGAATCCGACCCGATCTTCCACGTCCTTCCCGAGAGATTCTCGGCCTACTCGACGCATGCTCAGTCGGTATTGGGCCTTCCGGAGGATGCCGTGCTTCTGGCCTCCAGCGATCGCGATCCCCATCAGGCGTTCCGGGTCGGCCCCTGCGCCTGGGGAGTACAGTTCCATCCCGAGTTCTCGGCGGAGGCCACGCGTCACTACATCGTCGAGCAGCGGGAGGATCTCGAACGGGAAGGCCAGGATGTCAGGGAACTGCTGGCTGCCGTACGACCGGTGGATGGCCACCGGGTCCTGACCCGGTTCGGGCAGCTGGTGCTGGAGACCCTCGGATAGATCCACTTCAACGGTGAGTCCAAATGCGTCCTTCGTCGATCTGCCGGCCCGCACCCGTGCTCGCTTTCGCCCTGTTCTTTGCTCCCGTGGAGGCGCAAGCTCCGGGGGCATTCCTGGGCCATCTCTCCTGGCCTGTGGCCGAGAGACGGCTTGCGGAGTCACCGCTCGTGGTGGTGCCCTTCGGTGCAGGTGCCAAGGAACACGGCCCCCACCTGCCGATGAACGCCGACGCCGCCGTCATGGAGTATCTTTGCCAGCAGGCGGTGGACTCACTGCCTGTGCTGGTGGCTCCCCCGGTGCTTCACGGTTGGTTTCCGGCCTTCCGGGACTATCCAGGAACGGAGGTCGCCGACCCACACGTCTTCCGGGAGTATCTGTCACAGGTGGCGCGATCGCTGGTGGACAAAGGGGTCCGGCGCATTGTCTTTCTGAACATGGGCATCAGGAAAGCGACGGGTCTCCCCATCGCCATGGCTGCGCGGGAGCTGCGGGTGCAAACCGGAACGCCGGTGCTCGTAGTATCCTGGGACGATCTGGAAACGGACGAGATCGAGGCGCTCGCCGAACAGAAGGCGGGAGGTCACGCGGACGAAATCGAGACGTCCATCCATCTGGTGCTCCAGCCGGAGCGGGTGCGCATGGAGCTCGCGACTGTGGGCTACCGGGAAGATCGAACGAAGGACTACCCGGGGTATGAACCGGGCCTCTTCTCCCGAAATCCCCGAGACCCGGCCTACTCGGAGACCGGCCACTTCGGGGACCCGACGCTGGCTACGGCCGAAAAGGGACGTGCCGCTCTCCGGATCCTGACGAGGCAGTGGCTGGCGGCCCTCCGGGGGTTCGCAGAAGCGCCGTTGCGGGAGTCGTAGGTCCTCACCCCGGAGTCGAGAGGTGGGCCGGAAGGGCGAGCTGCCCCTCGTTCACGTGGAATCTGACCGAGCCCTCCCGGCGAGCTCAGCCTCGAGGGTGGATGCTCCGGCCATCAGGTCGAGGAGCTCCCCCGTCCCCACCTCGGCCCGCTGGAAGGTTCCTCGCAGTCGTCCCCGCTCCAGGATGATGTACCGGTCGGCGACGGCATGAGCGTGGTGAACGTTGTGAGTGACCAGGACCACGCCCACCCCCTCCTCCCTAGCCTGTCGGATGAAACGAAGGACGAGGGCCGCTTGCTTGACGCCGAGCGCCGAGGTGGGCTCGTCCAGGATCAGGAGCCTCGCGCCAAAGTAGAGGGCTCGGGCAATGGCGAGGCACTGACGCTCTCCCCCGGACATCGTTCCCAGCGGCTGGGCCGGATCACGCAAATCAATACCCATGCGGGCCATCTCCGCCTCGGTGATGGCACGGGCCCGCCTCATGTCCAACCGGCGGAAGGGTCCCCATCCGCGTTCCGGCTCCCGTCCCAGGATGAAGTTTCGAGCCACACTGAGCAGGGGCTGCACGGCCAAATGCTGATGGACGGTGGCGATACCCCGGTCCAGTGCATCCCGAGGTGACTCGAAGCGGGCCTCGCGCCCCTCCCAGAGAAGCATGCCCTCGCTCGGCCGGAGCACGCCGGAGAGAATCTTGATGAGCGTGGACTTCCCGGCGCCATTGTCTCCGAGGAGGCCGACGACCTCCGCCGACGATATGGTCAAGGAGACTTCCCGAAGGGCGATCACCTTCCCGAATCTCCGCCCCAGTCGTCGGGCCTCCACCAGGACATCCACGTTGCCTAATCCTCCGACCGGGTCGCCCGCCGGTAGACGTAGTTGTTGAACATCACCGCAACGAGGAGCGTTCCTCCCAGGAAGACCTTGAACCAGTCCGTGTTGACTCCCGTGAAGAAGATTCCCTGCTGGGCCATCCCGAAGATCAGGGCTCCGAAGACCGTGCCGATGGCCGATCCATATCCTCCAGTGAGCAGGCACCCTCCGATCACGGCGGCGATGATGGCTTCGAACTCCTTGAGCTGCCCACGATTCACATCGGCCGAGCCGAAGTCCAGTACCTGAAGCGCGGCGAAGATCGTGGCGGCCACCGCCGTTCCCATGAAGAGCAATATACGCACGCGCTCCACTGGGACCCCCATGTTGCGGGCGGAATCCGAGTCTCCCCCGACCCCGAAGACCCAGTTCCCGAAGCGGGTGCGCAGGAGGAGCCACGTGGCGGCCGCGGCCAGAGCCAGCCACCAACAGACGGAGACCGGGATCCCGTGCATGTTTCCGGTGAAGAGCTGAGCGACCGGATCGCCTTCGGTGAAGCGCTTGACTCCCGGGACCTGGGTTCGCCCCGTGATCAGTCGCGTGAAGCCGATGGTTGCCCCTCGAAGGATGAACAACCCGGCCAGGGTCACGATGAAGGAGGGAAGCCCTGTTCGGTTGACGATCGTTCCGTTGGCGTATCCGATTGCCAGGGCCAGCACGAAGGCCAGGAGGATAGCGGCCCAGGGTGGCCATCCGAACTCGACGATCGGAATCGCGATCGCCATTCCGGCGGCCGCGATCATGGAGCCGATGGAGAGGTCGAACTCCCCGCCGATCATGAGAAGCGCGGCGGCACCTGCCAGGATCCCGAGCTGGGCCGATACCTCCATCCAGCTCAGGATTCCGGGGAAGCTGAGGAAGCCCTGGTCTCCAGCTACGATGGAGAAGAAGGCGAAGACGAGAACCGCACCCGAGACCGCTCCCAGCTCCGATCGGCTCATCAACCGCCGAAAGAGGCTGATGTGGCGGACCCGTTCGTCCGCCCCCGAGTTACCGAATTCCCTGGACACTCAGCGACGTCACGCGTTCGGCGTTCTGTCGAGTCACGAAGCCGGGGCCAGTCCGGATGTCATCAGCTGGAAGCAACCCGTAGCGGACGTAGAGCGTCAGCAGCAGGACGGGCAGGTATCCCTGGAGGTACTGCTGCTGGTCGATGGCGAAGGCCATGTCTCCGGCGGCGATCGCCTCCAGCACCGTGGGTGAGAGGTCGAAGGCGGACAGACGCACCCGGTTCGTGGACGCCGCGTCCCGCAGAGCCCGCAGGGTCGGCTCAGCTCCGAGGGGGCCGGTGGCCAGGATACCGTCCACTTCCGGTCTCTGCCGAAGCGCGGCGGTCACGGCATTGCGGACCTCCGTGGGATCCATGGATACCGCGAGCACTTCTACATCACGGCCCAGGCCGTCACCGAACCCATCACACCGGAGATCCTGGGCCACGTTGCCGACCTCGTGATTCACGCACAGAGCCTGGTGGACACCGAGATTCGCCATCCGTTTCCCTGCAGCCAGGCCGGCCTCATACTCGGTTTGCCCTACGTGCCGAAGGACACCGAGCTCCGCATACACATCACTGCCCGAGTTGAGGGAAACGACGGGGATTCCCGCATCCACTGCCCCGCGGACGGCGTCGCCCAGGGCGTCCACATCCGGTACGGAAACCGCTAGTCCATCGGGACGGGAAGCCACCGCGGCATCAATCAGCTGCGACATTCGCGGCATATCGAATGTTTCGGGTGCTCGGTATTCCACGGTGACGCCCAGGTCGGCCTGAGCCTGATCGACCCCATTCTTGACCACGGACCAGAACGGATCGGACGCGGCCCCGTGTGTGACGACGACGATCCGGATGGGCCTCTCCGGGTCGTCTCCGGAAGTCACAGGGCGGCACGCCCCGAGCAGGACCACCAGAAGCGCAATGGACGGAATCAGGAATCTCATGATGCAGGTCTCGTCGTCGTCACCATTCGCGCGGAGGACGCGCCGCGCAAGGGCTGGCGGGGAGGTGGGTGGCCGCGCAGGACCCCTGGGCGGAGCCCCGAAGAAGAGGATGATGATAACAGAGAAGCCGAGCTGGCGCCGCCGCCGCATTCTCGTTCTCCGCGCGGACCTCGACCTGACGAGCGCGGGGGCTTCAGAAGGAGCTTGTCTGCGCGATCAACGCTCGCTTCACAGGATGGCTCAGGAGAACAGGATGGCTCGGAAAAAGAGGACGGCTCAGGAGAACAGGCCGTGGTACAGCCGTTCGGAGACGCTGCTCCAGGTATACGCTCGCAGCACACGGTCCCGTCCCTGCCTACCGAGTCGAGCGGCAAGCTCTGGATCTCCCAGCAGAAGACCTACTTTGTCGGCGATTTCGACGGTGTCGGTGGGATCGACCAGGTATCCAGTTTGGCCGTCTACGATGGCGTCCGGAACGCCGCCTGTACGTCCACCGACCACGGGCTTCTGGCAGGCGTTGGCCTCGAGGTAGGTGATACCGAAACCTTCGGTGTCGCCAGCTTCGACGATCTCACGACTGGCCATCACATAGACGTCGCACAGATTGTATACGCTGTTGACACGTTCCGTCTCGATGAACCCGCCGAAGACCACCGAGTCTTCCAGACCGAGGTTCCCAACGAGTCGCCGAAGTTCGGCAAGGTAGCTTTCGCTGCCGAGCCCGCAGATCAGGTACTTGGATCTCGGAGCGGCCCGTAAGATCCGGGGCATGGCACGGATGACGTGGTCGTGCCCCTTTCTCCGGATTACGCGGGCCAGAGTCAGGACGACCGGGTCTCGGGGCCTGATGCCCCACTGGCCTCCAAGCGCGTGATCGCGCGGTCCCGGGGAGAACCGTGTCGGGTCCACGCCGTTGGGTACGACGAGGATCCTGTCTTCCAGGTCGGGAAGCATGGCTCCGAGTCGGTCCCGGGTGAATTCGCTGACCGCCACGATTCGGAAGCAGCGTCCCAGGGTGTAGCGAAGCCCCAACCGCTCGAGAAACGACATGCGCCTGGTGATGTCCAGGCCGTGGACGACCACTGCCATCGGGATGCGGGCTCTGCGAGCAACCGGCAACGCACTGCGAGCGCGGGGCCACGTGGTGGCGATGATGAGATCCGGAATGCGCCCGGATCCGACGTGTTTCCTCATGCCGCGGTGCCAATACCAGGAACGGTATCGCTTCCAATCTCTTCCGCGGATGCGGATCACGGGCACGTCGCTGGCGGGTCCGGGGTCGCCTGAAGGCCCGTCTTCCCGCTCACGAGTGAGCACCTCGACGCCATGCCCCTGAGCGGAGAGTGCGTGGGCAATCCCGTACGCCCACTGGCCCACCCCCCCGCCGATCGGGGGATACTCGTCTGTCAGTATCAGGATGTGCTTGTGCCTGTGACCGGCCGTCATGGGCGTGGCCCCTCCCCTGGATTCTCCCTTCAGTGTGCTTGTCCTATGTGGGTCTTCGGCCTGGATCCAGGCCCACCACGCCGTCGCTGGCGAGCCGGTCGATTTCTTCCGTGCTCAGTCCCAGCAGTTCCTCGAGAATCTCCCGTGTATGCTCCCCGAGACGAGGTGCGGCACGAGTGGGAATCTCAGGTGCGGCCTCCAGGTGAGGCACGCTGCGAGCGAACGTGTATCGGCCGACATCCGGATCGTCGACGTCGCTGAGCATCCCGCGGATGCGAAAGTGCGGGTCATCGAATACATCCCGAGCGGTGTAGACGGGTCCGGTGGGCATCCCGGCGGCGTTGAGCGTCTCGACGACCTCGGCCCTGGTCTTGTCCGCCATCCACTCCTCGATGATGGGTTGCAGGAAGCCGGCGTTGGCGGCGCGGCTGGTGCCGTCGGCCGCCCGAGGGTCTTCGACCAGGTCTGGGCGACCGATTGTCCGGGCAAGTCGGGACCAGATCGTATCGTCGGGGACGTTGATCGCCACGTATCCGTCCCTACATGAGAAAGCGCCGCGAGGCCAGAAATGCTCGGGCCGACCTCGGGCGGGTTCCTGCCCCGTTACCGAATAGAGGGCCACCATGCGCTCGTTCAGGGCGAGCATACTATCCAGAAGTGAAACGTCAACCTGTTGCCCTTCCCCTGATCGTTCGCGCATCAGAAGGGCCTGGAGAACGCCATAGGCGCCCACGAGTCCGGCAAGGACGTCTGCAAGGCCGTATAGGGTGTACGTGGGCGGGCGGTCGGCGAACCCCACAAGATCCATCACTCCGCTCATCGCCTCTGCAACGATGTCGAAAGCCGGTCGGTCGGCGTATTCGCTCCGGGCTCCCGGCAAGCGGCCAAACCCCGAGATCATCGCGTAGATGAGCCGGGGGTTCACCAGTCGCAGCCCTCCGTAGTCCAGTCCGGCCTTCGCCATGGACCCCGGCCGCAGGTTCTCCACTACCACGTCCGAGACGGTGGCGAGCTCCCTGAAGATCTCCTGTCCCTCGTCGTTCCGGATGTTGAGCGCGACGCTCTTCTTGTTGCGGTTGTAGGCCATGAAGCCGCCGGCCTTCCGAACGCCGCCTCTCTCCGCGAAAGGAGGGATGTGTCTCCTGGGGTCTCCCGTTCCCGGGCGTTCGATCTTGATGACTTCCGCTCCGGCGTCCGCAAGGAGCATCGTGCAGTAAGGACCGCTCATGTACTGCTCGAGCCCAAGGACCCGGATGCCCGACAGCGGTCGCTCCGTCTCTCGGTTCTTCATGGTGTCACTCGTCCAGCCATTCAACGATGGTCGATACTCCCATCCCCACACCCACGCATAGGGTGGCCAAGCCGTAGTAGGGCCGGCGCTCCTCCCTGGCCCGCCGTTTCATTTCGTGAAGCAGGGTGACCAGAATGCGTGCTCCAGAGCAGCCTGTGGGGTGCCCAAGGGCGATAGCGCCCCCATTTACGTTCGTGATCTCGTGCCGGAGCCCCAGACGGCGCATCACGCCCAGGGTCTGGGCGGCGAACGCCTCGTTGAGCTCCACCAGTCCGATCTCGTCCAGGTCGAGTCCGAGCCTGGCCAGTAGCTTCCGGGTGGCGGGGACCGGCCCGTAGCCCATGACCCCAGGGTCCACCCCGGCGACCGCGGACCCGAGCCAGCGCGCCATGGGCCGAAGCCCGAGCTCGGACGCCTTCTCCCGACTGGTGAGGAGGAGGGCAGCAGCGCCGTCGTTGATGCCGGAGGAGTTCCCCGCCGTGACGGTCCCGTCCGTTCGGAAGGCCGGGCGAAGACGCGCGAGCTGCTCCAGGTTAGTGTCCAGGACGTAGCGGCCGCCTTCCTTTCGGTAGCGGGGATGCTCGTCCGTGTCGACGGTGAGGGGATCGCCCTTCCGCTGTGGCACCGGGATGGGAATGATCTCGTCCCGGAACTTCCCGGCGTCGATGGCCTCCACCGCGCGCCTGTGACTCTCCAGGGAGAAGGCGTCCTGTTCCCCACGAGTGATCCCCAACTCGTCGGCGATCCGCTCCGCCGTCTCCCCGAGGCTAACGATGGGGTACAACTCGTCCATTCGAGGATTGTTGAATCGCCACCCCACGGTGGTGTCCCACATGGCGGGATGCCCGACAGGCTGAGGACGCTCCGGCTTGGACATCGCCCATGGAGCCCGGCTCATGCTCTCCACGCCCGAGCCGATGAAGACCCCTCCCTCTCCGGCCATGATGGCTTTGGCCGCCTGGTTGACGGCCTCCAGAGCCGACGAACAGTTCCGGTTCACGGTGACACCCGGAACCTCTACCGGGAAGCCGGCCAGGAGGGTTGCCATGCGAGCCACGTCCCGGTTGTCCTCCCCTGCCTGGTTCCCACACCCGGCATAGACGTCCTCGATGGTGGTCGGGTCGATGCCGGTGCGCTCCACGAGGCCCTTCAGGACTTCGGCCAACAGGTCATCCGGGCGGACGCTCGAAAGGCTTCCGTTGTGCCTGCCCACAGGGGAGCGGACCGCGTCGGCGATGACGACATCTCTCATGGGACTCTCGTGTTCGTGTTGGCTCCACTCTTTCCCGGCCCGTGGCGACAGCCTCGCGTCCAGAGATGTTGCTTCATCGTCCCCCCAGCTCCTGGACGAAGTCAGCCAATCGCTGGCGCACGTCCTGGAACGACGGGTGGTGGCCCTGGATGAAGCGGGCCGGGTCGGGGTCCTCTCGAAAGGCATCGACCAATGCTTCGGCCTTTTTGTCGTTCTCGGCATCGAGGAAGCTGGACGACAGTCGCAGGCAGAGGTCCTGGGACGAATGAAAGGCGGATCCGGGGAGAGTCGCGATCCTGTAGCGTTGAAGGAGGTGAGCGGCCAGGTCCACGTCGTTGCGAACACCCCGCTGGGCCAGAGGCTCTCTCCATCGTTCGAAGCACGGAAAGACGTAGAACGCACCCTCCGGCTCGGGGCACGGGATGTCCAGGTCCTTCAGGATCCGGTGCAGGTGCTGCGTCCGGACCCGGTGAATACGGGAGCAGAGATCGACGTAGGCTTCCA
>JBDHKE010000098.1:0-14347 GCA_039586555.1 Gemmatimonadota bacterium | reverse complement strand
AAACCCGTGATCGCCACCGCGGGCAACGTCTCCCGGACGAGGTTGAAGAGCGGGATTCCGTCCATCACCGTTCCTTCGAAGAACAGCTGCACGCCTGCCCGCTCCGCCTCACCCCACAGCTGGCGATAGGCGTGGGCGATGGGTCCCTTGTTGGCGGTGACCACGTGCAGCCCGGCCTGGAAAGCGGCTCGGACGTGATCCAGGGCCGGCTGGCCGGTGCGGACGTCCAGCACCGTAGTCTCCACCATCACCCCGGGGTTGGCTGGTCCACTGGTTCCCTGTCGGAGCCGGGGCTCCTGGCGGGCCCGGCCCACGGCTCGGATGAGGGAGAGAGCGTCCACGGGAGGATCCAGGTCGCGCTGGGCTGCCTCGCCGGACACCATAGCGGAGAGCGGATGGCCCTCGGCGACGAGACGGGCGGCCTCCACCGCGTCCACACCCTGCGAGGCGAAGACGCAGCCATGACTCCGGGTAGCGATGCCCACCACACGGCACTCGATACCATGGTCCGATCGGAGCCGCACTGCCCGCTCGGCGAGCAGCGTCGCGACGCGCCGGCCCACGTTACCGAAGCCGATCAGGACGAGATCCAGGGTCAGGGCGCCTCCTCGTTTCAGGTCAGGGCCACGGTGGGTGGCGGGTGATGGGGGCGAGCCGACCCAAGGATACACTGTCCCGTCCCAGGCCGCGAACGGGAGTGAGGGGAGGCCGGCGGCCCACAGCGTCATTTCCAGGCGCGGTCGAAGAACGGGGCGGTACCTCGTGCGCCCGAAACGGCGGTAGGTGCTCAGCCTCGCTCCCCCCGCATCCAGCGTCGCTTCTCGGGGGAGCCGTTTTCGATCATCGCCGTCCACAGAAGCACGGCGACGGCCCATCCCGCCAGCGGGTGGGTGGCGAGGCCATGCAGCCATTGCCAGACTCGCTGGAGAACATCCTGGAGGCTCAGCCCGACACCCCGCTCCAGCAGGAGGCCATTGCCGCACCGCAGGACCGGCTCACGGGGGCCGGCAACCACGATGGGCTCAAGCTGAATGGACCGCCTGAACACCCGAGAATCCAGAGGTGTGGGCGTGCCGAGCTCGACCCCTGGGCGAGGCTGAACGACCTCTACCAGGCATGGAGCCGGCGACGCCAGGTGGACGGCCTGTGGGCCGCACCTCACGAAACCTGCCATTAGCGCCAGTGCTCCCAGGAGCACGATCCCACCTACGTAGCCCAGCGTCCTTCTTCCGCGTGTCATCGGTTCCCCCTTTCCCGGGTGGGTCCCAAAAGGAGCTCCTACACCCAGGAGGACGTGCGAACGGGCGTTCCTTGCACAGGTGGCGGGCTCGGTAACCGGTGGTGCTCGATACAGGGCGGGGTGATCTCCCGGGTCACGGGGGGCACCGCCCCGTCACCGTCACGGGCTACGGTAGCACGCGTAAGTCCCCGGCATGCGTGAGCCCCCGGAGGACTACCCGGCTTGCCAGGGCGAGGGCGAGCGGCGGGAGAGTTTCCACGCAGGGAATCAGGGCTCAGAGCAGGCCCGAAGCAACGGTTTGCAGGAGCGCCCGCATCGGAGGTCTCAGCACCGGCTGAATCCTGGCGTATGGAGTCGCGTATACTGGTGTATGTCTTCGGCCTGACCCGTCCAGCGGTCAGCAATTCCACCCGACCCGAGAAGCCATGATGGGTACCCTCTTCCGCCAGGACCTCCCGTTTGCCGCTCGCATGCTGGTCAAGAACCCGGGCCTCACCACTGTGGCCGTGCTCTCGCTGGGGCTCGCAATCGGAGCGAATACGACGGTCTTCACGGGAATCAACGCTCTGTTCCTGAGCCCCATCCCCGGTGTGGAGGAGCCGTCCCGCGTCTACAACCTCTACACGACCGAGAATCGGCTCGCCAGCGGGGAGACCCGGGCTCCGGTGTCCTTCCTGAACTACCGGGACCTGGGGGAGCAGAACAACATCTTCTCCGATCTGGCCGTCTTCCTTCCCCTTCCGGTGTCGATGGTACGGGAGGGAGAACCGGAGCAGGTGAACGCCCAGCTCGTCAGCGCCAACTACTTCCGGGTGCTGAGCGTGTCCGCCATTCGCGGTCGCACTTTCGTCGCAGAGGAAGACGAGGGGTTGGGCGGGCATCCCGTCGCCGTGGTCAGCCACTCCTTCTGGCAGAACCGGCTGGGAGGAGACCCCGAGGTGGTAGGCACCACACTGACCCTGAATTCCCATCCCTTCACGGTAGTGGGGGTGAGCCCTCCTGGATTCAAGGGAACGATCTCGTTCTTCGGAGCGGAGCAGATCTGGATTCCGCTGAGCATGCGCAATGAGGTGGTGCCGGCCAACTTCCTCAACTTCTTCGAGAGCCGCAGGGCGTTGGCGTTCAGTCCGTTCGGGCGGCTGAATCCCGGCGTGTCGGCTTCTCGGGCCGAGCTCGCGATGCAGGCGATCGCGGCCCGCCTGGAGGAAGAATATCCCGAGGACAATGAAGGTCGTGGCGTCGCGCTGGCCTCGCTCTCGGACGGTGCATTGGGCATCAACCAGAGGAACACTCTGGTTCTCGGGGGCACGGTCATCATGGCCATCGTGGGGCTGGTTCTTCTCATCGCGTGCGTCAATCTGGCGAACCTGCTCCTGGCTCGGGGCATGGCCCGGAGCCGCGAGATGGGGATCCGGGTAGCCCTGGGAGCGAGTCGTGGCAGGATCCTCACCCAGCTCGTCAGCGAGAGCGTCGTGCTGGCGGGGCTAGGGGGTGCGGTTGGCCTCCTCATCGCTTACTGGGGAACCGGCGTGATCTGGGCGCTCCGCCCGACGTTCGTCACCGCGGACACCCTCGACCTCTCCCTCGACTGGAGAGTCCTGGGGTTCACCGTCGCGATCTCGCTGGTCACGGGACTCCTGTTCGGGCTCCTGCCCTCGATCCAGGCCTCGAGACCCGACATCCACGAGGCCCTGAAGGTCAACGTCCGGGGGTCGTCGGCGTCGCTGACCCGGAGCCGCCTGCGGAGCGCTCTCGTCATCGGCGAGGTGTCCCTGGCGCTGATCACGCTGATCGGGTCGGGCCTCTTTCTGCGGAGCATGAACGAGGCCCTGGAGGTGGACCCCGGATTCGAGGTGGAGAACCTGTTCGTCTTCTTCATGAACCTCGCCTCCCGGGGATACGGCCCGGAGGAGGGCCGCCAGTTCTACGCGGAGGCCATCGAGCGAAGCGAGGCGACTCCGGGCGTGGTATCGGCCGCCTACTCCGCCAACTTCCCTATCGGAGGGGGGTTCCAGAGAACGGTGATTCCCGAGGAACAGGAGGGAGATCCCGAGCGCCGTGGGCTGCTGTCGCAGACAAACATCGTGACGCCAAACTACTTCGAGACGGTGGGCATCCCTCTGGTGAGAGGCCGGGTCCTGAGCGACCTGGACCGGGAGGACGTGCAGCTCGCCGCGGTTATCAACGAGGCCACGGCCCGGCGGTACTGGCCAGACGTGGATCCGCTCGGCCGACGCTTTCGGTTCATCGACGAGCCGGATCAGTACCGCGAGGTGGTGGGAATCGTCGGAAACACGGTGGTCACCCAGCTCGGGGAAGCGCCCCAGCCGGTCATCTATCTGCCCCTGGCGCAGAATTACAACCCCTTCGGAGCCCTCAACGTACGAACGGCTTCCGATCCCGACGCACTCATGGGGCCGGTCATGCGCGAGGTCCAGGCTCTGGATTCGCAACTCCCGCTCACTTTCCAGTCGACCGTGGAAGACATTCTTGGTCAGTCGCTCTGGCCCCGCCGTCTGGCGGCTCAGCTACTGGCAGCCTTCGGCCTCCTGGCGTTGAGCCTGGCCGCCGTGGGCATCTACGGGATCATGTCCTATTCGACCAGCCAGCGCACTCGAGAGATCGGAATCCGGATGGCCGTCGGGGCTGGCCAGGGAGGCGTTCTACGCATGGTGGTTCGCCAGGGCATGATGATCGCGGGGGCCGGGGTGCTTCTTGGGCTTGTACTGGCCGCCGGCTTCACCCGCTTCCTCTCGGGTCTGCTGTTCGGCGTGAGCCCCCTCGATCCTGTCACGTTCGGCGGCATCGCCCTCCTGCTTCTGGGTGTCGCGTTCCTGGCCACCTACGTTCCCGCTCGCAGGGCCACGCGCATCGATCCGATGGTGACGTTTCGGACCGAGTAGGGCGAGGGGCCTCGGACCGAGGTCATCGCCCTTCACCGGGTGTCCTTCTGAAAGCCCCGGTCACGCTTCATCTTGCCCGGGATTCCTTCATGAACTGGACACAGGAGAATAATCTATTTATTTCTATAATCCTATTTTATCACCCCCGAGAGCGCGTGGGAAAAGAACCGGAAACCAACAAAGAAGAAGATTAGAGACCCGTGCCGACCTACGACTATCTCTGCCAGGACTGCGGGCACCCCTTCGAGATCCGCCTGTCCATGAGTGCGTACTCGGAGGGCGTGAGCCCGCGTTGTCCGGCGTGTGGCGCCGAAAACGCGGTGCGCAGCTTCTCGGCCGTGAACGTGCTCACCGGATCCAGGGCCACCGCGGTGACGACCAGCTCACGGAGCTCGAGCTGCGGGCCCGGCGGCTTCACCTGAGCGAGCTGACTCTGCCGCCCGGTCCGGGCGGATGCAGCGCTTTCGTTTCATGTCCCGTAGCCGCTGAAGCGGTACCAAGCGGTGCCGCCCTGATCGTCGAGCGGCATCTCACCGATCCGCCTTGCGCCCTTGCTTGAAGGAGGTCATCCTCCGCTCAACCGTCCCTGGAAACCGGTCCTGTCCATCCGTCCCTTCGGGTTCGACTATCTTGTGGATCTCGGGTCAACGTGGTGCGCTCGTTCTGCGGCGCGCGGGCGACTACCGTGCGGGCCGTGCGTTCCTGATTTGGGTGAGCGAGTAGGGGGAGGGGCCCATGCTTCGCGCACTGAGCCTCATCTCCCTGCTCGGCTGCCTCACGCTGCCCCTGACGGCCCAGGAGCGCCCCCTGGCCCGGGTCGGAAAGGTCAATGGCGAGCTGATCCTCGATGGTCGGCTGGACGACGAGGCCTGGCGGTCGGCTCCGGTTCTCGGACCGCTCACGATGATCGAGCCCACGGAGGGACTCGCCCCCACTGCCAGGACCGAGGTGCGAATCCTCGCCGACGAGTCTGACCTCTACGTCGGGATCTGGGCCTTCGACGACGATCCGGCCGCGATCGTCAGCTACTCGAAAGCCCGTGACAGCGAGCTCCGCTCCGAGGATCATGTCAAGATCGTCCTCGATCCCTACCTGGACGGCCGTTCCGGATACGTGTTCGCGGTCAACCCGGGTGGAGCCCGGTACGACGCGCTCGTAGCCGACCAGGGGACGGGCGAGAACGCGGACTGGGACGCGATCTGGGAGGCCCGCACGAGCCGAGGCGAGCGGGGCTGGACGGCTGAGATCCGAATTCCGGTGCAGAGCATCACCTTCGATGCGACGCTTGACTCCTGGGGATTGAACGTCGAGCGGCGGGTTCAGCGCATCCTCGAGGTCAGCCGGTGGGCGAGTCCTTACCGCAATGCGCTCATCACCCAGCCGAGCCGAGCGGGCCTGCTGACCGATCTGCCACGATTCGACACCGGCATCGGCCTTACCGTGCGCCCCTCGGTCGTGGTGGGCACGTCCAAGCCGGCTGCCGATCTCGCCTGGGACAAAGAGGGGGAGCCGAGCCTGGATGTCTTTCAGCGCATCGGCTCGAACGTGACCGCCGTGGCGACACTCAACACCGACTTCGCCGAGACCGAGGTGGACACACGGCGCACGAACCTGACTCGCTTTCCCCTGTTCTTCCCTGAGAAGCGCACCTTCTTTCTGGATGG
Organism: Gemmatimonadota bacterium; assembly: GCA_039586555.1. Taxonomy (GTDB): domain Bacteria; phylum Gemmatimonadota; class Gemmatimonadetes; order Longimicrobiales; family Gaopeijiaceae; genus JBDHKE01. Next base: position 8,540 of record JBDHKE010000098.1, on the reverse strand, counting down.
TGTGGATATCTTCGACTTTGGCGCTGGGTTGGAGACGTTTCATCACCAGGACATCGTCCCGTTCTTCACGCGCCGAATCGGACTCTACGAGGGGGAGCAGGTACCCCTCCGGGCGGGAGGTAAGGTCAGCGGGCGGCTCGGTCAGACGAACTTCGGTGGCCTGATCACCGGAACGGGTCGCCTGGACGGCATGGTGGACCGTACAACGATGGGCGCACTGCGTGTCCGTCAGAACGTCCTCGAAGAGTCGAACGCCGGCGTGCTCGCCACGTTCGGAGACCCCCTGGGGCGGTCGGGGAGCTACATGGCCGGCGGCGATTTCATCTACCGCACCTCCGCCCTTGCGGGCGACAAGAACCTCACAGCCAGCGTCTGGGGACTGCGCACCGACCGGGAAGATCTGTCCGGCGACCGTACCGCCATCGGGGCCTATGTGGACTACCCCAATGACGTGTGGGACCTGTGGGTGTCCTACAAGCGGATCGGAGAGGGGTTCGATCCCTCGCTAGGGTTCGTGCCCAGGGCTGGCGTGCACCTCGGCAATGTTGGAATCAACTACCGGTGGTGGTCGCCGGGACTCTCCATTCGGAACATGTTCTTCGAGCTGGTTCCGATCATGGCGTGGGACCTCGAGGGCAGGCTCGAAAGCTACCGGATCTTCACGGCGCCCGTGAACTGGCGTTTCGAGAGCGGCGACCGCTTCGAGTTCAACGTTCAGCCCCAAGGAGAGAGGCTGCCGGAACCATTCGAAATCGCCGAGGGCGTGGTGATTCCGGAGGGGTCCTACGACTGGGTCCGCTACCGTCTGGAAGTGGACTTCGCGTCCAAGCGTATCGTCAGCGGCCGCGTTTCCTGGTGGTTCGGTCCTTTCTACGATGGCGACGTGAGCGAGCTCTCGGTCACCGCGCTGGTCAGGCCATCCGACCTCCTCGTCTTCGAGTTCTCCGGAAACCGTAACAGCGGATCGCTCCCGCTGGGCGACTTCCTGCAGGAGGTGCTGGGAGCTCGCGTGCGAGCCAACTTCTCGCCCGACCTCGAGTTGAGTTCCTTCCTGCAATACGAGCGGGAGACGAAGGAATTCGGGGCCAACACCCGGCTTCGCTGGACCTTCCATCCGCTCGGGGACCTGTTTCTGGTCTACAACTACAACGCGCTGGACCAGGAAAGCGGCTGGAGACTGGACTCGAGCCAGCTCCTCATGAAGGTTCAGTACGCGTTTCGGTACTGAGGTGTGGCCGCTTGCCCGTCGGTCGACAGCCGCCACGCATCGGTTCCTCGGTCGAGGGCCGGCGTCGTACCCTGCACGAACCGGAGGAAACAATGAGCATCTCGCGCCTTTCGAGGATGGTCCCGGCGTTGATGACTCTGTGGGTGCTGGCGGCGGTGGCGCCTCTCGACGCCCGCGCTCAGTCGGGGGACCGCGACCAGCTCCTCGACCTGATGGAGCAGATTCGCGCCGACAACGATTTGCCAGGGTTCTCCCTGGCGGTGGCCATCGACGGAGAGATTGTCTTCTCGGAGGGGGTCGGATACGCCGAGCTCGACAACCATACGCCCCAGAACGGCCGCACCGTGCACAACATTGCTTCGGTGTCCAAGGTCGTGGCACTTGTGGCCCTCATGCAGCTCGTGGAAGAGGGAAGGGTGGATCTGGACGCCACCATTCAGACCTACCTGCCCTACTATCCCGAGAAGGAGTGGCCCATCACGGTCCGGCACATTCTCACCCATACGTCCGGGACCCGGCACTACCGGGACGGGGAGTTCGGGGAGGGGAGGGTGCTCGCCATGCGGCACTACGACGATTTCGAGGAGGCGACGCGCCTGTGGCGGGACGACGCGCTCCTCTTCGAGCCGGGCACCCACTGGCTCTACTCCTCCCACGCCATGAACCTGATGCACGGGATCGTGGAAGCGGTGAGCGGCTACGGCTTCGAGGAGTACATGAGGCGGTTCGTCTTCGAGCCCGCGGGAATGATGGCCACGCAGTTCGACGTGCCCTCCCGGGTGGTCCACAATCGGGGACGCGGTCACGTCCGGGATGAGGTGGGGCGCCTCATCAACCCCCCGTTCGAAGACCCGAGCTACAAGTACGCGGGCGGCGGCATGCTCTCGACGGTGGAGGACCTGGTCCGCTTCGGGATCGCGCTGAACGATGGATCCCTCCTGGCACCGGCCACCATCCAGCAGATGTACGAGCCCCAGCTCGACGAGTCGGTGATGGAGTTCAGCCGCCGAGGGGAGCCCCGAGCGCTCGGGCACAGACAGGCGCTGGCCTGGTATCTGCGCACGGACCAGGCGGGACGCGAGTTCCCGAGCCACACCGGCACCGTTAAGGGCACGCGCACGTTTCTCGCCAACTACTACGAGCAGGGGCTCGTCCTGGCCATTCAGGCGAACGCCCTCCCCTTCGATTCAGCCCTCTACGGAACGGCCATCGCCCAGATGTTTCTTCCGCCGGTGCACGAGCCCGTGAGAGGTGGAGGTGGATAGGTCCTCTACATCCCTCCCATCATGGCGTCCCGCTTGGCCTTGAACTCGGTGCCCTCGTTCCACTGGGGGAAGGCTTCCCCGTAGGCCAGATCGATTCCCACACGGAACCAGAGCTGCAGGTCCTCCACGGATCCGCTCAGGTCCCACTCCTCGGTGTACTCGTCAGAGGGCTGGTGGTAATGCTCGGCCGTCCACGCGTCTGTGCGAGCTTTTGTCCAGTCCTCTCCGTGCTCCACGTGGTCCAGGCCGGCGTGGCCGTAGAGGGCGGGCACGCCTTCCTTGGCGAGGGGGAAGTGATCCGAGCGGTAGAAGGACCCCTTCTCCGGCTCCGGATTGGGCTTCACCACCCTGCCCTGCGTGGCGGCTGCTCGAGCTGCGTAGTCGTCCAGTTCAGAGTTGCCGTATCCCACAATGACGAAGTCCCTCATCCGCCCGTTGATGTTCAGGCCGTCGATGTTGATGGCCGCCACCGTCTGGTCCAGAGGATAGGTGGGGTTGGCTCCGTAGTAGGCCGATCCTAGGAGGCCCTGCTCCTCCGCCGTCGTGGCCAGAAACACCATGGACCGACGAGGTGCAGGATCCAGGGAGGCGAAGGCCCGGGCAATCTCCACCAGGGCGGCGGTGCCGGTGGCGTTGTCTCTGGCGCCGTTGAAGATCTGGTCCCCCTGGAGGGTGGGATCGGTGCCGAAGTGGTCCCAGTGCCCCATGTAGATCACCACTTCTTCCGCCCGGTCGGTGCCCGGCAGGCGAGCCAGGAAGTTGTGGGAGGTGGAGCGCTCCACGGTATTGTGGATGGCGACGGAAGCCTCCAGACCCATGGGCACTGCCTGGAACTCACGGGTCGCGGCCTGGGCCTTCAGCGCTTCGTAATCCAGCCCCGCCTGGGCGAAGATGGCCTGGGTGGTCTCCAGGCTGATCCAGCTCTCCACCAGGACCCTGCTCATGTTGTCGTCCTCGGCCACCAGGTCGAACTGGGGCCCGGACCAGCTGTTCTCCACCGTCGCCCAGCCATAGGCGGCTGGGGCCGTCTCGTGGATGAGCAGGACGCCGGCCGCCCCCTGGCGAGCCGCCTCCTCGTACTTGTAGGTCCACCGGCCGTAGTAGGTCATGGCGTTGCCCTTGAAGAGCTCCGGGTCCTGGGTGGCGAACCCCGGGTCGTTCACGAGCATCACCACGGTCTTACCCGCCACGTCTATTCCCTCGTAGTCGTTCCAGCCGTACTCGGGCGCCACCGTGCCATATCCCACGAAGACCATGTCGGAGCCATCCAGCTCCACGTGGTCCACCACCCGGGTGGTCCAGGCGATGAAGTCGGGACCGTATTCGAAACGGTTCGTGGCGCTCCCGCCCGAGACGGTGAGGGTCATGTCCGGGTCGGCGGTGATGGAGACGAGGGGCACTTCCTGGGTCCAGCTCCCGTTGTTCCCGGGCTCGTATCCCAAGGCCGAGAACTGCGCCGTGAGGTACTCCATGGTCCTCTCCTCGCCTGGCGAGGACGGACCCCGGCCGCCGAACTCGTCGGAGGCCAGGACCTGGACGTGGGCCACGATCCCCTCGGCGGAGAACGATTCGAGGGCCGCGTTGAGCTGGGCCTCGTCGGGGCCGTCGGCTGCGGGGGGCTGGCCACCTGGCTCGCAGGCGAGGGCCAGCAGCGGCGAAAGGAACAGGGCCGAGAGCGAGACCCGAAGGCTCCTGATGCGCATGGGGAATCCCCTTCCTGAATGGGATGAGCCGCTCTTGATTCCGGTGGGGACAGGTTAGCGGGTGTTTCCGGGGCGGCAAGGGGGTGAGGACGGGCCAGAGCGAGCGAGCGGGGTTCCCGTAGTCTCGAGTGGGAGGTATCTATGGTTGTGGAGTCTTCGACATGGGGACCTCGATGACGATGAGGCTTCTCCTGTTCTCGGATCTCCACCGTGACCTGGACGGGGCTCGGGCGATAGTGGGGCGGGCCCCGGAGGCGGATGTGGTGGTGGTGGCGGGAGACCTGGCCACGGTGCGGCGTGGCCTCTCCGAAGTGGTGGAGGTGCTCCGGGCCATCGAGCGCCCGACGATCCTCGTGCCCGGCAACAGCGAAACTGACGACGAGCTCAGGCAGGCCTGCGAGGACTGGACCGCCGCGGTGGTGCTCCACGGCGAAGGGACGGTGGTGGAGGGCGTGCCATTCTTCGGCCTGGGAGCCGCGGTGCCGGTGACCCCGTTCGGGCCGTGGAGCTTCGACCTGGACGAGAAGCAGGCGGAAGGTCTGCTGGAGAATTGCCCGCTCGGAGCGGTCCTGGTAAGCCATTCGCCTCCCTTCGGTCACGCGGACCGCGACCGGATGGGACGGAGCCTCGGCAGTCGGTCCGTCCTGGAGGCCGTGCTGCGTACCGAGCCCCGCCTGGTGGTGTGCGGCCACATCCACGAGTCCTGGGGTCGGCGCTCCTTCGTCGGTTCCACGCCGGTGATCAACGCGGGGCCGGAAGGGATGTTCGTGGAGATCGAAGCGGCTGAGTAGGCCCATCACCTGTTGCGCCGACGGCTCCGGCCACGCAGCATCGGGAGCACCCTCACCCCGAGCAGGAGGGCCGTCATGCCTGCGTTCCACGGCCTGGGTTCCAGGTGGACCCGTGGCAAACGATCCAGAATGGCCCAACGATCCGGAAGAGTCGCGGCTCCTCTCACCCTCTTCGTCCTGTTGGCTTCGATTCTGGAGGCCTCACCGGGAAAGGAGCTGCAAGCCCAGCAGGATCCACTCGCGGGTCTGGATGAATACGTCGAGTCGGTGCGGCTCCTCTGGAACGTCCCCGGGATCGCGGTGGCCGTGGTGAAGGACGATCGGGTGGTTCTGGCCCGGGGATACGGCGTGAAGAAGGTGGGGAGCGACGACCCCGCGGACTCGGGCACCCTCTTCGCCATCGCCTCCACGAGCAAGGCGTTCACGGCGGCGGCCCTGGGGATGCTGGTGGACGAGGGGAAGCTCGGCTGGGACGACCGAGTCATCGACGTCCTTCCGGACTTCTGGCTCTACGACCCGTATGTGACCCGAGAGCTCACCATCCGCGACCTCCTCTCCCACCGGAGCGGCCTACCCAGGGGGGACCGCCTCTGGTACCTCTCCCCTTTCGATCGGGAGGAAGTACTCCACCGGGTACGAGACCTGGAACCGGCGTGGAGCTTCCGGTCCCGCTACGGATACCAGAACATCATGTTTCTGGCCGCCGGGGAAGTGGTGGAGGCTGTCAGCGGAATCTCGTGGGACGACTTCCTCGACCAGCGGATCTTCGAGCCCCTGGGCATGACCGCCACCAACACCAGCGTTCGTGACATCCACGCCACCTCCAACGCGGCGACCCCCCACATGGCGCGCGATGAGCAGGTGACGCCCATCAACTGGCGCAACTTCGATAATGTGGGAGGAGCGGGCGCCATCAACTCCTCGGTGGAGGAGATGGCTCAGTGGATCCGCCTGCAGCTGGGCGAGGGCGTCTACGAGGGGCACCGCCTCCTGTCCGACTCCGTGATCAAGGAGACGAGGACGCCTCACACCGTGATTCGGCCCAGCGAGGACGAAGAAGGGATGTTTGCCGAGAGCCACCTGTGGGCGTACGGCCTGGGATGGCGACTCCAGGACTACCGCGGTCGCCTCGTCATGCGCCACGGGGGAGCCCTGGACGGAATGCGAACGCACGTGCTGCTGGTTCCGGAGGAGGAGCTGGGGGTCGTGGCCATTACGAACGTGAACGAGAGCTCCGTGCCCCAGGCCATCGTCTGGGATGTGGTGGACCGGTACCTGGGCCAGGCGGACAAGAGCTGGCACGAGCTGTACAGGGCGGCAGACGATCGCGCCGAGGAGCGTGCCGAGGAGGAGCGCCGAAAGACCGAGAGCGAGCGCCTGGAGGGGACCCGCCCATCCCATCCACTCACGGCCTATGCGGGTACGTACGAACACCCTCTCTACGGCACAGCCGTTGTGGAGGAGGTAGAGGGAAGCCTCGTGATCGGAGTGGGTCCGAACTTCCTGGGCGACCTGGACCACTGGCATCTGGACACCTTCCGGTCCGTCTGGCGAGACCCGTATCTGGGTCGAGCGTTCGTGACGTTCCGGATCAACCGGGACGGGGCCGTATCCGCCGTGGAGGTGGAGGACTTCGGTGAGTTCGCCAGAGACCCCTCTGGGCCGGCGCGACGAGGGGGATCAAGTCACATGAGGCACCCGAAGCCAGCGCGTTGAAGCCGATCTCGATGTTCTCTCCCTCGTATGGCAGCTCCAAACCCCTATGGAGATCCCCATGTCTGTTCCTTTGAAGCGCCTCTCCGCTGCCGTTTTCGTGGCCGTTCTCGTCGGGTGCACGGCACCCGCTCCGCGGCCCGAGACGGAAGCGGACGACGGGTCCGCCGCCGAGGACCAGATATCACGGCTCGCCACCGGAGGCTTCACCTTCCAGCAGTCCGTCATGGTGCCCGGCGATCCGGAGACGGCATTCGACGGCTTCACGCGGGTCCAGGAGTGGTGGGATCATACCTTCTCCGGTGATCCCGGCTCCCTCCATCTCGACGCCAGGCCCGGAGGTGGCTTCTGGGAGATCTTCGACGACGAGGGGAACGGGGTGCTTCACGCCACCGTGATCGCGGTGCATCGAGGGCGCCTTCTCCGCTTCGACGGTCCCCTGGGTCTCAGCGGGAACGCCCTCAAGATGGTCCACACCATCGAGTTCGAAGCCTCCGGAGACAGCACCCGGGTGACGGCCACCGTGCGTGGAGCGGGTGAGCTGCAGGATGGGTGGCCCGGCGCCGTCGAGCGCGCGTGGGCACACTTCCTCGAGGAGCGATACAGGCCCTTCATGGAGGGGCGCTTGCAGAACTAGGGGTGCCCGCGCACTGCCGGTCGCTTCCGGTCCGACACGCCAGTCTTCCCGCCTGGCTATCGCTGCTCGCGGAACGGATGCCGGCCCTCGAGGCACGGCTGGCCGAGGCGGGCGTGCGGCCGGATCTGGGTGAGCCGGTGGAGGTGCCGAGACGACCGTAAACGGGGTCGGGACCCTCCCTACCGTCTTTCAAACCCTGTCTTCACCTACCCCATCCGTCTTGCGCCCTCTCCCGCGGCAGGTCATCCTCCCTTCAGCTGGCTCGGGAGGGCGTTAGAAACTCCCATATCTCATGCTGGACATCCGGGACCGCGCTTCCGACGTGGTGGACACTCTGAATAGAATCCACGACGCCCAGGACTGACTCGAGGAGTGGGAAGCGGCTCTGACTGGTGAAGAGCGGGAGAGAGTCCAGGGCGTCAGGGAGGAGCTGCGGGCGATCGAAGGGGAGCTCCAGCGGCTTGCGGGCTCCCATTCGATGGAGCTGGGACCGAAGGGGCTCTACAACAAGCTGGGAATGCTCTTGAGGATGACCCTGAGCGCGGACGCGAGGCCGACGGAGGCCGAGTGCGCAGTGTTCGAGGACCTGTCCCGGCGCATCGACGAACAGCTGCAGCGCCTGGACGATGTGATCGAGGAGGCATTGTGAACATAGACTTCGACGGCCGCACGGTCCTGGTCACCGGAGCCGGCCACGGGCTCGGCTGGGACTTGGCCCGGGCCTTCGCGGAGCGGGGAGCCCGGGTCTGGGCGTCTCAACGAGCCCCAGTCGACACGAGTGCGGGAGTGAGTGAAATGAGCTGGGCCGTTCGGTCGGTGGACGTAACGGATCCGAAGTCGGTTCGGGAGTGGGTTGCCGAGGCGGAAGAAGAGACCGGTGGGCCGGTCTACGCCCTCGTCAACAATGCGGGCGGCGTGAGGGGGCAGGTGCATCGACCGGTAGAGGAGATCACGGACGTTGATTGGCACGCCATCGTCGACGTGAATCTTACCGGGGCCTTCTACTGCTCCCGGGCGGTGGTGCCGGGGATGAAGAAGGCCCGGGAAGGTCGGATCATCAACATCTCCAGCGGCGCCGGAGTCCGAGCAAGCCGCACCGGGATCCAGGCGTACTGCTCGGCCAACCATGGGCAGGTGGGCCTCACCCGCCAGCTCGCGCACGAGCTGGGACGCTTCGGGATCACCGTGAACAACGTGGCGCCG
>JBDHKE010000229.1:0-3554 GCA_039586555.1 Gemmatimonadota bacterium | reverse complement strand
GTCAGCCGATCCCTCACCATACGGGAAGACGAGACGGCTGAGTGAGGAGGTTGCGCCACTGCTTCTGCGGCACTCACGTCGCCGTTTCCGGCCGAGAACATTCGATGGACAGGGACACCATCCGACTGATTCGTGTCGGTCCAACTCGATGGACCGGCACTCCACGAGGCCTATCCCAGCACCACCTCGACTCGGTGCTCGCTGCCGTCATCGGAGAGGGGAATGAGCGACTCTCCCTCGAGCAGAGCTCCGTCGAGGGTAATCCGGGACACCCCGCGGCAGACTCCTCGGGGGTTCTCCACGGTGATCCGGTAGAGGGTGGCTCCGTGACGGTAGGTGATCCCGTAGCTTTCCCACCCCCGGGGAATGCACGGATCGATGCGGAGCGCGGGACCTCTTTTCTGGAACCCGAGGATCCACTCCATCCCCGCGCGGTAGAGCCACCCCGCCGACCCCGTGTACCACGTCCATCCCCCCCGGCCCACGTGCGGACCTTCCGAGTAGATGTCCCCGGCGACGGCGTAGGGCTCCACCCTGTAGCGGTGAAGGCTTGCCCGGCGGCTCGCATGGTGGATGGGGCTCAGGAGGTTGAAGAGATCGTAGGCCTTGTCGCCCTCGCCCAGCATGGCGAAGGCGATGATCGACCAGGCCGCGGCGTGGGTGTACTGACCGCCGTTCTCCCGGATCCCCGGAGGGTATCCCTTGATGTACCCGGGGTCCGGGCGAGTCCGGTCGAAGGGCGGCGAGAGGAGCAGGAGGAGGCGATCCTCACGGCGGAGGAGCCGTTGCTCCACCGATTCCATGGCCTGGCGCGCCCGCTCCCCGTCGGCCGCGCCGGCTAGGACGGCCCAGGACTGGGCGATGGAGTCGATCTGGCACTCCTCGTTGCTCGCCGACCCGAGAGGCGTCCCGTCGTCGAAGAAGGCGCGCCGGTACCACGCCCCATCCCAGGCCTCCTTCGCGAGAGCAGCCTCGAGGGAGTCGGCGCTCGCTCTCCACCGAGCCGCCCGCTCCCCCTCGGCGCGGCGGTCCGCGATCCGCGCGAACTCCCTCAGGTTTGCCATGAGGAACCATCCGAGCCAGACGCTCTCTCCCCGGCCCTCGCGGCCGACGCGGTTCATGCCGTCGTTCCAGTCCCCGGTTCCCATCAGGGGAAGGCCGTGGCTGCCGAACTCGCAACTCCGGTCCAGGGCCCGGGCACAGTGCTCGTAGAGGGGCGCCTGATCCTCGGATCTCTTGGGCAGGAAGTAGGCCTCCTCTTGATCCTCCGCCAGCGGAGGACCCTCGATCCATGGGACCTCTTCATCGAGCACCGCCCGGTCCTCGCTCACCCGGAGGTAGTGGATCACCGCATAGGGCAGCCAGAGGCGGTCGTCGGAGATCCGGGTCCGTACCCCGCGGCCGGTGGGGGGATGCCACCAGTGCTGGACGTCCCCCTCCGGGAACTGCCGGGCGGCGGCCCGGAGAAGCTGCTGGCGCACGAGGTCGGGTCGGGTCGCCGCCAGGGCCAGGACATCCTGGAGCTGGTCGCGGAATCCGTAGGCCCCTCCGGACTGGTAGAAGGCCGAGCGGGACCAGATCCGGCAGGAGAGGGTCTGGTACAGGAGCCAGCGGTTGAGGAGGAGGTCCATGGAGCCATCCGGAGTCCGGACCTGGACGGCACCCAGCACCCTCTCCCAGTGTTCCCGGACCTCCTTGAGAACGGCGTTGCAGTCCCTCCTGCGGTAGCGCTTGACCAGGGACCGGACCTCCTCGCGGCTCTCCCCCTGGCCGAGCAGGAACCGCACCTCTGCGCGCTCCCCCGGTTCGAGCTCCACCTTCGTCTGGAGGGCGGCGCAAGGATCCATGCCGGCCACGGTCTTGCCCGACAGCTTAGCGCCCTTCTCGATCGAGGCGGGGTGATCCGGGCTGGCGTTGCGGCCGAGGAACTCGAGGCGGTCGCCGGTCCAGGAGGTCTGGCGTCCGCCCAGGTCGGCGAAGGCGGTCCGGCCGGCGAACTCCTCGTTCCACGCGTTGCGTGCCAGCAAGGCTCCCGTCTCGGGGTCGACCCCGGTGACGACGAGGGCCGGCGTGCCACTCCGGGCGACTCCCAGGACCCATTCGGCGTATGCAGTGACCGACAGCCGCCGTCTCCGGTCCGAGCGGTTCTCGAGCATGAGGCGGGAGATCTTGACGGGATGGGAGAGGGGCACGAGCTGCAGGAGGTCCAGGGCAATGCCGTGGGATGTGTGCTCGAACCGACTGTATCCCTGGCCATGCCGGATGACGTACGGCCAGGCCTCCTCCCGTATGGGGAGGACCGTCGGCCCCCAGATCTGGCCACTCTCCTCGTCCCGCACATAGAAGATCTCCCCCGGAATGGCGCGGACGGGATCGTTCGACCAAGGGGTGAGCTTGTTCTCCCGGCTGTTCTCGGCCCAGGTGTAGCCCGAGCCCGACTCGGAGACCTGGAAGCCGAATCTCGGGTTCGCCACGACGTTGATCCAGGGAGCGGGGGTCCATTGCCCCTTGCCCAGGACCGTGACGTACTCGCTGCCTTCCGGCGTGAATCCCCCCAGGCCGTTGAAGAACTGGAGATCCATGTCGGGGGAGGGGACCGCCTGGGCCCGCTCGGCCTTCGGCCGGAGCCGGGGCGGCACGGGCCCCGGCCTCGAACGCGGCAGCCGGACCACCTGCTCCGAGAGCGTTCCCTGCCGGGCTACGATCACCACGCGCGCGGCCGCTCGGAGGAGGATCCGGTCGGGGGGGGGCACGTTGTCCGCCTGGAGGACGAAGACGCCTCCCTGTGGCCCGCGCCGCCCGTGGCCGGCCGCCGGCTGCATCGCCCGGACCATCTCCTCGAGGGACTCCTGGAACTCCTGGGCGTAGGAGGTCCCCTTCGTGTTCAAGATCACTAGATCCACGGTCATCCCCTTCAGGTGCCAGTACTCGTGCGCCCGAAGGAGCTGCCGGACGACGTCCCGCTCCTCCTCGCCCTCGATCCGAACCAGGACGATGGGAAGATCACCAGAGATGCCGTACGGCCAGAGCCCGGAGGGGCCGCGGCGGTTCCCGGCGAGGATCTGAGGCCCCGCGCGCAGCGTGGGATCGGTGTAGAGCAGCCGATTGGCCAGCCGTTGGAAGAGATGGGCCTCGTCACGGGTGATCCGGAGGTGGTGCAGCTGGACCTGGGCCTGGGTCCACGCCAGCGAGCTCTCCCGATCGAAGGTGGCCACCTGGCGATACTTCTCAGCGATCTCCAGGGCCTCCTTTCGGGAAGGAGCCAGGAGCGTCGTGTAGACGAGGCGGATCGATCCCCCCTGAGGGATCCGGACCCGGTGGCGGAGGCTCACGATGGGGTCCAGCACCGCCCCTTCCGTGTTCGAGAGGGGCCCACCGTCCATCACGGAGAGGGGCGTCCGGATCCCGCGGCCCCGACCCAGAAAGCGCGCTCGGTCGGTCTCGAACTCTACCGTGCCGATGGTCTCTCCGTCCATCACGGCGAGGTGAGCGAGCCAGACCCGGGGATCCTCCGGCGAACGGGGACGCCGTGAAGCCAGCAGGGTCCCGAGTTC
>JBDHKE010000097.1:0-23669 GCA_039586555.1 Gemmatimonadota bacterium | reverse complement strand
GACCATGAAGTCCGAGATCCTCAGGTCGGCGCTGAACGACGTCTGCCACGTGGGCAGCGCCGGCCCGATGTACGACTCCTCGTCGGCAATGATGACCTCGTCGTTGGTGAGCTTGCCGTTGCCGTCGGCGTCGTTCCAGAAGACCTCCTTCTGCCAGAAGCTACCGGCCGAGTACTTCTCGCCCGTGTCCTCGTCCGGCGGCGCGTGCCGCTGCAGTCCGCGGTTGAAGACGATAGGCTCGACGCCCTTGCCAAGGTCCAGGATCTCGTTCTCGAGGGTGGTGAGCGTGGCGCGCAGGTTGAGGCCCAACTGGCGCATGTCGAGGGCGCTGACGTTCACCGCCAGCTCGATCCCTTCGTTCTTGATGCTTCCCAGGTTCTCGAAGCGGTCCGCCGCCACACCGTAGGAGGGCGGTAGATCCCGCTCGATGAGCGCGTCCTTCGACTTCTTGTGGAAGTAGGTGAACTCCACCCCCACGCGGCTGTTGAACAGGTCCGCGTCCAGACCCGCCTCGTATTCCGTGGACCGCTCAGGCCTGAGCTCCAGGTTGCCGGTCTCGTCGATGGTGACGCCGGGCTCGTCCGCCCCACCGCGGGCTACAGTGGTGGCTTCGAACAGTGTGACCGCGTCCCGGAAGCCGGGGCGCAGTCCCGAGGTCCCCCAGGCCGTGCGGAGCCTCAACGCGCTGAGAAAGTCGAGCTCAGGGAACCACTCCTCCTCGCCGATCACCCACGACAGGCTGGCGGAGGGGTAGGTGACGAACCCGAAGTCCGCGCCGAAGGCACTGTTGTCGTCGCCCCGGATGGCCCCGGCCAGGAACACACGGTCCCGCCAGGCGATCTCGTGCTGCAGGTATCCGCCGATGGTGATGAGTTCTTCGAAGTCCTCGTCCACCCAGGGCACCGAGAGGGTGCCGCACGAAGCCGTGCCCGGCACGAGGTTATAGCCGGAGCACTGGGTGCGCTCGAGCAGCTCCCGATTGTAACTGGCGCCCAGGGTCGTCGTGGACACGAAATGCTCGAACGGCTGGAACGTAGCGATGGCCGAGGCGTTGAGCGTGTAGGTGTAGTCGCTCTTGCGGTTGGAGGCCCGGAAGCCGGCGGCCCACTGGTCGTCGATGGGTAGGATGTCCCTCTGCGTCGTCGAGTGCGTGTGCCCTGACACCAGGTCCAGGCCGCCGTTAACGTTCAGCGACAACCAGTTCAGGGGACGGTACTGCCCGTTGCCCCCCAGAGTGATCCGGTCCACGTCGTCACTCACCCAGTACTGGCTCTTGTCCCACAGGTTGTAGCCGAGGCCGAAGTTGCTGCGGTGCTCACCGGGGTTGGCGCCCCGTCCGGACGTGGGCTTCATCGACCGCGGGATGTAGTAGGGCTCGGCCAGGAGCCCACCGACGATCGGGCTCAAGATGTTATCGTCGTTCATGTTGAAGTCCGTGAGCGAACGGGTGTAGCCCGAGCTCACCGCGAAGTCCAGGTCGTCCCGGATGGCGGCGTTCAGATTCGCACGCACGGAGATCTTCTCCTGGGTGTTGTACCACACCACACCCGTCTCGTCCTGATACTCCCCGGAAAGGTAGTACGTCACCCGCTCCGTCCCGCCACGCACGCCGGCGCCGTAGCGCTTGCGGTTGCCCGTGCTGTAGGGCGAGGTGCGGGGATCCGTGAAGGAGTTGAAGGAGGTCGTGCCCTCCTGCGTGCAGAACCCGGCCGCCGCCCACCGGTTGGGGCAGTAGATGTAGTCCGTGGAGTTGAACCCGCCGGTCTCGTTGTAGAAGGGGGCGGTGGAGTCGCCGATGATCTGGTAGGCCATGTAGCTGGCCGGATAGTCGGTAATGTCGTCGATCTCGCCGTACTCGGCGTAGAAGTTCCACTCCGCGTCCCCGCTCCGGCCGCGCTTCGTGGTGATGAGCAGCACGCCGTTGGCGGCGGCGGTGCCGTACAGGGCCGTAGCCGCGGGCCCCTTCACGACCTCGATGCTCTCGATGTCGTTGGGGTTCAGGTCGTTCAGCCGCCCGGCTTCCTGGCCGCCCACTCGCAAGGACAGGGTGTTGTCGTTGTTGAACAGGATGCCGTCCACGAAGACCAGCGGCTCGTTGGACAGGGAGAGACTGTTGGCGCCCCGGATGCGGATGCGCTGCGCCGACCCGCTGGTGCCGTTCACGTCCTGCAGAATCAATCCCTCCGTGCGTCCGGAGAGGATGTCGGCGACGCTGGTGATGGGCGTGGTCTCGATCTCCGCCAGCTCGATGGAGGCGACGTTGGCTCCGATCTCGCGCTGCCGCTGAGCACGGCCCGTGACGGAGCTCACCACCACCCCCTCCAGCTCGATGGCCGAGATGCTGAGCGCGAACTCCGCCACCGCGGTGCCGCCCGCCGGCACGTCCACCACCTGCGTCTGCTGCGCGAACCCGATCAGAACCACGCGGACCTGCTGCCGCCCCACCGGTACGCCGGGGATACGGTAGTTCCCGCTCAGGTTGGCAAGGGTCCCGATATTGGTGCCCACGATCACCAGCTGGGCGCCCGCCAACGGCTCGCCGGTCTGAGCGTCGGTGACCCGCCCCGTGACCGTTCCGGTCTGGGCGGTAAGGCCGGCCGATGAAAGTGCGAGAGCCAGGAGGAGGGTCAGGGGAGAGAGGATTCGACCACGGGGAACGCCCGTCCAGCATCCGGCAACCATGGGACCTCCGGACTGTGCAAGACGCACAACGGATGCAGACGCGTGGGGCCGCGCGGTCCAGTAGTCCGCCGGCTGCTGGCGGGGCATCCAGCGGAGCTCGTTGGGCGTGGCGGCCCTATTCCGTCATGCGGGGGTCTAATTCAAGATAGGGTGCCAGAAAGCCAGGTGCGAGGCTGAGGCCCCTGCTATCCCCGGGGCTCGATGAAGTCCTCGAAAGGCGGGTAGCCTCGAAGGGGTTTGAGGTAGGGGTCGCGGTCGAATCGTAGCCGCCACCAATTCCAGGGACGTGCCTCCGCCACGGCCTGCTCCAGGAGCCGGACCGCGGCGCCAAGGTCCCCGAGGTTGGCGGCGATATAGGCCCTGTAGAGCGTGTTCTCGCCGCGAAGGAAGGGAGCATCCCATTCAGCCAGAGCCTGCGAGATCTGCTCGGCGCCAGCTCGATCACCGAGCCTACCCTCGAGGATCCCCAGGAGGGCCTGGAATTGCATGTTCCCCGGGTACTCGGCGGCGAGCCCCTCCAGCCAGGGGCGTGCTTCCTCGAGCCGATCCAGAAGAAGAAGCAGGATCCCCCAACTCCGGCGGTCCACGGGGGTGGCCTCTTCCAGGACCGGTCCGCGGGTCTCGAACCACTGGAGGACGCGCTCCAGGAGGTCCCTGGCGGCCTCGGAGTGGCCGTGGGCATCCAACTCCGCAGCCGCATACCAGAGTGCATAGTATCCGGCGCTGCCCGTTGAGCGGATCGACGCCCACTCCTCCATCACGGGTTCCAGCTCTTCCGTCCGTCCCAGAGCGGCCAGCGCCGACACCTCGGTCTGGAACCCTATCTCGTTGTCGGGGAAGCTCTCACGAATATCCCGGGCGACCTTCAGCTCCTCTTCATACTCGCCCAGGAGGTGGTACGCCCAACCAAGGTAGTTCCAGGTGTTGGGGGTCCATTCCCAGGTTTCGCGGCTTGCATGGGGATCCCACTGGAGGAAATACTCCGCCGCCTCTCGGGGGCGATTCAGGCAGAGGAGAATGACCCCAACGTCGTTGACGTGTATCGGATTGAACTCGAGCAGTTGCCGGGCCGCATGGAGCTCGGCCAGGCAGTCACGCCGGATCCGGGCACAATCGCCGTCCGTCATCAGGCGCTCGATTCGCGTCATCTCGCCCACCCGGCTCTCGGCGATCCTGCAGACCGAGTCCGCCTCCTGCCACCGCTCCCGGTTGCCCAGACTTTCGAGGGTGGAGATGAGGGGACGCAGGTAGTCCGGGTCGATCTCCATCGCCCGATCATAGAGCGCCAGGGCGGCGTCATAATTCCTCCGGGCCTGCTCCTCCCTGCCTGCTCGGTAGAGGTTGAGGGCCTCCAGATTGGGGAGGTGACTGCCCCAGGCGACCTCAGAGAGGTCATGCCCCGGGGCGACGATGCCCGCAACGGTGGAGACGGCCGCCACCCTGACCCCTTCCAGAGCCTGAGAAGGATCCTCTCTTGGCCCGGATACGGAGGGGACGGAACCTTTCAGCTCTCCGGATCGGTCCCGCACCTGGAGCTGGAAGCGGAGGGAGTCTCCCGCCGCGAAATAGTGACCCACGACCGCCAGGGTCGCGGCCGTCTCCTCCGTCCAGGTCTGCCGTAGATCCGAAGGTCCCCCCTCCTCTCCCGCCCCGCCCTGGGCGAGTTCGCTCACCTTGTCGAACGGGACCACTCCGCAGAGCTCCGCCGATTCCAGGCCTTCGGAGATGGAGAGCGACGCGAGCCTGGCCAGGTAGTCGAGGGAGGTGTCCGCCGTCAGGTTCTCCGGGGGCAGGACCGCCACGAGCTGTTCAGGGTTCTGCAGGATCCCGCCGGACAGCGGAGACTGGTCGGTGGTTTGCGTCATCGACCGGGTCACCCAGACCGCGACAGCCGACGCGACCACCAACACCGCTACCGCCGCCAACCCGATCCCCGCGACCCTGGAGAGCCTTCTGGGGGCCACCCTCGGTCGTCGTCCTGAACCGATCTGCCGGGCTCTTCGCCAGCGCCTTCGTGAGCGCCGCCTCCACTCCGGCCGGCACCGTCTCCCGCACCACCCGGATCCGCGGCACCGGAGCGCTCAACTTCTTCGCGATCACCGCCTGTGGAGTCGAGGCGATGTAGGGAGCGTCCCCGCTCAGCATCTCGTATAGCACACACCCCAGGCCGTACTGGTCGCTGCGCCCGTCCAGCTGTTGCTCGCCCAGCGCCTGCTCCGGGCTCATGTAGGCCGGCGTGCCGGGCGACACGCCGGTCTGCGTGATCCGTTCCTCGCCGGCTTCCCCCACGGCTTTCGCCACGCCGAAGTCCGCGAGCACGGCGTGGCCCGCCTCCAACAGGATGTTGGCGGGCTTCACGTCCCGGTGGATGACGCCTCGCTCGTGGGCGAAGGCCAGAGCATCGGCTACCTCACGGGTGAGCTGGATCGCGTCATCGATCGGAAGCTGTCTCTCACGATCGAGCCGGTCGCGCAGAGACTCTCCCTCCACGAAAGGCATCACGAAGTAGAGGAAGCCGTCTGCTTCGCCGGAATCGTAGACCGGAAGGATGTGCGGATGAGCGAGCTTGGCCGCGATCTCGATCTCGCGCAGGAACCGGTCGGGACCAACCGCGGCCGCCAGCTCCGGGTTCATGACCTTCACCGCGACCTCGCGGTTGTGCCTGAGGTCCGCGGCCAGGTAGACGGTGGCCATCCCGCCGCGGCCGATCTCGCGCTCGATGGCGTAGCGGTCGGCCAGGGCCCGGGTCAGCCGGTCGAGCGATGCGTCCATGGGTGCGACTCCCGGTGCGGCCGGGAGCGAGGGACGGCATCACATTCCCGGCTTCAGGACGCGGGGGTGACTGCTCTCGTCAAGATACGTGGCGGTGGGTGAGCTGGACCAGCGCGGCTTCCGGCTGGCTTCTCAGCCACGCGCCGTATTCACGCAGCTCCCGGTCGATCGTCTCCCGGACCTCGGTCTCCTCCACCAGTCCCTGGCGGAACCGGCTGAGGAAGTAGTCGATCGTCTCTACGCGGATCTTGATCGAGCCGGACGGCTTGTTCTCGTCGAGATCGCGGAAGCTGAAGAAGGGGGTGCCGGAGCTCTCGATGATCCCCTCGATGACCGAGAAGATCGGGGCGTCGTGCCCACACCTGAAGCTGCCCATCTCCAGGGCGATCAGGTTCGGGTGCCGCGCGGCGAACTTGGCCGCCCAGATCTTCCAATTCGAGTTCTCGCTGTACGCGTTCTTCCAGGCGTCGGTGATTTCCAGGGGGTGCTCGATGACCCCGGCCCGAACCTCGTCTCCGAACAGGCGGTCGAGCATGTCCTCGTCGAGGGGCAGGCTGCTCGGGGTGAACACCGGGTAGTGCCGCTTCTGGAACTCGACCAGGATGTCGTGGTTGATTCCGTTGTCGGCGTGGTACGGCCGGCCCAACACAACGATTCCGATGCGGCCCTCACGCTCCAGGCGGTCGATCTCCGCGCGGCTGATGGCCCGAAGGTCCGCCTGGAACCGATCCAGGGCCTCGAACCCCTTCGCGATCGCGCGCCGGTTCTCCTCGGCGGAAAGGCCCAGGACGTCCTTGAAGTCGAGGTACATCTGCCGCTCGAACAGATCGCGCTGACCGATATTCACGAAGGTGTTGATGAAGCGGATGCCCTTCTTCTCGAAGAGGTCGCCCTCCTTCGTGAAGGCGGCGCGGGTGGCCTCGGGGGTGGCCGTGATCGTGGGGCAGATGCGGTGGCCCTGGGCTCGGACGAGCGCTGAGGGCACGTCGTCGATCATCGGGAAGAAGATGATGTCCAGCGGCCGCCGCTCGTGCTTCTGGTGCAGCAGGTTGTGCACGTGGGGAATCCCCAGCTTGCTGGGGAAGCACGGGTCGATCGCCCCTCGCTTCGCTCCTTCCTTGTAGAGCTTCTGCGTGGTCGCGTTCGAGAAGACGATGTTCTTCGACTCGACGCCCAGGGCCTCGAAGTAGGTGCGGAATAGCGGAGCCACCGAATAGAGGCTCAGCACGCGCGGGATCCCGATGCGCAGCTCCTTCCGGCGCTCCATCAGCTCGACCCTGCCCCGCTGCGCGGCGGTGAAGGTCAGCCGGGGAAGGGGATCGGCCACGGCGTCGGTCGAGTAGCTCCTGAACGCCCGCCGAGCCTGCTCGTCGACGAGGTTGGGCGTGTCGCTGGCGGTGGCGTCGAGCTGCTTCTTGATCTCCCGCATGGAGTCGACGTCCTCGACCAGGCCCTTCTCGCACGAGTTGCCGACGATGAGCCTACGGGCGCCCGCGGCGAGGGGAACATTGGATCGGGTCTCCGGCGGTGCGCTGTCCGCACGCCCGGTCGACACGCCCAGCTGGACCAGGGGAGAGCGGCCGTTACCATTCCCGTTGGCGACCTGGACGTCGATGAACGTCCTCAGGCACGTGTTCTTGCAGAAGTTGCAGCGCGTGTCTTCGTTGGTCGTGGCCTCGTACGTGGTGGCCGCGACTCGGTCGAGCCCGACGAACGATGTGGGCTCGTCACGCTTCAGGACGCGCATCGCCTCCAGGGCGGCGCCAATCGCGCCGCTCTCGCCGCAGTGCCGGTGGACCAGGATCTCCGGCTGGACGCCCTTACCGCGGAATCTCGAACGGATGAAGTCCACCTGGGCCTTCACGGCCGCCAGGTTGTGCTGTGTGCCCCCCTGGAGCACGAACCGCGTACCCAGCCGTGCGAGGTTCGGGATCTGCGCCACGTAGAGCCAGATGTTTTTCGGGAGCACGGCGGCCAGGCCCGCGAGAACCTGCTGGGGCGTCCAGCCCTGCCGCTGGAAGTTGACGATGTCGGACTGCAGGAATACCGCACACCCGTAGCTGAACGTGGGCATCGCTTCCGCCTGGAACGCCACGTCGGCGTACTCCGTCACGGGAATGCCGAGCGACTGCGCCGTGCTCTGGAGGAAGTACCCGTTCCCGGCGGAGCACTGGGTGTTGAGCTTGAAGTCCTTCACCTGCCCGTCTTTGAGGACCATGATCTTGATGTCCTGACCCCCGACGTCGCAGATCACGTCGACCTCGTTGTAGAAGTGGAGCGCCGACGCCGTGTGGGCCACCGTCTCGACGATCGCCACGTCCGCGCCGAACACTTCCTTGAGCACATCCTTGGCGTAGCCGGTCACCGCGAAGCCCACGATCTCGAGCGTCGCGCCCTGCGACTCCACGGAGTCCCGCAACTTGGCGATGATCTCCTTGGCGTCTTCGATGGGGTTGCCCTTCGACAGCTGATACGCCTTCTGGAGCACCTCGGCGTCGCGGCCCAGGAGGACGGCCTTGGTGGACGTCGAGCCACCGTCGAGCCCCAGGAACGCTTCGACCACCTCACCCGGCTCGAAGCGCGCGGGGTGGAACGGGAGCTTCCTGTATCGCTCCTTGAATTCTCGCAGCTCCTCGGCGCTGGACGTCAGGCCGGCGGAGAACGCGACCCGTTCCGCCTCCTGCGTCTCTTCCAGGTGGCGCCTGAGATCCGAGAGACCGGTGTACCAGCCCACGTCCTCATCCTCGTCCTTGGCGTACTCGACCGCGCCGATGGCGGCGAAGTACTGGGCGTTGTCGGGCACGATGATGAGGTCCTTGGGATCCACGCCCTCCGGCAGCGGAGTCTCGCGCTCCTCCCAGATGAGCGGGATGTTGGCTCGCCACGCCTCCGGCATCCCCCTGATGAACGTGTTGGGCCCGCCAAGCAAGAGGACGTACGGCCTGAGCGTGTGCCCCCGCGTGAGCACGGACAGGTTCTGACCGACGATGGCGTCGAAGAGGCTGGCCATGAGCTGGTCGGTGGGGATGCCGACCAGCTGCAGGCTGTTGATGTCCGTCTCGGCGAACACGCCGCACTTGCCCGCGACGTGATGGAGCTTGATTCCATCGTAGCGCTGCTCCGCCAGCTGGGACGCCGGGATCCCGAGCTTCGCGCTGATCTTGTCCAGCACGGCCCCGGTCCCGCCGGCGCATTTGTCGTTCATCGTAGGGATCTTCTTCTTGCCGCCGGAGGCCGGGTCGTCCTTGAAGATGATGATCTTGGCGTCCTGCCCCCCCAGCTCGACGACGGATCCCACCTGCGGGTAGAGCCGCTCCACGGCCAGGGCCACGGCGTTGACCTCCTGGACGAACTTGGCCCCGATGAGCTCCGGGAGGATTCCCGCTCCGCTGCCGGTCACAAAGACACGGACCTCTCCCGCCCGCGCGGCGGGGTGCTTCTCCTCGAGATCGCTGAGAAGTTCGAGGAGCTTCGGAAGCTGTTTGCCCTCATGCCGCTGGTAGTCGGACCACAGGATCTCGTCGGTGGACGTGTCCGCGAGGACGGCCTTCACCGTCGTCGATCCCACGTCGATGCCGACGCACGGAGTCTTCGCCGTCCCGTCCCCCGCGGTCGGGAGCCTTACGGGGGGCCTCATGAGGCCTTCCTCCGGCGACCGGCGAACGAGACGGAAACGGGCCGGTCGGCCATGAGATCCGCGATGTGCAGGGCGAGATTGGCGGCCCGGCCGACGACACCGTCAGCGTGCGGGACCCTGTAGCTCGGTCGCTTGAGTGCGGGGTGGTCGTTGACGTACGCCTCGAGGTCCTCGAGTGGCCGGTCGATCCGCGCGAGCGTCTCGAACCACTCCTTGCGCGCCTTGGCCCGTGCCGTGCCGAGAGCCATCTGCACCCGGCTGTGCGCGATGACCTCGCCGTCCCCGGAGGTCTCGATGGGGAGGAAGATCATCCCGGGGACCTCTTCCACGACCTTGGCCTGCACGCCGTCGGACTGCGTGCTCGGCATGCAGGTGAAGGGCTTGAGGCTCAGCACCATGTGACACAGGTGGTGCTGGTGGTAGTAGATGTTCTCGGCGATCTCCAGGTGGCTCTCCCCCGAAGAGGTGCGCCAGTTCCAGTAGGGTCGCGCTAGGCGCTCCAGCTCGTACTGACTCACCATCTCGTGCAGCGTGCCCCCCAAGCCCTCGAGAAGACGGTCGTTCTCCCGCTTGAGCATCTTCTCCGCCAGGGTGAGGGTGCCCCGTTTCCTGTAGTAGGCCAGATAGTGGCTCAGAATCCGGTCCAGCCTCCACAGGGCCTCTTTGCCGCGCACGCCGTGGAGGCCCTTGCGGTCCTTCGCGCCCTGCTTGTGCATGTGGAGCAGATACGTGATGCGCGTGAAGAGCGAACGATCGACGTAGACCTCGGCCCCTTCGCCCTCCAGAAACCGGTGCATGTTGAAGTTTCCGTCGCCCTCGGTCGTCTGGGCCCAGAACTCACCGATGAGCTTGACGATGGGCTTCACCCGGAACGGATCCAGCTCGATCTCGTCGAAGCGCGCCTTCACCGCCCTCATCTCCTCCACGAGATCCGTGCTGCGGAGCTGCCCGAGGATCTTGCCGATGAGGTTGGCCCTCTTGCCCAGTCCGGTACTGACGAGGAAGCCGGCCGGGGAGTCCTCCAGGTCGAACGTCTCGCGATTCTCGAAGAAGGAGTACAGCCGCGCGAGGACGTCCTCCGTCGCGCGGTCCACGGCCCCGGGCTCGGACTCGTAGGGCCGAATCTTGAACACGAACTGGTTCAGGACGTCCGCGACGTTGAACGCGTTGATGAGCCCCAGGAAGAAGTCCAGGTTGAGGTCGAGGCCGGCCTTGAGGCCCGAGGACTGGTCGATCCCGTCGTCCGTTCCGAACAGGAGGACCCGGAAGCCGTCGAAGCCCGCGTTGGCCAGGGCGAAACGGTACTCGGCCTCGTACATGCCGAAGCGGCACGTGCCGCACGAGCCTGCCGTGAAGAACACGTGCGAGTCGATGATCTCCTCGCGGCTCATTCCCTCCGCCTCGAGGTCCTGCAGGTGCTTCACGAGGCTGCCGACCGTGAAGTAGGTGGGATTGCACTGCCCGTTGTTGCCGTACTCCTTGGCGCGCTCGTAGCCTTCGAGGCTCACGTTCGGCAGCGCCTTGGCCCTGTAGCCCAGCCCCCTCAGAACCCCTTCGACGAGCCGGTCATGACGGGGGGAGAGGCCCCCGAAGAGGATCGTCGTAAACGGCCGCTGCTTGTCGGTGAAGACATGCTCCATGGGTCTCCGGAAGTGCCTGGGCGGCGCGAGATCCACGCCGTGACGACGCGCGAGCTCCTTGCGCTTCGACCGGATCTGGACGAGCAGGAGATCCTGCCGGGAAGGGGTGCCGTTGCCGTTCTGCACCGGTCTGGCCGGCGAGGCGGGACCCGTGAGGCGGTCGGAGGACCTGGGCTTCACCATAGGACGACTCCTTCGCCCGCGGCGTGGACAGGTAACGGCGCTGAGGGACGAGGTATCCGAGCGTGAACTTTGTTGAGTGGAGCGCGACTCGGACCCGCCCTGTTGTCTCCGGACGGGTCTCGGCAGCGTAGGAAACCTCCAAGATCCGGAGGCCCAGATTTCCCACGGTAAACTCCTCCTTCACAAAAGGTCAAGGTCCAACCCACCCGAGTACGCCCGCCAGGGCCTCTTCCAGGGGCGCGTCGGCCCAGGCCGCGTAACGGGGCCGGTAGGTTCTGGCACGCTGGCTTGCGCGTCTCGTTCCGGGTTGACCAGCAAGGTCTTCTGGGTACGTCCACCCGAGGTCTTCTCGCAGAGGGTGGCGAAAGCGTCTTTCCTGCGATCTTCTCCAAGGGGTCTCATGCCCAAGTCCGCCGCCCGACCCGCGGGGCCCGGGTGGGAGCGTCCTCACTGCTTGCACTCGGGTTGAGATTGGCCGAACGTCGGGTGTCTGTGGGCTCAACGGAGAGGGACGAATAGTGACACAGGCCACAGGTTTACCGCGTGGTGTCAAGGTCATCGTCGGTTTCCATGTGTTCAACCTGCTTATCTGGAGCATCGGGCAGACCGGGGCGTTGATATCCTACGACACCGTGGCGGCATGGGGACTCCAGGACCCTCGAGCCCTGGTGGATCCGGTGATCGTGCAGGTAAGCGAAGGGGTCGCACTAGCCGACACGATCGTCATGCTCCCACTGTTCCTCGTGGCAGCGATCGGCCTCGTCCGAAAGAGTTCCTATGGCGTCGTGGCCAGTTGGCTGGTCTTCGGCATCACGCTCTATTGGCCCGTCGTTTTCTGGTCGTCGCAGAGCTTCTACGCACGGGGGAACACCCAGCATGTGCCCACGTCACCGGGTACTGTCATCCTTCCGGCGGCATTGATGCTCATTGCCGGTTGGGCATCGTGGTACCTCTGGCGCAACCGTGCGATGTTCCGGTAGCTGCGGGACGTTGGCATAGCTGGCATCTCGGAGTCCCATTTCAGTTCTAAAGGGATCCACAAAGTGTCTCCCAATCGGGGCGCGGGGATGATGCGGTTGGGGATTCACCAGCTCCTGCGAACAGGAGACCGGCGGGGGGATCCCGGCCAGAGGAGGGGGGGTACCGGATCTGCCGCGGGCGCTGAGGCCTCGCTCGCCGTGGATCGAGCGTCCTTCGCAGGGCTTCTCCACGAGGGCGCCGTGGCGTTCAACCGGCGGACCAGCAGGCACTTCAACCAGCATGCGTCGACCGAGATGGACAACGAAAGACGCTACGACGAACAGGAGGTCGCCGAGATCTTGGAGCGGGCCACGGCTCGTGAGACCTCGCTCGCACCGGCGTCGTCGGCTGCTGGCAGTGGCCTGACGTTGTCGCAACTCCAGGAGATCGGCTCCGAGGTGGGGATTGCCCCCGCACGCATCGCCGAAGCGGCGCGAGCCGTTCGCGATAGAGACGCAGCCGTCCGGCCAAGGACGTTCCTTGGCGCTCCCCGCTCCGTGTCCCGCATCGTCCCCATCAACCGGCCCCTCGACGACGACGAGTGGACTCGACTCGTGGTCGACCTGCGTGAGACCTTCGATGCCGTCGGGAATGTCAAGGCGCACGGTCCGCTTCGCTCCTGGACGAATGGCAACCTGCAGGTGCATGTAGAGCCTGACGGGGACCGCTACCGCGTCCGCATGCGTACCCTGAAGGGCGATACCGCGCCGCGGGCGGCCATGGGCGCAGTCTTCACCTTCATGGCGACCCTCTTCCTGCTGTTGACTGTCCTCGGCGAGGCCAGCTCGGCGGGATTCGTAATGGCCGGTGTTTTCGGATTGGTGGGGTTGGGCCAGCTCGGATACACGCGAGCCATGTTGCCACGCTGGGCCGAAGAACGGGCCGCCCAGATGGAGGGCCTGGCCGAACGGATCCCCCTCCTTCTCAAGGAATAGGGCCCGGACGTGTTCGGCGCCTCGAGCTTGCGGGAATAGTGGAACCCCGAGTCGGCAGATTGGTCGTTGTCGCGGTACTCGTGTTCTCCGTGCCAGCGGAAGCCCGCTCGCAGGAGACGTTTCGCGCTTGGCTGGGTCTGTACGAGCCGGCTCACCTCGGCTGGCTCGAAAACGAGAACCGAATCGGTGAGTTGTGTACGGACCCAGCCACCCTGACCGAGTGCTATGCCGAGCACTTGGGCTCGAAGGTGTCCGTCCACGAGCTCTACAGGCAGCCGGACGAGTCCTCGGAGCGGATCGGTGAGCTGATCGTCGTGGCTGTGCCCGGGAGAGGACTGAGCGCACACTTCCGGCCTGCGCGTGCGCGTCATAGCATCCCCTTCACGCCCGATCTGTTCCTGCAGGACTGGGGATACGGGCCCTACTTCCACCAGACCCTCTCCGAGCAGCGGGGGAACTGGTTCCAACTGCCTCCCGATCCGTGGGAGGGACACGTCTGGCTCCGTCGAGAGCTGGAACGCGGGATGTCCCCCGTGATCGCGGTCCGGAGCGGAGACATCATCGAACTGGGGGGCTCGGGGTGGTTAGTGGTCGCGGCGGAGCCGGATGCGCTCCTGCTGAGAGCCGAGCAGCCGGGGGACCTCTGGTGCGAGGAGGGTGATCCACCCCCGCTCACGCCTGCTGAGCCGACGCGCAGCTCCCGAGCGGAGCTGGTTGACCCGCGCGGACACCTGATGTTCCGGCTGAAGTACCTGAAGGGTTGCTGACCCGGCTCGGAGGGGCCGGGGGTGCGCTTCGACCGGACCTCCTGGCCCAACGGCGAGGTCGGTTCGGCCCGGCCCCACGGAGCCCAGTTCTCAAGGGTGAGAGAATAACCACCTCGGCACCACGTGAAGGCCACGAAGGCCCTGCTGGAGAGGCATTGGCGGTGTCGCTGGTGTACTTGGTGCCAGGCATCACCTGACAGACGTCAGAGAGCGACTCGAGAATGCTCACGTTCTCTCCCTTCTCGTCGCAGGAGCCAGGCGTGGTCCTTCGCCTCCTGAAGGGGAGCTATGCGCCGCTCTTGGCAGTCTTGCCGCCTCAAAGGGTGACCGAGCTCCTGGTGGAGTGGGAGGAGTATGACCGCGCGGTGTGGGATGAACCGGAGACGGTTGGGTCTTCCGGCTTCTTTTCCTCCTTGAATCAGGAAGTCCTTGGCTTCTCCTCCTGGGATCCCAGGAGCTACCCCGCGTTCGTGGAGATTGGGCACAACTGCATCCTCCCGGAGTCCCGGGGTCAGGGATTTGGGACGGCCCAGATCCAGGAGACTCTCTCGAGGTTCGTCGTGTCAGGGTTTCAGAGGGTAGGGGTCCGGACGGATGAACATCCGTTCTTCAGACCGGCGCTGCGAATGTACGAGAAGTGCGGTTTCCGCGTCGTCTCCTGGGGGCCGGGCCACCTTGATCCTGAACACCGGACCCTGGAACTTCACCGAAGCCTGATCTCCCCAGCCAACTGACACCATCAGGAAGAACCGCGGCAAGAGGCAGACGCCCCCTGACTACGAGGGTGCTCGTCGCCGAGAGATCGTGGAGGACATGGACCCGGCGCGGGGGCTGAGGTAGCTGCCGAGCTGGCTCCTACGACTGCCGGGAAAGCCGCACGAGAGCTCCACCCGTTACCACACCGAGCACAATCCCTCCCAGTGCGGGAGACATCATCCCGTTCCGGAGGATGAGCAACGGAATGGGAAGCTCGCCGGTCATGTCGGGGGGAATCATCAGCGGAAACACGCTCAGGCACCATCCAAGGGCGCTGAAGAACACCCAAGAGCCAGCCCTGGCCACGCGGCGCCGCAGCACCCGCAGCTGCAACCATCCCACGAGCGCCCCACCCACGAGGAAAGCGGCGGCCCAGCCGAGCGCCCCCATGGGCCAACCCAGATCGAAGGGGATCTTCCAGATGAGCCACGCGATCCCGTACAACCCTAGTGCGATGAACAGTCCGATTGCGCTGGCTGGCACCCACCAGGAGGAATGAGGGATGTACCGCCTCAGCAGGAGCCATTGAGAGAAGCCCACGCCTATGCCGACGCCGATCCCGACGCTCACATTGCCGAGCACGATGTGCCCCAGGACGAATCCGGCAAGAAACCCCACGGCAAACCCAACGAGCGTGAGCAGCACCCACCGCCACCAGAAGCCCCATCCGACAACAGCAGGGCCGGTGTTCATCACGGTCCTCCTCTTATGTCCTTCCGTGAAGCATCAATGTGGAGTTAGGCGGTCTCAGCGGATGGTGCAACGTTCTCGGATCGATACGTGGGATTGCATGAAGTGCAGGGGGGGTGGAGCGAAACAGACCCTTACTCGTCAGCGATCGGGTTCACCCAGCGAACCCTCCGGAAGCGGGCGAAGTCGCTGTCGGTCGAACACAGCTCGCAACCGTTTTCGATCGCCATGGCCGCGAGATGCGAGTCAGTGGTCAGATTGCCCGCCGTACCCGTCTGCGAAAGTAGACTCCGAAGGATAGCCCAGTGCCCGTCCCCGGGGTTGAGGGTGACCACGTTGGGGCGGGCGAGCCAGCCGTCGACGATCTCCGTCGCTCGCTCGGGGGTCAGGGGCGCCTCGAACAACCGGGGGTGCGTCGATACGCGCAGGAAGCCCAGCAGGACGGTCCACGGCAATGCCACGGTCTCGGCTCCGGCAAGAGCTGCTTCCAGCCATGCCTTCGCCCGCTGGTGCTGCGCGGCGTCCTGGTTCACCGCGTACAGCAACAGGTTGAGATCCAGGAGCTTCACAGCCCTACTTTCGCATCTTCAGTTCTTGGACTGTCTCCTCGTCCTCCAGCGCAGCAGCGACCGAAAGCGCCTTGTCGAGGTCGACCGACGCTCTCACTGCACCCATCGGGAACGTGGGGCATTCATAGGGCTCGCTCTCCAGGGACTCGCGCTCCAGGCCCTGGCGGATGACGAGGTTGAGTAGCCGCTTGAACGGGACCCGCCGCCGGTGGGCCTCCGTTCGGAGCCGCTCCAGGAGATCCGGTTCGATGTCCACGGTCGTGCGCATGATTGATGCTAATACATCATATAGTCTGATGCAAGCGCATCAAACCTTCCCCGCTGCCGGAACGAGTGTGTAGAGGGTCGCTAATGGAGCCAGGCGGGCGCATGGCTGTGTAGGGTGCCCGTACTCGTTGACAAAGCAGTATCCAGCCTCTTCGCGGCTTCGCATGGCCTCTACGCGCCAAGAGTGGCGGGCCGCAGAGGCCCCCTTCGTCCCGCGGCGGCTGGTGACTGGCGGGTCTGGAATCCCCTCTACTCCCGTCGCGGCGGGTTGGCGATCGGGTCGGTCGAAAGCTGAACGCGTGGATAGGAGGAACGGGTCGTCCGCCGACTCTCACGACCGTCGATTCCCCGAAAGCTGCGGTTTCGCGTAATGGTGATCATGTCTTGCGGGCGTCCCCACGTGTAGTCCAACGATGTCTCGGACGCCACAACGCTACCGCCGGTCGGTATGGTTCGGTATCGCTCTTCCACCGTGACACGGATGGCCGTGACCTCATGGGTCACAGGTACGTGGGTACTGCGACGACGGTCCATCCGTTCGCTGCCCATGACCCGAAGGATCTCTACGCTACCAGCCGGCCAGTTCGACAGCGCATCGATGAGCCGGTCCGTCTCGTTTGGAGGACCACCTCCCATGAGGGCGCCGCCGCCCTCCTCGGCGTGCGTGAAGCTGAACTCCCTATGGGTGAGGACCGTCTTCGTCGGCACCTGCCCTACGATGCGAATCTCGGGAAGTTGGACCGGTCGCTGGTCCACGTAGTTCGAGAAGATGTCCACGCGCCGGTCGAGGGCGGTCTGGTGCTCGGTGGGCACGCGGCCCTGGGACGGCTGTGCCGCTTCTTCCTCGCCGGCGCTGACCATGGCCGCTGAGGTGTAGTGGGGAGAGAACAAGAGTGCCCCGTCAAGAACCACCGAAACGGCGTTCGCTCGACGCTGGCCGAGCCCCACATTGTACGCGGCCTGCCCGCGGAAGTCCGCGTGACCAACCACCGCCATATGGATTCGACGGCCAAGAAGCCAGATGCGATAGGCCCGTGTGATTTCGTGGAGCTTGGCCCGGTCGTCGCCGTCGAGCCTTGCAGAGTCGAAGGGGAAGAAGATCTGAGCGATGAGAGCGCGGGCGCGGGGGTGCCCCCGCAAGTTCACCCACGATCGGAGCTGATGGGTCCGGTCCACCATGAACTCCCCTCCACCTTGCTCTGACAATGGGTTTGGGACGGCGGCAAGAGGTAGGAAACCCCAAAGCACCCCACCGACGCACGAAGGTAGTGTTCTTGGCAAGTGCCGGTCAACGAAAGTCGTGGCCGCCAATGCCGTGGCAGCCTCTGAGGCCCTTCGGCCTCCCCTCGACTCCAGGACTCGCCCTCCCAGACGCAGGGTCACCAGCATCCCCAGGGAGCCCAGGTAGGTTGTCCCTCCGGTTGGTCTCCAAAGGAAGCTGAGAGGGAGGAATGGGTTCTTGCCGGGTCTCCCCCTCAAGAGAGCCGGCGCACCTGCGCGACCAGCACCTCCTTGATCGTCTCCCACTTCGCCGGCCGGATCATTCTTGGCATGGGCTCCTCCTTCGTCAGCCAAACCGGACCCCATCTTCCGTGTCAGGGTACCGGAGGACCATACGGACATTCCTCTCCAGCAAAGCCTGGTCCTGCTCCTCAGATGCCTTCCAGCACCAGAGCGACCACCAGTCGCACGATCCCATTCCCCCGGGTGGTCGTTATCGGCGCGGGGTTCGGCGGGCTGAGCGCTGTCCGCGGCCTTCGGAATGCCCCATGTGAGATCATCCTGGTGGACCGGAGGAACCACCATCTCTTTCAGCCCCTCCTCTACCAGGTCGCGACCGCCGCCCTTTCTCCTGCGGATGTCGCCGCGCCCATCCGGAGCATCGTGCGCCGCCAACGGAATGTGCAGGTGATCCTGGGCGAAGCCACGGACCTCGACCTCGACGCCCGGGAGGTCGAGGTGGGAAGCGAGCGCATCCGCTACGATTGGCTGGTGTTGGCTGCCGGGGCGAACCACGCCTACTTCGGGAATCGCCAGTGGGAGGAACGGGCACCGGGCCTCAAGACCGTAGAGGACGCCCTGGAGATCCGCCGACGGGCCCTGTTGGCCTTCGAGGAGGCGGAGCTGGAGGACGATCCGGCGGGCCGGGAGGCCAAGCTCACGTTCGTGATTGTGGGCGGGGGGCCGACAGGCGTAGAGATGGCCGGTGCCCTTCGGGAGATCGCCGCTCAGACCATCCCCAGGGACTTCCGCCGCGTGGACACTACCACGACCCGGATCATCCTCATCGAGGGACAGGGACGACTGCTACCCGCCATGTCCAGGGAAGCCGGCGCCTACGCCCTGAAGGCTCTGGAGGCCATGGGGGTGGAGGTCCGCCTCAATACCGTCGTCACGGACATGGACGAGGAGCACGTTCACGTGGGTGAGGATCGTGTTCTGGCCGCCAACGTCATCTGGGCCGCGGGCGTCGAGGGGGAGACGGTGGCCCGGACCCTGGGAGTGGAGCTGGATCAGCGGGGACGCGTGGTGGTGGAGTCCGACTGCTCGATTCCGGGACATCCCGAGGCCTTCGTCATCGGGGACCTGGCGGCTCAAGTGGACGCCAAGACGGGGAGGCCAGTGCCCGGCGTCGCCCAGGGGGCCATGCAGATGGGGCGGTTCGTGGCCGGGGTCATCCGTGACAGCATCCAGCAGGGAAGGCCCCTTCCGGTCCGTCGTCCCTTCAGCTACGGGGACAAAGGCGACCTCGCTACCATCGGCCGGGCCCGAGCCGTCGCGGATATCAGGAATCGGACCTTCACGGGCTTCGCCGCCTGGCTCTTCTGGAGCCTGGTCCACGTGTTCTTCCTCATCGGGTTCCGCAACAAGCTCCTGGTGATGATCAACTGGGCGTGGCAGTGGATCGTTCAAGCCCGGGGAGCCAGGCTCATCACTGGCTTTCCCGAGGTGCGGGTCAAGAAGCGGGTGGATTTGTAGACGGGCGACGCCGATGGGAGGCGTCACCAGCGCCATCCTCAACACGGTCGTCGCCGAGGATCTTCCTGGACCCGGCACGGTGTTTCTGCGCGTGGAGTGGAGCTTCAAGGCGCCGGTCCGCCCGGCAGATACCATCACCGGCTCTGTGGAAGTCCTCGAGGTGAGAGATCAAGACCACCGTGACGCGTGGTGATGGCACGGTGGTGCTGGACGTGGAGGGGCGCTGTGCTACACGGTTCCTTTGCGCTGAGGGCGGCACGGGTGGGGGCGGGCTGAACCCTCAGAAAGACGCTGTCCTGAACCGAGATCTAGGAGTCGGACCGATGCTGGAGAACACCGACACTCTTCTAGCCATGGCCGAGATTGCAGCGGCCTTCGCCGGCTTCGCCGCCTTGGTGAGCGTCATCCGCCGGGGGTCCGACCAGCCCGCCCAGGCCTCCCACGATATCCTTCGGCTCCGCCTTGTCATCTCCTCCAGCGTTGCAGGCGTGGCTGCTGCCCTGGCTCCGGTGGGCCTGGCCGGTTACGGCCTCGAGGGAGATACCGTGTGGCGGCTTTCGAGCCTGATCTTCCTGGTCTTGAGCTACGGGATCATCTTCTCCTTCACCAACGCCTACCAACCGGTGCGAGGAGACTTCCCTCCGGACCGGCTGGCCGTGACCTTGGTCACCTCCATTGAGATCCTGGAGCAGGCCAGCCTGTTCGTGGTGCTACTGGGGATTCCCCTGGGCAACCCAGCAGCTCTCTACGTGACAGCCTTGATCGGCAACATCTGCCAGGCCGGATTCATCTTCGTTCGATTCGTAGGATCTGCGTTTCGGCACGAACGGGACCTGGCCGACGGTTGACGAGGGGTTCATCCGTGCACCTCGAGAGCTGCCCTCGATTCGCGGGCTCGAGGGTAGGGGCAAAGCCCCAATGGTATCGGTGGCGGTGGATGTGGGGTGGGAGAAAGGGCCGCCCATCTTGAAGCGCTTCTGGCGCAGCCCGGAACCCCTTCCCTAGCTTGGTGACTTGGAGCGGGCCTCCATGCCTGCCCCCTGGAGGCGTTCATGCAGCGGATGACGGCCCTGCGCGGCTTCTTGGATGAGCTCAGGCGTCGCCGCGTCTATCGCGTGGCGGTTGTCTACGCCGCGGTCGCCTTCGTCATCTGGCAGGCGGCGGAGATCGCGTTCCCCGCGCTCAGCATCCCCGATTGGGCTCTCACGCTGGTCGTTGTCCTCACGCTCGCTGGCTTCCCCATCGCCGTGGTCCTGGCCTGGGCGTTCGACGTCACGCCGGAAGGCGTTCGGCGGACCGAGCCGTCGTCCGTGGCGTCCGCCCAAGGTCAGCGACTGGTGTCTCGACCGCTGCGCTTCGCGGTGGCCGTCCTGCTGATCCTTTCCGTCGCCGTCGCCTCCCTGTGGACCTGGGCGGGGCGGTCTTCGTCGGCTGGAGATCTCTCCGCCAGCCGGGTCGCGGTCTTTCCCTTCGTCGTGCACGGTGACCCGGCGCTCCACTATCTGCGCGCAGGGATGGCGCATCTCCTCAGCAACGCTCTGGACGGCGCGGGCGAGCTCCGCACCGTCGATCCGCACGCCCTGTTGAGCGCGGTCCCGGATAGGGAATCCGCCCCCGATCCCACCGACGCGCAAGCCATCGCCGCCCGCTTCAACGCGGGGCTCTACGTGCTTGGCAGCGTGGTGGGATCCGCGGACCGAATGGAGGTGACGGCGTCGCTGTATGACGCCTCCAGCGGGGAGCGGACCACGGCTGAGGCAGTGCCGGGAGAGGAGGCGGAGATCCAGGCGCTCGTCGATAATCTCGCGCGGCGTCTGGTCGTGGGGGTCATCGGCCGGCCCGAGGACCGGTTGACCCGCCTGGCCGCGCGCACGACCGGTTCGGTCCCCGCTCTGAAGGCCTACCTGGAGGGCCAGGTTGCCCTCGGGCACGGCGATATCGATTCCGCGGTAGATGCGTTCGGAAGCGCGCTGGCGCTGGACAGCACCTTCGTGCTCGCCCGCTACAAGCTCGCGGTGGCAACGTCCTGGGAGGGTAGCCCAGCAGGCCGCGCGCACGCCCTTCGCGCCCTCCGTGACAGTGCTGACCTCCAGCCTCGAGAACGGCGACTGCTCGTAGCCCTGAACGCCTTCCTCACGGGGGACATGGATACCGCAGAGGAAGCGTACCGTGCGGTGCTGGGAGAGTATCCCGACGAGTTCGAAGCGAACTACATGCTGGGGGAGGCGCTCTGGCATCTGGGCCCGACCCACGGACGATCGATGCAACGGGCGCGCGCCCCGTTCGAACAGGCGCTGGCCGTGAGCCCAAGCGACATTCTGGTACTCCACCATCTTGCCGTGCTCGCCATCAAGCGAGGAGACCGAGTGGCGGCCGACTCTCTCTTGAGCCAGGCTCTGGCGACGGTCCCGGCCCACTGGTTCGCCACCGCCATGCGCGTTATGGAGGCCCTTGCCGGCCGGGACGCCACTCTTCGGGCGGAGGCGGAGGTGGAGCTCCAGGCGGTGGAGACTTTGGGGCTGTTCGCGTCGGCGATGGCGGCCACCTCGTTCTTTCAGCAGCCACACGAAGGCCGCTGGGTCGTCGAAGCCCTGACGGCGCCGCACCGCCCCACCCAGGTCCGGGCCGCCGGACACGCCATGCTGGCCTACCTGGCCGCTGCCCGCGGGCGTTGGTCGGAGGCCGAGCGGGAATTGGTGGAGGTTGATCGACTATATCCCGTGGGCGCAAGTCACCGCGCCTACCTCGCCCTGTTGCCCTTCGCGCCGTACGAACGCGGCGTCCTGGAGGAGCGACTGGCAGAGGTGGAGGGCTGGGATGAGAGCACCCTGCCGGCCAGCACGGCCGCGATGCTGACTCCGCCGGTCGACGCGCAGCGAGCGATCCGGCTGTACCTCCTGGGCCTGCTGAACGCTCGCCTCGGTCGGGAAGCAGAGGCGCTGGCCTACGCCGACCGCCTGGAGAACGTGGAATGGGCGGTGGGTGGCAACCTTTCAGCGACGCTGGTGCCGGGCATCCGCGCGGCCCTGACCGGTGCCTATGGTGCCGCGGAGGAGGCGCTGCGCACGCTCGAGGTGGCGACGTTCGAGGGCCACTACGACGAGGTCTACACCTCACCGGTTATCGCGATGGCCGCGGAGCGCTACCTGATGGCAGAGCTTCTTGATGCGACGGGGCGCGGCCGGGAAGCACTGGGCTGGTTCGCGTCGCTGGGTGACCTTCAAGCCTACGAGATCGCCTACGTCGCGCCGGCGCATCTGCGCCGCGCCCAGATCCACGAGCGACTCGGCGAGAGACAGGAAGCCGCCCAACACTATGAACGCTTCGTCGAGCTGTGGAAGGACTGCGACCCGGGGCTTCGGCCCCTGGTTGAAGACGCCGAGACGAGGCTGGCAGAGCTCCGCTCGAACTGACAGGTCGTTGCCTATAACCCGAGGTAGTGGACATGGATCGCAGGATTCTCGTTCTTTCCGCCGCCCTGATTCTCTTCCTGACCGCTGCGGTTGCGGCCATCACCATCGGCCCCCCGGAGCCCGCCGACTACGCCGACCTGGTCGCGCTCTTCCAGGAGTGGCGGGAGTTCGAGCGACCGGAGTTCACGGACGGTGTGCCCGATTATACCGCCGAGGCCATGGCTCGCCAGCACCGGGAGCTGGCCGACTGGCAGGCCCGCCTGTACGCCATGGACGTCCGCGGCTGGCCGGTGGAGCAGCGGATCGACTGGCACCTCGTCCGGGCGGAGATGAACGGGCTGGACTTCGATCACCGGGTGCGGCAGCCGTGGGCCCTGGACCCGGCCTTCTACGTGTTCATCTACCCGGGCCAGAGCGACGTCCCCGCTCATGAGGGACCGGTGATCCACGGGTGGATCGACCTGTGGAAGTACGACTACCCGCTCTCGGATGCCGACGCCTCCGAGCTGGCCCGGCGCATCGGCGCCATCCCGACCCTCCTGGAGCAGGCCCGGAGCAACCTCGAGGGCAGCAATGCACGGGACCTATGGATGGCGGGGCTCCGATCCTTCCGGCGGCAGAGCCGCGACCTGGCCGCGCTGGCGGAGCGCGTGCGGGGCACCCGCGGCGACCTGGATCAGGCCATCCAGGAAGCCGTCCGCTCCTCCGACGCCTTCCGCGACTGGCTGGAGTCCGAGGCGCCCTCCAAGACCGGTCCGTCGGGCGTGGGGAAGGACAACTACACGTGGTATATGCGACACGTCCACCTCGTCCCGTACTCGTGGGAGGAGCAGGTCACCCTCATGCGCAGGGAGCTTGCCCGAGCCCACGCCTCGCTACGACTGGAGGAGAACCGGAACCGGCATCTTCCCGAGCTCGAGCGCATCGACTCGCCCGAGGAGTACGACCGCCGCATGAGTGCCTCCGTGGACCGGTACATGGCGTTCCTGGAGGACGAGGAGGTCCAGACAACCCAGCCGTGGATGGACCCTGCGCTCCGCGCGGTGATCGGAAGGTTCACTCCCGCCGCCCCGGACGAGATCCGCAACTTCTTTCTGGAGGTGAGCTACCGGGATCCCGATGCCTTGCGTCCGCATGCGCACCACTGGATCGAGCTGGCGCGCATGCGGGAGGATCCGCACCCAAGCCCCATCCGCCGGGTGCCCTCCCTGTACAACATCTTCGACGTCCGTTCCGAGGGGCTGGCCACCGGTGTGGAGGAGATGTTCATGCACCTGGGGCTTGTCGACGGGTCTCCCCGTTCCCGGGAGCTCGTGTGGATCCTGTTGGCACAGAGAGCCGCCCGGGCCCTCTCAGGCC
>JBDHKE010000096.1:0-14442 GCA_039586555.1 Gemmatimonadota bacterium | reverse complement strand
CACCAGTCCGGAGGCGTATCCTCCCTCGCGGCCCTGGCTTGCAGGATCTGGCGCACGAACGTGACCCGTCCCGAACCCGGCTCGCCAAGGACGAACATGTTGTAGCCCTGGGCGGACACCGCCACGCCGAACTCGAGCGCCTCCATCGCGTCGCTCTGGCCGAGGACGCCTTCCAGGGGCTCGATCTCGGCGGTGGTTTCGATGCCCAGGCTGGTGGGTTCACATTCTCGATGAAGCTGGGTCGCTTCCAGCTGGCAGTCGTCGGGCATGTGACAATCCCTCGATAGAAGGCGATCTTTTCTAGCTTTTCCACCCCTTCCCCTCCAACTTGGCCTGAGGCGTGTCCCCGGCGAAAGGCCCGGATGGTCGAGGGAGTCATCGACATCGTGGTGGCTGCTGGCCGCCTGGTCGAAACGATCCGGACGGCCGGCTTCGCGGTCCGCCAGAAAGGAGACCACGGTCCGGTCACGGAGGCCGATCAGGCTGCGGACCGAATGCTCCGCCGTGAGCTTCTGGGTCTCGAGGCCTGCGGATGGCTCTCGGAAGAGACTGCCGACGACCGGTCCAGACTGGAACTCAGGCGAGTGTGGGTAGTGGATCCGTTGGACGGGACCAAGGAGTTCGTCCGGGGAGTCCCGGAATACTCGGTGGCGGTAGCCCTGGTGGACAGCGGCCGGCCGGTCCTCGGCGTCGTGCACAATCCGGCCACGGGCGAGTTGTTCTGGGCTGAGAGGGGCAAGGGCGCCTTTCGCAACGGGGACCCGATTCGGGTAACCGAGAGCGAGGTCCTACTGGCCTCGCACGCCGAGCTATCCCGCGGAGAGTTTGAGCCTTTCGAGTCGCGCTGGACTCTGCAACCCAAGGGGAGTATCGAGTACAAGCTGGCCCTCGTTGCCGGAGGCGAAGCGGCGGTGACTCTCTCGCAGGGGCCCAAGTGGGAGTGGGACGTTTGCGCCGGCGCCCTGATCGTGGAAGAAGCGGGCGGGATTGCCACCGATGCGACGGGAGAGGGGTTCCGCTTCAACCGCGCTCTACCGAAAGTCCGGGGTGTAGTGGCCGGTTCTCCCGGTGCTCACCGGAGATGCCTTTCAACCATCGAGAGTATCGGCCCCATCGACCGGATGGGCGAGCTCGAGGGCTGAAGCCTGGGGCAAGGGTCCGCTAGAGGCGTCCCTCCGCGACCGCTCGCACGATGTCGCTGGAGGAGACGATTCCCACCAATCTGTCGTCCTGCATGACCAGAAGGCGGTGCAGTCGCCCCCTCACCATCTCCTGGGCCGCAGCGCCCACGGGGGTCTCCGGTGGCAGGGCCAGCACGGTGCGGCTCATGACCTCGTGCACGTCGTGCTCCTCGAGAATGTCCCACTCGGGGCCGTCGCACTCCGTGAACCGCTCCACCACGTCCGTGCCCACGTCCAAACTTCCGCAGGACCTCGATGGCATCCCGGAGGGTCATTCCAGGCGCAACGGTGACGACGTCGGTGGTCATGATGTCCCGGAGAGTCAACACCCTCATCTCCCGGCCTGGTCGACCTGACCCGTGGGCGAGCCGAGAAATCCGCCTCCCCAGTCGCGCTGTCCGCCGCCAGTCCGCCGGGCACCTGGCGGGAGCATGGCCGCATCCCGCCCGCCGATTAGCCCCTCTACAGCGGAACTACTGCGCTTGCCTGGGGGCCTTCCTCCCCCGACGCTTCCACGAACCGGACGACGGAACCCACATCCAGACCGCCGAACCCGCCTTTGAGCACGCTGTTCTCATGGAAATAGATCTGACGGCCGTCGGGCGAAAGTAGGAAGCCGTATCCCTCTCCATGAAAGATGTGAAGTACGCGCCCCTGCGGTGCGGCCTCTGAGTTCTTGACCTCGCCCCGCCGTCGCTCGCTGTACTTGCGCAGTCGTCGCCGTGCGAGATCGAACGCCTCCCCGATCGCTTGGCCGACTTCCTCGTTAGAACGGTGTTCCGGAGGGTGCCTGCTGATGACGATTTCTTTCCCGGGCACGGTCACGTCCAGACGCACCCGGTACAGGTTTCCTTTCTGATGACGAGGGTTGGGAACTTCCACCATGACCCGGCAGCTGATGATCCTGGGATAGACCTCCTCGAGTCGTGCGATTCCCGCCTTCACCTTCTCTTCGATGACCTCCGAAGGCTCTACGTTGCGGTAGGCGATCTCTGGAGGGATTTCCATGTGTCGACCTCGCGCTTGTCGGGAGTTCGAGGACGGCAGTCTCAAGCGACTACAGCCGCCCGCGGCGGGTGCCGATGCGTGTGCCGTCATGTGGTGGGCTGTCGTGCCATTGTTACCAGAAACGAGACGATTCGTCGCAGCTTTCATTCACTCGAGAACAGGACTACTCGGGTGCCTGAGGCCACGTGCCGCGAAGCGGGCCTCCTACCTCCTCGTTCGTCTCCAGCCTGTGCAATCGATCTTCCGGAGTTGCGATCGTGCCTGTCTGATGGGTGGGTTCTGGATGACGTTCGGCGAACGCCGCGTCGAGCTGGGAAGGAGTCAGTGTCATCGTGTGCGCCACAGTCTGCTCCTGTCGGGCTCCCGGGGCTGGATGCCTGCATGGAAGAACACCGCAAGACCCGTACCCGGATGGAAGCGATTTCGGGAGGCGGGAGGCCAGACCTGACCTCCCGCGTCCACCGCTCGCGGCGATCCTGTCTACGGAGACTGAGCCTTCAGGATGTCCCGGATCTCGGACAGGAGCTGCTCCTCCTTGCTGGGCTCCGGTGGGGAGGGCGGTGCTGCCTCTTCCTCCTCCTCCTGCCGCTTCATCCTGTTGAAGCTCCGCACCACCAGGAAGACCGCGAAGGCCACGATCAGGAAGGTGATGATGCTATTGATGAACACGCCCCAGTTCATCGTCACGGCGCCGGCCTCCTGTGCGGTGGCGAGCGTGGCATACGGTCCCGCCGGGTCCCCCTGGCTCAAGACCAGGAAGAAGTCCGCGAAATCGACGCCCCCCAGCGCCAATCCGATGGGAGGCATGATCATGTCGTTCACCAACGAGCCCACGATGGTAGCGAACGCCGCACCGATGATGATGCCGACGGCCATGTCCAACATGTTGCCTTTGACCGCGAACTCCTTGAACTCCTTGAGCACGTTCTCCTCCTTTGGTTGAAATCTGTCATCGGAGGCCGAGCCGCGCGGCCTCGCCTCCATCACTCGAGCAGATCCTCGAGGAAACGCTCAGGACGTCTCCTCCGGCCTCTCCTGATGGCCGGACGAGAAAGAAAGTCACACGGCCGATAACGGCATTGTGCGGATCGCCCCCTAGAAAGATAAAGCGGCCCTGCCGCATCGGAGCGGCAGGACCCTCGCTGGCCGGTGGGTCGGCTCGGCTCGTCCAAGTGCACGCGTTTCCGGACCCGGCCAGCCGCGGCGGGCGCGAGCGCGCCGCTCAGCATTTGCGGCAGGCACCGCGGTCAGTACTTGCGGCAGGCACCGGAGATCTGCCGGTCCGCCCTGCGCGAGTTGTTGATGACCTCGTAGAACTCGTCGATATACTCCAGAACCTCTTCCTTTTCGTCCTCGCTCATGGCCCCCAGGCCCTGCACGAGCTCGGAGACGGCTTCCCGTTGGGCGTTGAACTGTGCGTAGATCGCCTCGTAGTCCAGGTCTGGCCAGCAGAACCCTCGGTACACTCGGTCCCGGATGTCGTTCTGGAGGTGTTCGAGCTGCGGATTGACTCCAGCGTAGGGCGCGTCCACCAGCCCGGTGAGATCGAAGTCGTAAGGAATCGGCAGGTACTCTCCGAACCCCCGCACCAGCAAGACGATGTTGTGGAACTCCACCATGGACCAATCGGTGTTGCCGACCATGAACTGGAACAACGAAAGGAGGGCTGCGTGCTCCAGCTGGAAATCCCCAGGGTTCGCCCGCGGAACCTCGACCATCTGTCCGCCGAAGCGGGCGGCCATCGCATCCTCGTCCTCGATCAGGAACGCGTGACGAGTGACCGGATCGTCCTCGCCGCTGGTGTCCACGTAGGTCACCTGCGCCAGTCGGACCCGAAAGCTCACATCGGTGAGCAGATTGTAGATCCGGTAGACGAGGTACTCCTTCAGCACGTTGTCCTCGTACTCGTCTCGGTCCCTGCAGTGGACCACCAGCTTCAACTTGTCCTCGCCCTGGAACGGGGTTCCGGTGACGCGGGTCCTCGGAAGGTTGAGGCGGATAGGCGGGAAGGAGCAGTTTCTGCGGTTCAGGCGGTAATTTCCCCGGGTTCGCACCTGCATGTCGACCTCGATGGGCTCGCCCTCAGGGTTCGTCATGACGAGGCGAGCCGGCCGCTCCTCACTCTCCTGCTCGCGGTCACCCTTCAACTGGTCGAAGTCCGCCTCGACTGTGAATTGAAGGATCTCATGCGACTCGAAGAGTGTACTGGGTGGTCCAGGTGACTCCTCCTCGGGCGCCTCTTGGGCGCCCAGCCGCGGCGGTGTCACAACGAGAGTGACGACGACCAGTCCTGCGAGAAGGAATCGCTTACACATGGCAGAGTCCCGTTAGGAGGAAATTGCTATTAAGCTATTCGGGTTCGTACTCGGGCACCAGCGTCTCATCAGCCACCGATCCATCTTTGCCCGCGCTTCGAGAGTTTCAATCCGTTCCAAGGACCCCGTCTCCATGCTTCGACCCTCGACCCTGAAGGGCGCCGGGCTCGCGCTTTGCCTTCTGGCCATGGGTGTCCAGCCCGTGCAGGCCGTCCTGCTCCAGACATCTACCTCCAGCGGTTCCCCCCCGGCGACGTCCCCTGTCGACGATACGACCCCGTCGCTGCTGGTTCTCGTTGTCGTCGACCAGCTCCGGGCGGACCTGTTGACCCGATACGACACTCTGTTCCAGGGGGGGCTCCGACGGCTCCTGGACCATGGAAGGATCTACCCGAACGCGACGCACGACCACGCCATCACGGAGACTTCCCCGGGGCATGCGACCCTGGCGACCGGAACCTATCCCTCCCGTCATGGCATCGTGGCGAACGTCTGGTGGGAGGAGGAGAGGGGCAGATGGCAGCGAGTAGAGAACGTGGTGGACGAGGCCGCGCCCCTGGTGGACGATCACAGTCTGGCGGGGGCATCCCCCCGGAAGCTCGAACGAACGGGACTGGCCGACTGGCTCCTGGCCGAGCACGAGGACGCACGGGTGGTGTCGATCTCCGCCAAAGACCGGGCGGCGGTGCTCATGGCCGGGAAGAGCAGGGGAGAGGTGTTCTGGTTCGATCCGTGGCTGGGACGGTTCGTGACATCGACCTTCTACCGCGAGGACTACCCCATCTGGGTCACCGCCTACAACATGGGAGGTCTCGTCGAGTACCAGGCCGACTCGGTCTGGACGAGCTCGGTGCCCACCGCGGCCCGGTCCCTCACCCGTCGAGATACCGTTTCGTACGAGAACGACGGTGTGCACACGGCCTTCCCTCATCACTTCATGGATGTGGTCAGCAACCCTGACTACCCTCCGGGCTTCTTCGAATGGCTCAACACCACCCCCGCCCTGGACCGGGCGGTCCTGTGGCTGGCGCGGATGGCCGCCAAATCGGAGGAGCTCGGTGTCGATGACGTCCCGGACCTTTTGGCCATCTCCCTCTCGCAGACGGACCGAATCGGTCACCCCTTCGGCCCCTTCAGCCGGGAGCAGTTGGACAACCTCCTGCGCCTGGACGAGGAGCTGGGCGCATTCCTGGAATTCCTGGACGAGGCGGTGGGCGAGGGCCGCTACTTGATGGCCTTCACAGCGGATCACGGCGTTCTAGATATCCCCGAATACCGGCGGGAGCGGGGAATGGAGGGAACACGGCTGCCCTCCAGCGCTACCCGCGACCTGGAGGTCATCCTGGGTGAGGTAGCGCGGGAGAACGCAGGAAATGGCTCGGAGGCCGTCGCGGCTCGGCTCGCCGAGCGGGCACCCGAGCTGGATTGGATCGCCGACGCCTGGAGCCAGAGCGAGCTTCTCAACGACGAGCCCGCCGACTCCTTCGCGGTCCTCTTCCACAACTCGTACTTTGCGGGGCGGCCGGCCGGGCTTCTGAGCCGGTTCGGCGTCGAGATGCGGATGGAACCCCACACACTGACCGCCGCGTGGCCCCGGGGCACCACCCATGGATCTCCCTATTACTACGACCGTCTCGTGCCCCTGATCTTCCTGGGTGGGGAAGTCGAGTCCGGGTGGGACTCCACCCGTGCATCGGCAGTGGACGTGGCCCCCACGCTCGCCGCGCTCGCGGGAATCCCGACGCCGGGCGATCTGGATGGGGAGCCGTTGTTCCGCTAGCTGACGATCCGGCGGGATCGGGTCCCCCCGGCCGCTACGATCGCTTGCGAAGCCCCTTCAGGGACCGGAACTCCGCGGCGCGTATATGTTCGCCAGCCTCCTCGCGGATCGCGTCCAGAAGCATGCCCGGCGGGATGGTCTCCTTCATGCGCACCAGATACTCGAGGATCTGGACGCCCTCCTCCCCGGGCAGGATCTCCGCCAGCCGCCAGCGGATGGCCATGTCCGCCAGGTGGTGCTCCACCACCTGCTGGACCAGGCCCACCTTGTCCACGTACACCATGAGCACGGAGAACTGCTTGCGGTCCCTCAGGGTGTCCGCTTCCGCCTCCAGATAACGGTCGATGCGTGCGGCCTTGTCCGCCACGTCCGTCAGCTCCCGGGGCGTCAGCGCGCTCAGGAGACGCTTGTCGCCAATGGACACCGCGGTCCCGGCCGATCCCGGGCCGGCCACGACATCGCCCAGGGCCAGGGCGCGGGTCCTGCCAATTTGGTCGGCGTAGATGTTCCCGAAATTCTGCCTCCAGAGAACGAGGCTCAGCGCGTTGAACGCCATGGAGAAGGCGAGGGCGAGAGCAAGAGCAAAGGCCCCTGCGGCCAGTCCCACCCCGATCGCGAGAAAGACGTACACCGCGTCCTTCGTGTCCTCTAGGGTGGTCCTGAACCGGACGGCGGCCACGATCCCCGCCAGGCTGAAGGCCAAGGCCAGGCTGTTCTGAACGATCAGCACGATCGAGGTCACGGCCACGGGAAGGATCAGGAGGGTGTGGACGACGGACTGGTCGTAATCGCCGGGACGCTTGATGATGATATAGGTCCAGGCCACGGGCACCATGACCGCGATGGAGCCAAGCACCGAGAAGAGCGCCACGCCGATGCCGTACCGGTCCCAATTCGGAAGCGACATCCCGACGAACTCCCGGCCGGTGAGGGTCTCCGAGATCTCGGGGGTTCGCTGGAACGCCTGGTCCAGCCACCTGAGCGTCAAGGCATCCTCGAAGGCTGGTATCATCCGAGCGAGGATCACCGCGAGCCCTATCAGCACCACGTAATAGACCACCATCAGCCAGAGGCTGCGGCCCTCTCCGCGGGCTCGGCCTTCCTTCTTCGGACTCTTCTTTCGACTCTTCATCACAGCGCGTATTCGTATCCGAACTCGGTCAGGAGCACATCGTCGAAGTGGTCGGCCTGTTCGGAGGTCCACAGGATGAGGTCGATGAGCTCACCCGGGTCCAGGTCCCCCACGCTCCGTCCTGCGACGAGCATCACCAGGTCGTCCTGCACGGAGAACGCGGCTCGGCCCTTGAACGCCTGATTGAGCTCCAGCAGCCGGCGGAAGAACTCGCCGGCAACATCCTCCGGCACCTTCATGATGGTCAGGCGCACAAAGACGACGGGGGATTCGGGCTCTCCGGGGTTCTCGACGATGGATACGGC
Organism: Gemmatimonadota bacterium; assembly: GCA_039586555.1. Classification (GTDB taxonomy): domain Bacteria; phylum Gemmatimonadota; class Gemmatimonadetes; order Longimicrobiales; family Gaopeijiaceae; genus JBDHKE01. The sequence continues at coordinate 6,721 of JBDHKE010000096.1, read as the reverse complement.
CCCGGAGGCCGACCCTCTCTCAATGGGGATTTCGAAACCGACTCGCAGCGTGCCGGCCTCGATGTGATCCAGGATCTCGTAGACGACGGAGGCGAGGGAGTCCATGTTTGACGCAGCGTCGGGGTTGCATCACCTGGAACGCGAGGTTCTCGCCGCATTCCATTCAGGGGCTGGTCCACAGCGTTCCGCGGACGAACCACACACAAAAGAAGATGGGTCCGAAGGCCCTTCGACGGCAACTGCCTGGCCGCCGGCGATCCTGTGCTCGGCTCCAACACCTGGCGACACCCGTCCCTGGATCCGGCAGCTTGAGGGCAGCCGGATCGAGCGCGGTGGACGCGGTGGACATGCCTTTCAGCTCAGGGCGCGCATCTCGGTAGTCCGATCCTCCCGGACCACCACCAGATGGTTGGGAGGAACCCGGGTCCATCCCTCGCCCTCGCTCAGCGGCTCGGAAGCGATCACCACGGCCTCGTGCGCCTCGCCGGGGTCCAGCATGCGGCACTGGCCATCCACGCATTCGAATCGCCTTCCGCTCTGCACGTAGAGGCTGTTCGCCCGCTCGGGCTCCGTGCTGATGTACCGCGATACCACGGCGGCTTTTCCATCGGTCACGGCCAGGTTCAGCAGCGAGGGCTCCTCCACCCCTTCCTCCCGGGTCAGATCCTCGACCTCCTCGATGGTGGCGGCAAGGGCAGAGGTCATGAGATCCGCGGGGTCCAAGCCATCGCCAGCGCGACGCACGTGGTCCACGAACAGGGCGAAGACGTGCTCCGTGTCCGTGGACCCCGAGATCATACCGAAAGCCTCGTCCGAAAGGCGGTTGATGAGGGCACGCTTCAGTCGCTTGAAGCCGGCAACGCGGCCGTTGTGCATGAACACGAACCTTCGCCAGGCGAAGGGATGACAGTTCAGCTGGATGACGGGCAAGCCCGGGGTGGCCGCCCTCACGTGCGCCAGCACGCACGAGCTGCGGGTGACCCGGGCGAGATTCAGGAGGTTGAGGTTGTTCCACGCCGGTGTGATGTCCTTGAAGATGGCCGGCCGCTCCGTCATGTCCTGCACGTACCATCCCAGGCCGAATCCATCCCCGTTCAGGGGCTCCTGGGACTCCCGGCTGCGGATGCTCTGATGAATGATGGAGTTCGCCGGCTCCGTGACCAGCGAGCTCAGGCTGATTTCCGGCCCCAGATAGAGGACGAAGCGACACACGAGACGACTCCTTGACCAGCGTTTCCCGAGCAATGGCCCGGGCCTGTAAACGGTTGTTTGGACTTATCCAGGCACTTTTTTCCGGGTCGAGACCGCCCTAGAGCTGATCTCCACCCCGCATCCAGCCCCTCAACTCCTTTCTGCGCAGACATTTGCCTTCACTTGGGCGATGGAGTCCCCGCCGCCTTTCCCCGGGAACGGAGCTTGCGCGAAAGGTCCCGCCGAGAGGGGTCAGTGTAGCCTCGAGCGGCTCTTCACGCATCAACTTCCGAGAGCCAGAGCGAGAGGAAGAAACCGAAGACGAGAGGTTCATATGGCTGCCCGAGCACGGAAGGCGCCAAGAAACGAACGAGGATTCGCCCTGGTGATGGCGGCGGTGAGCACGGTGGCGCTCTTCGCCATCGCCTCCCTGGCCATTGACCTGGGTCTCGCCTATACCGCCCGCAGCGAGGCCCAGCGGGTGGCGGACGCGTCAGCCCTGGCCGGAGCCAGCGCGTTTCTCGACTTCGGCATCTCACGGGTGGAGAAACAGGCCCACATTCGAGCCATCGACTACGCCACGAGGAACTTCGTTCGGAATCATCCGGTGGACTCGTCCCAGGTGACCGTCCAGATCCTGACGGACAGTCTGAGGATCCGGGTCTGGGTCCAGAGCCCGTCGCTGCAGACGTGGTTTGCCCGCTTCCTGGGCATCTCCTCGCTGCAGGTCAACGCCATGGCCGCCGCCGAGGTGGCCATGGCGGGTGTTACCGCCCGGTGCGTGCTGCCCATGACGGTTCCGGACATCTGGGATGACTTCGACGACGACAACAACCCCGAGAACGAGCTCCCGGACCCCCTGGAGGACTGGGACTTCGACACCGAGGACGGGGACGAATACGAGCGCTTCGACGGCAAGCCCTGCAACGAGCCGACCTGCGAAGCAAACGGGACGGGTTACGGCAGCAATCACCGGAACGCGTCGGGCGACGGGGTCGAGGCCGACTATGGTCGGAGACTCTGGATCAAGAACGCGCCGCCCGGGCTGGAGGATGAGAACCTCCAGGGCATGATCGCCCCGGGGAATTTCCTGTTCTGGCAGATGCCGGACCCGGAAGACGTGTGCAGAACCGCCGGGGGAGCGGACCAGATTGCGGACAACATCCGCAGGTGCAACAACTGCCCCATCGCGCTGTTCGTGGACTACGACGCCCAGACCGGAGGCATCGCGTCCATCGCCAACGACATCCGGGATCTGGTGAACCAGGATCCCAACGCCGTCTGGAACGAGACCGAGAACGAGCTGGTGTCGGACCATGGCGAGAACAGCCCCAGGGTACGCGTCATTCCCATCTGGGATCCAAATATCGAACTTACCGGCACTTCGCAGCCCATCCACTTCAACAACTTCGCCAAGGTGTTCGTGGAAGGGATGTCCCGGGACCGGGGCATCCAGGCCATCTCGGCGCGCTTCATGGGGCTGGTGCAGGGTGATCCCGGTGGCGGGGGCACGGGCACGTTGGTGAAGTACCTCAGGCTAGTGGAATAGAGAGAGGGTTCAAGCCGCAGAGCCGGCCGGCCTCATGGGCCAACCCGAGGGCCGGCCCCGGTGCATTACGCGAAGGCATGGGGACAGGGGCGCTTCATCGCGCTTGCCTCGCTGCACTCGGGGTCGGTCACTCTCTTTCTCCCGCACCTCATCACACCTGGCTGTCGTCCCTGCGGCAGCTTCCCGCGGCTTGTCACCAGGCCGGCCGCTTCCGATGCTGGCGGGTCGAGGCCCCAAGCGCCGCTCATTCACCCATCGTTCCGTCTGGTGGGGAATTCCACGAGGAAGCTGGGGGAGACCATGAGGGAGGTGGGCAGCGGTGACATGGCCCATCATGGGAGCGTCGGCGCCGAGCACTTCGCCGGGCCTCGCGCCACGCTCCAGCCATCGAAGGGGCCCCTTCAGCTCCGCTAGCGGGCCTGCACCTGCGGGGGCGCCGGTGGCGGTCCGTCATCCTCCCGGGGAAGCGCCGACGGCATTGGGTCCTCCTCTTGCGGGAGCGCCGCCATCTCCTCGTAAGACCCCAGCACAGCCAGGTCGGTGGACAGTGTCCCGAGCTCTTCGATGGCCTCGGCCACCCCGGCCCCCGCTTCACCCCGAAGATCCAGATAGAACCGGTACTCCCAGGGCCGTCCCGGAATTGGTCGTGACTCGATCTTCGACAGGTCGATGTGACGGCGGGCGAAAGCGCCGAGGGCAGCATGGAGCGCACCCGGGACGTTGGCCAGCGTGAAGACGACGGACGTCTTCGACACGATCCCTTCGACGGCGGGCTGGCGGCTGATCACCCAGAATCGCGTGAAGTTCCGCGGATTGTCCTCGATGCCGTCCAGCAGCACCTCGCCCCCGTGGAGTTCCGCGGCGAGACTCGAAGCCACCGCGCCCTCGTAATCTGACTCACCCTTCATCAGATCGGCGACGCTTCCGGCGGTGTCGTACACGGCTACCGCCTGCACCCCGGGGCTCTCCCGCAGGAATCCCTGAATCTGCTTCAGGGCCACCGGGTGCGACGCCACGCGCTGAACCGCCTGAAGCGGCGTTCCGGGGCGGACGATCAAACACAGCCGGACCCGGACCTGCGTCTCACCCACGATGTGCAGTCCTGACTCTCGCATCCGGTCGTAGTTCTCGTGCACCGAGCCAGCCAGCGTGTTCTCGATGGGGACAATCCCCCGCTCCGCCTCCCCGTCCGCGACCGCGGCGAAGAGCGCCTGGAAGCTTCTGCGGGGGAGGAGCTCGATGGTCGGCCCCAGAGCCTGGAGCGCGGCCAGGTGGCTGAACGATCCCGGCTCTCCCTGAATCGCCACGATCATGACGCCAGCCGCTCCGAGGTGCTCCCCGCTCCCCTCGGAGCGCGAGGCTCGATCACCAGGCCGACGGGAGCCCTGCCGGAATCGCGTGATAGACCGATGAGCCGCCAGAAGATGTCCCGCACGATCTCCGCGTTCAGCCCCGCGGACCGCGCGAGCCCGGCGACGCGCCGGACCACGGCCGCTTCCCGGGCGGGATCGAGCAGCTGCATGCCGCTGGCTAGCTTGTGCCCGGCGGCCTGACCGGCGAGGCGGGCTCTCTCCGCCATGAGCTCCACGAGCCGGTCGTCGACCTCATCGATCTGCTCGCGAAGTCGGTCCAGGTCTCCCTGACCGTCGGGACGCTGGTTCGTACTTCTCATGCTGGTCTCTCCAGGACTTGTCCGGAGCCCGAACGCTCTTGGATCGGCCAGGCGGGTCAGCTAAAGAAAGCGGCCCGCCTTGGAAGCGGGCCGCCGGATCGTCGAAGGTCTTCGCTCAGCTACTCAGCGCACTCCTCCGGCGCGGCCCGCGGGGCGGAACCGAAAAAAGAAGAACCGGTCTCTGGCGCAGTGCAGTTGGAGCATAGAAATGCTATTACACCCTCCGTGGTGCCCTGTCAAGCTTCTTGTTCCGCCGCTTACTCCGCCACCCTCGTCCGCTCCATCCCCTCCGAGCCGGCGCTCACACCAGGGGCTGATGGGCTTCTTGCTGTGGAACAGGTTCTCGCTGCCGCAAGCGGAACACGGACAATAGGTCATGGATCACGGTTTCCGTGGCTTGGAGTCCATGGGTCAAACTCTCTGCCTGCGAGGCGCGGAACGCCCCGGCCATTTCTGCCGGGGCGCTCTCTCCATCAATCCTCGCTGTACCCTGCCGAGGGCGGTCCTAGTTGATCAGATACTTGGCCCCCAGCTGGATCCGCCAGCGCGAGAACTCGCCCGGATCGTCAATGTACGTTTCGGAGGGACCCGTGAAGTCGAACACCGGCTCCCCGTCGGTGGCGAACTGAACGAGCTGGAGTGGAGAGGTCGCGGCCGGGCTCGCCACCTTGCGCACTCCCCAATCCGAGTTGAGCAGGTTCATGAAGTTCAGGATGTCGAGGTTGATCTGGAGCGTGTGGCTCTTCTGCCCCACCCCGAACGTGATGTTCTGAAGCACCCGCACGTCAACGTTGCTGTACCAGGGATTCACGGCCCCGAATCGCTCCGCGATCTCGCCGCGGTGCTCGCTCAGGTAGTCGTCCTGCGCGATGAAGGCATTGAGGGCGGCCCACTCACCTGGGTCAGCGAGCCGGATGTCGTTCTGATCTCTCGGGATGTAGATGAGGTCGTTGCCGCCGTACCCGTCGCCGTTCACGTCACCGGCGTAGATGAAGGAATACCGGTTCCCGCCGGCGCCGATGAAGCGGTTCCCCTCCGCCACCTCCAGGAGCAGCCCGAATTGCGTGGCCAGGCGCTCGGACCAGTCGTGTCTGTAGGTAGCGGCGCCCACGATGCGATGCCGCTGGCTGAACTCGGAATCGGCGATCTTCGGGTTGTTCGGATCACCCTGAACGGGCTGGTTCTGCCACAGGACACTGGCGATCTCGGTGGACTTCAGGTTGTTCTCCGCCTTGGTGTAGCTGTAGGAGAGGCTGCTGCTCAGGCCGAACTCGAACCGCTTCCGCAGCTGGGCGGTGACGTTCAGGTTGTAACCCTCGTCCGTGTTGTCGATGACGTAGATGCCCGCCCCGCCGTCCGGATTCAGCTCGTTGTTGTCGAAGCCTCCGTAATACGGCCGACCGTCGCTCAGGGTGCGCACCGGACGGACCAGGTCGGCGTTCCGCATGTAGATCCCGTTGATGTCGCTCCCGTAGAGGACCTCCAGGGTGCCGAGGAGGTCCCAGGGCAGTTGCTGATCGATGGCGAGATCGGTGGTCCAGACCTGGGGCCACTTGAAGTCGGGGTCCATCGCGTTCAGGTCGAAGGATTGTCGCAGCACCGAGTCGTCCGAGGTCTTGATCTGCGGCACGTCGGGAGTGGCGAAGGGGTCCCACAGGTTCGGATTCGCTCCCGGATTCGAGATCACGTTGCCGACCCACACGAAAGGCACACGACCCGTGAAGATCCCGGTCCCCCCGCGGATCTGGGTCGTGCGGTCGCCCTTCACGTCCCAGTTGAAGCCGACCCGGGGTGAGAACATGGGCGTCGCGCCCGGCAGAGACGCCTGATCCACCACCTCCGGATTCCCGTTCTCGTCCAGAGCCGAAAGGCCGGTGGAGAACGGGTTCGGCTCCGGCTCCGTGAAGTACATCGGCACATCGACCCGGAGCCCGGCGGTGAGGTTGAAGTCGTCGGTCACCGGGAATTCGTCCTGAGCGTAGAAGGACACCTGCCCCACGTCGATGTTCTCACCCTTGAAGGCTCCCGTGCCCACCAGTCCTCGGAGGTCGATGGGGTTGCTGGGGTCGGTCTCGGTGAAGAACTCGTCCAGCGACGAGAAGGTCGACCCCACCCCAGTGAAGTAGGGCAGGAAGAAGACCCCGTGCCGGAAGATGTTGAACGAGTTGAAGAAGCCCCACCACTCGAAGTTGCCCCCGACCGTGATGACGTGCCTGCCCCGGAAGAAGCTGAAGTTGTTCGTCAGCTGCAGGATGTCCGTGTCCAGGATGTTGTGGATGGAGAAAGGCTCGTGGCCCACCGTGGTATAC
>JBDHKE010000095.1:0-23216 GCA_039586555.1 Gemmatimonadota bacterium | reverse complement strand
ACGGTGTCGACGCCCAGGTCAGCCTCGAGATCCAGCTCCAGCTCCAGCATGTCCGGCGGATAGCCCGTCTGTTCCGAGACGATCCGGAGAACCGTCTGCTCGATCGAACCCGGTTCGGGATGCGCGGCCGGGCCAGTGGGGACCGCACCTTCTGCCCGGGGCACGGCAGTCTCCGTCGGCGTCGCCGTCACGCGAGGAGCCGGCGGGGGAGCGGGAGCGTAGCTGGAAACGGAGGGCGTGGGCGCGGCCAGCGGAGCAGCAACCGCTGGGTCGGGCGGTCCCTGGTCCGCCACACGAAGGCGTCGGTGCTCCACCTCGAGCTCGGCCCCCGCGTACCCACTGATGCGGGACAGCCAGGCCGCGAACCGCGACGGATCCGTCACCCGGTAGTGGAACCCCAGCTCCTGGGGCCTGCGTCTGCGTCCATCCGGGGTGGGCGTCCACCCGAGGAGAGCCATGCTGATCTGCGACCCGAAGCCTGCACCGAGGCGCAGGGCGAAGAACACGTCGTGAGGCCCCCCCGGGGACAGGTTCAGGTTCCCCAGCTCCGGGTCGACCTCACGGTGGTTGGGCACCGGGGGAACGATCCCGGTTTCCAGGCTCTTGATGGCCAGCACGTCCTCGATACCCACCGCCATCGCGTGGCCGGTGAACCCCTTGGTGTTCGCGATCACGACGTCATCCGCACTGCGTCCGAAGACGTGGCGGAGCGCATTGATCTCTGCCGCCGCACTCCCACCCCGGGCCGGAGTGTAGGTCTCGTGTGAGATGAAGACGGTTCGCGGAGCCAGCTCATCCCGTGAAATCCCCCACCTCCGTTCGGCCGTCGAGACCAGTTCCTCCATGACCCGAGCGATGTGATCGACGTCCAGGCGGGTGCCGTGGAAAGCGCTGTTGCCCGTAACGGTCCCCATCACCTCGCAGATGGGGAGAAGACCCCGATCAGCAGCTGCTTCGGCTTCCTCCACGACGATCGCGGCTCCGCCCATGCCCATGAGCATGCCGTGCCGACGCCGATCGAACGGGAGCGCCGCATCCTCCACAGCCTCGTCCGTGGCGGCCGCACCGCTGGCCAGAAAGCCAGCCCCGAACCACTCCATCATGCCGTCTTCGGTGACGTCATCGCCGGCGATGATGATCACCCGACGACAGCGGCCGGCCCGGATCCAGTCTTCTGCCAGGCCGATGGCCAGCGTGGTGCTGGCGCACGCGGCATTGATCTGGGTGTTGGGCCCCCGCGCTCCGATCTCCTGGGCAAACTGGGAGTGGCCCATGCTCAAGACCCGGAAGAGGAAGCGGCGATTGAAGGAGAACGGCTCCTCCTCGAGGGCTCTGTGGAGGGCTGCGATCCTTCGGTCCAGGGCAGCCAGGCCCGCTGCGGCCTCTCCTTCGTTCGCCCCCAGCTGTGTCCGCAGCTCGTTCAGATCGGCCAGGTGCTCTCGACGTGCCTTGTCCTGGTAGTACCCGGCCGAGTCTTCCAGCAAAGCGTGCACACCTGGGAAAGCCGAGGCGAAGATGACCCCCGTATCGTCACGGAGCTCATCTGGAAGCCGCCATCGATCGGGCAGCCGGGTCCCCTTGCTGGTCGTCTTGTAGTGCAACACGAGGGGAATTCCCGCGTCCCGCAGAGCGTCGATGCCGGCGGCCATGGCCAAGCGGGTGGCGGTGTCCAGCGCCGGTATCAGCTCCTTCCGGACTCCAAACTCCTCGTGCAGATCGAACGCGCCGGCGCGGCCGGCCAGTTTGATGACGTCCTGTGGGTCGTCAATGGCCTCGAACGACGGATCGCCCTCGGCCCGCTTCACCAGGCGCGTGATGCGCATCAACGCCATCTCCTCGCGAAGCCGGGCGGGGACCGACTCGATGAGAACTTCGCCCGCCAGCATGCGTGCGAGGTTCGATTCGTCGAACACGTGGGGGGCACCGGGCAGGCCGAACGCGGCGCCGGTGATGACGATCCGCTTCTCTCTCTTCGGCTGGGGCGCTGGGCCTTGCGCCGCGAACAGCTGTCCCGCACGGGTCAGGAAGTCGGCGATCAGAACGCCGAGCTCCTGGTACGGGGCTGACCCCCCGTGAGGCATGGTCGCCGGCACAGGCGAGTGAGGGACAGGTAGACCGCTCAGACCGGTGGCTACAGGAGTCACGAAGTGCGCACCCGGCGATCCGGCCGGGCCAGGCACAGTCGACGTAGGCGGTGACGGCATACGAGGACCCGCGCTGGGCTTAGAGGATTGCGGTGGTGGAGCGGTCACGGCCGCCGACCAGGGGAGCCGGTTCCGGGTCCTCACCTCCGGCGCCAGCCTCTCCGCTCGTCCGGCTCCTCGGCCCTGGGCATAGAGTCCGCAAAGGCAGCGGTTGAAGGAGCGAGCATCTCCCTGGCGGGGGTGATTGCTGTAGAGAGAGACGACCTCCGGGCGGTCCCCCAATACGTCATGGACGAATCCGGTCAGAGCCCTCTTGGGACCGATCTCGACAAAGACCCGGGCCCCCGCAGCGTACAGCGTCTCAAGACCCTTCACGAACTGAACGGGCGCCGCGACTTGGGCGGCGAGGAGATCCAGGATTTGCGAGCGAGCGTCCGGGCCCGTGGGATAGAATTCCCCCGTGACGTTGGAGACGATGGGGATGCGGGGAACCCGGAGATCCTGCCTATCGAGGATCTCTCGCAAAGGCCCACTCGCAGCCGACACGATCTTCGTGTGGAACGCGTGGCTCACCGACAGCGGCACACAGCGGACCCCGGCCTCATGGAAGGCGTCGATGGCGCGTGCCACCGCGTCGGCGGCGCCTCCGATCACGGCCTGGCTCCGGGAGTTGATGTTGGCGATGACCACGTAGCCGTCGATCTCCGCCAGGATCCGCTCCACCTCGTCCAGAGGAGCTGTGACAGCTGCCATGGCTCCGCTGTCGCCGACGGAAACGTTCGTCATCTCGCGCCCCCGGGCGGACACCGCTTCCAGAGCATCGGCGAAGCTCAGGGCGCCGGAGGACACCAGCGCTCCATACTCCCCCAGACTGTGCCCCATGACCATGTCCGGGTGGATATCGTAGGACGCAAGAAGGCGGGTCAGAGCCGTATCGACCGCAAGTACCGCCGGTTGTGTGACGGCGGTCTGCCGCAGGGCCTCCTGAGACTCTTCGACAGCCTTCTCATCGTGGTCGTCGACGAAGATGAACTCCGAGAGGGACCGGCCGAGAAGCGGGCTCATGACCCGGTCGGCCTCCTCGAAGACCCCGGCGACGATGGGCTCGGCGGCCCGGAGGTCGCGCAGCATGTTCACGTACTGCGAGCCCTGCCCCGTGTACAGGAATGCTGCCCGCTTGGCCGGCCCCTTTCCACGAAACACGCCTCTGGGTGCCAGCGCCTGCCAACGTCTTGCCTGATCCGTCTCCAGGGCCTCGAGTGCCTTGTCCACCTTCCCGGAGAGATCCTCGGGACTCCCGAAGTCAATGGCCACTCGATACTCGGCCTCGAGATCTCGTTGCAGGGGCGCCGTCAGCGTCGGAATCCGAGTCGTGTCCGATGGCTCGCGTTTGATGGCTCGCAGCTTGGCAGCGACAGCGCTCGCATCCGCACCACCCACCACTAGCGCCCCTCCCAGGGGAGCCTTCCTCGGTTGGGAAACGGAGACGCTCGAGGGGGCGGGGCCCGAAAAATCGGCGCCCGACGACAAGCCGCGAGGGCGCTCACGCAACATTCCAGGAATGTGCTCCTCGAGCACCACATGGAAGTTGGTGCCGCCGAACCCGAACGCGCTCACGCCCGCGCGCCGCACGCCGCTCGAGGGCTTCTCCCAATCGGTCAACTCGGTGTTCACGAAAAAAGGGCTACGGGTGAAGTCGATGCTGGGGTTCGGCCGTTCGAACTGGATACTGGGCGGTATGACCTTCTCGTGAAGCGCGAGCGTCGTCTTCAGGATTCCGGCCGCGCCGGCACCCCCCTTCAGGTGCCCCAGATTCGACTTGACTGAGCCCAGGCGGATGGTTCCGGGCGCCGCTCCCGAGGCGACGAAGACCTCCGTCAGGCTGCTCACCTCCACCACATCCCCCACACGGGTGGAGGTGCCGTGACCCTCGATGTAGGTCGCCGTGATCGGTGAGAGACCGGCGTTCTCCCAGCCCCTCTGAACCGCCAGCCTCTGTCCCACCGGATTCGGCGCCGTGATTCCCTTTCCCTTGCCGTCACTGGAGCCTCCGAGGCCACGGATCACAGCGTAGATGCGGTCGCCGTCCCGTTCGGCGTCGGCCAACCTTTTGAGCAGGAACACCCCCGCACCCTCACCCATTACGAATCCATCGGCTCCGTCCGCATAGGGACGCGTTCCGGTGGCGGATAGAGCGCCGATCTTGCAGAACTTCACGAACGTCGACGCACCCATGTTGCGGTCGATCCCACCCGTGATCACCGCGTCGAAATCGCGCTCCTGCAGCCCTTCGATGGCGGAAGACATGGCCGCCATCGCCGAGGCGCACGCGGCATCCACGATGTAGTTGGGCCCCCGGAAGTTGAAGAGATTCGCGATGCGCCCCGCGATGCAGTTGCCCAGCTCCCCGGGCATGGTATCCTCGGTAATCTCGAGGAAGGCGTTCCTCCAGCGGTGGTGGGTCTCTCCAGCGATCGCCGCCCTGACTTCACTCGGAAGAGCCTCGAAGGACGGCGCGCTCTCCAGGTGCCTTCCGAACTCCGGGAAGTAGATCCTCAAGGCCGACAGGTAATGCAGCTCTCCGGACATGGCGTTCCCGACAATCACCGCGGTCCGCTCCTCATCCAGGGAACGCTCGGGATACCCGTAGTCCCGCAGGGCAGCCCGGGTGCAGCTCACCGCCCAGCGCTGAGCTTCGTCCATCCGCTCACTAACGGTGGGTGGGATCGGTAGCTTCCACGACATGGGGTCCCAATCGAACTCGCGAACCCAGCCACCGATCTTGCTATACGTCTTGTCGGGCGCCTTCGGATCCGGATCGTAATAGAGGTCAGGATCCCAACGATCCGAAGAGACGTCGGTGATACTGTACCGTCCTCCCTTCACGTTGGACCAGAACGTGCTCACGTCCGGGGCATCGGGCAGGACGGCTCCCAATCCGACGATTGCGACAGCCCTATGCTCGGTATCTCTCACAATTCAGACCTACTTCTCGAGACCCACTTCCAACACCGACTCTCAGCCAACAACTCGCGATGAGGCGCCAGGATCTACCTCGGGGTGCTGCTCGGGAGAGGACGCCTGCCTCGATCACGCCTCGAGCGTGCGCCCGTAAAGAGCATCGCACACCCGATCCATGTCGTCCAGAAGACCTTCCTGGGCGGCATGGATCTCGGCCACCCGAAGCGCTGCAGCCACCCCACCGGGGTCTCCCATGAGACCTACGATCAGACGAAGCCCCTCATTGCCCACCTTCATCACCGTGTCTCGCGCGTAGACTCTGCTCATCGAGGCCAATACGTCGGGAGGAAATCGCCGGTCAGCCTTGTCACTCAGGCGGCCCTCTGCCGCAGCAGCGGCACGCCGTGCCAGACTCGCGGAGCCCTCTGCGTGCGCGATGAGCTCCCCGAGGCGCAGCAGAACATGCTGGTTGCGCGTAAGCCGCCCCAGGCGGGCGCGTTCCAGGACTTCGGCCAGGCCGTGCGCCGCCAGTGCGGCCGTGCCAGCCCCTGCCTCCGGGCGTCCCGCGTGCAGGGATTCCAGGGAGACACCCAGAGTGTGGTAGTACTGCCCCCGGGTCTTGAGGTGGTCCTGCCAGCGGTCCCGGCTGATCGTCATCTCCATGATCTCGGACGTGCCCTCGTAGATCGTGGTGATGCGCACATCTCTCTTGATCTTCTCGACCATGTACTCGTGGGTGTAGCCATATCCTCCCAGCGCCTGCATCGCCGCTTCCGCGGCGGCGTTGCCCGCCTCGGAGGAAAGGTACTTCGCAATGGCGCCCTCGGTGTTCAGGCTTCCCTCTCCGCCATCGATGCGGAGCGCCGTCTCCTCGATGACGGCGCGGCCAGCCTCCAGGCGGGCTATGTTCGGGACGATCAGCTTGTGGGTATATCCCTGCTTCTCCGAAAGAGGCCCACCGGCCTGGATCCGCGTCTTCGAGTACTCGATGGCCCGGTCCATCGCCTCCCACCCGGCCCCCAGGCCAAAGGCAGCGACCATGAGCCGGGTGTAGCCGAAGACGTGCTGGGCCTGGGTCAAGCCTTGTCCCTCGACCAGACCCAGCAACTGCCCCGACGGCACGAAGACGTCCTCGAGACTCACGGCAGCCGTGTTGCTGTCCCGAATTCCGTGCTTGACCTCAGGACGACCGTGGCTGAGCCCTGAGGTGTCCCTCTCCACGAGGAACCAGCTGGGGCCGCCAGGAGCCATGGCCAGCACGGAATACAGGTCGGCGTATCCTCCGTTGCTGATCCACTGCTTGTTCCCGTTGACCTTGTAGCCCTTGATCTCCCCGTCCTCCACCACCGGCGTCGCGATTGTCTTGAGCGCACCGAGATCACTCCCCGCTTCCGGCTCCGTCGCGGCGTAGGCCATCAGGAGACCTTCTTCGGCCAAACGGCACATCCAATGCCGTTTCTGGTCTTCCGTGCCCCCGACGCGGATCGGGTCACTACCGAGGAACGTGGCGAGGACGCCGGTGGCGATACCCAGGTCGACTCGCGCCATTGCCTCACAGAGGCGGTAGACGTCGAAGGCTCCACCGCCCATCCCACCATACTCCTCGGGGATGAAGAGCAGCTGGATTCCCAACCCCTCTCCAGTAAGCTGGCGTACGATCTCGATGGGGAACTCTTCCCTCGCGTCCAGCTCGAGTAGCTTTCCCGGCGGCAGTGAGTCCTTGGTGAAGTCCTGAAACGCCTCCAGGGTCATCTCGAGCATCTCGCGATCGAGACCAGGCATGCGGCCTCCTCCTTGCCCCCCGGCTCCGTCAGGCACAGCAACGCGATGGACCCAAGAGACTATGTTGGAAAGGGTCGATTGTACAGTCGGCGAGTCCCCTGGCAGGTTGGCGGACAGACCGGTCGTGTGCCCCGGGGGGCGGGGCGGCGGTCCCGTCCAGCAGCTCGCTCCGGACGCGGCCTGCGGGGTCACCTTCCACGAGCCGCCCTCAAGCGACGGCCGCAGACGGCCTGAAGCGCCAGCCAGGCCAGGCTCGAGATCAGCAGGATGGCGAGCCCGAAAAGCGTCGGACTGAACGAGACCGCGAATCCCGCCCAGACGATCCCGGGAGAGATGTCTTCAGCCCGCGCGATCACATTGAGGGCGATGTAGATCCCGGCGCACCGCCCCAGAAACCCCAGCACCGCGGCGATGCCAACCCAGACCAGCGGCGCGGTCATGCGATTCGCCAGCGACGGGCTGGGAAGCGGCGCGGCCCTTCGCAGCTGGATCGCGATGCGGATCGAAAAGGTGACCACGAGGACGGTAGGAGCCACCAAAGGCCAGCCAACAGGTCCACAGGTCCGGATGAACTCGAGCATCGTCTTCACCTCCAATCGGCTCCCCGACCGGAGTGCCAGGTGTGCCCTCTCAAGGGTCCAACTTCGAGCGGCAAGGCCGCCTCGGCCTCCTGGATGAAGGCCTGCCAGGACTCTCGTTGCCGCCGCGCGTCGCGCTCACCCTTGGCCATCCGCGTATGGCATTTCGCCATGGCGCCCCTCATTGGACCCCTGCTCACTCGGTCCGGCACGCGCTCAGAAGAACGGTGGAAGACGCGTAAGTGTTCAGCCAGAAGAGGTTTGACTCGATCCCGTGCCGGCGCGGCCCGGAGCGTGCTACATCAGGAGGGCGGTGAAACCGGAGTCGGCTCGGCAGCAGGTACCGACGAAGGGAGCAAAAAACAAAAAAATAACCTTGTCTAGAACGCCTTTCGAATCTGGACCAGCGCCGAGCCTGCACGCGGGCCTCACCACCGGGAACGGTGGTGGGGCTCTCGTATGATCTGCACCTGAGCGGACGGCTCGCGGAGGCCACGCCGGATGAGCCCCCGGGGAGCCTCGTCGGGCCGAGGCGAGGGCTCCCGTCGAGCTCCTTCGGGAGATCCCGGAAATCAGTGGAGACCCCTCACGCCATGGGGATCGCCACGTCCCCTTCCCCAATGAGCGACCCGCACGCAATCTTATAGTCCTTCGGCAGATCACCACGCGATCATGCCGCCGTTCCATATCGACCTGAGTCCCGAATGGGATTCCGGAGACGAATCGCGATGGCTCGGAAGAGGTCGAAGCTGAAGAAGTCCGGCCGACGGAAGATCGGACGTCGCAAGCGGAAGCAGCTCCACGACCGGAAGAAGAAGAAGAAGAGCTAGGGTGTCCCCTGGCGAGTCCGCGATCCGGCCTGACCGGCGCCGAGACTCCCTCCCTGGGCCAACCGGTTGCCTTTCGGGACGATCCGGGTCGTTCCCGGGAGTCCCGATCTACGCCCGAGAGGCCCTGCCCTTCACAACCCCGCCCAGGAGGGCCCCGGCGGGACCAAGCACCAGCAAGATGTAGGGATACCAGGCTGGCTGTTCCCCCATTCCCGAAGTCCCGACCAACACGATCGAGGCCACTCCCAGGATCAGCATGATGACCCCCACGCCCGCTGCATGTGCAACCGGCCTACGGCGGGCCACAGTCGCCGCCACATAACCCCCGCATACCGCGAACAGCAGACTGTATCCAAGGTTGACCCCCAGGTAGCCAGGAGTCGGAATCACGTCCGGGCCGAAGCCGCCGAACATCACTCGGACCACGAGGGCCGACGCCACCAGGACACCAACGGTCGCCGCCGCGAATCCAGCGAGGACGGCCAGGGCGCTGCGAGCCATCTACGGGCCTCCCTTGAGGAAGTGAGGTGCCGTCGATTCGGGAAGGGATGAGCCGCGCCTCTTGGGTCTGCTCGGGGCCCGGCCTCTTCCAAGAATGGGGCTCCTCCCGCACGCCTGGCAAGAAACTCCGTGCCCGTCAGGCCGAGAGAGCTTGGGTCACCCGGGCCCCGACCTCCCGTGCCAACCGGACCGCGGCCTCGAGAAGCCGGTCCAGGCGATCTCCAGTATCGCGTGCGAACGCCGGGTCATCGATCTCGAGAAGGTTGATGCGCACGTTGTAGGCCGCGGACTCCGCGCCGGCCCGGGCCATTAGAGCTCCCGTGCCCACGTCGCTGATCATGGTCTGGGGCGCGATTTCCGCCATCTCCCGGCACAGCTCCAGCACTTCGAGGCACCGTTCCACGGTCCCGAGCGGTACGGAAGTGGCCACCCTGTACCCCTCTCGCACAGCCGCCACTCGCTCCCTCCGCTCCTCCTCCGTGTCGCGGGGCATGCGCATGGCCTCCAGCACTGCGTCGAAGGCGCGCGTGTCCTCGTCCACGACTCGTACGAGCGCATCCTTCACCGTCTGCGCACGTTCGGCGATGGAGCCGAGCTGCTCGCAGTGCTCGTCGAGCTCACTCTTCCCCACCGACAGGTTCGCCACCATCGCGGCGAGAGCCGCCCCCAGAGCCCCCGCGAGAGCGGCTACCGAACCTCCACCAGGGACGGGCGTGTCACGGGAAACCTCATCCACGAAGTCGTATGTGGGCCGACGTGCCAGGGGCCCCTCGATCGTGGGAAGGGCCAGCACCTTCTCCTTCGGGTCGAAGGGGGCAACGTCTCTCAGGCCCATGGATTGGATTGCGGTCTCCATCAGGTCCGGCACGGGGATTCCAGGCGACTTCATCATCCTGCGACGGTAGAAAACCGCCGCACGTCTCATGGCCTCGTAAGGTACCAGGCCCACGATCTCGGAACCCGTGATTATCACCCCCCGTTCGAGGGCCTCTTCGCGCGCTGCCTCCAGGACTTCGTGGGGTGGGCTTACCTTGTAGTCCGTGAGATTCATGCTGATCTGAGCCCGCTGGTACTCGTCGATCACCCACCCAATGGCCTTGACCTTCTCGAAGCGCCCATCCGTGAACACGGGCCCGGAAGGATTCTCGGGATCGATGCCGACGTAGGCGTAGCGAGCGGCCAGGTCACCTCCGTGGACCTCTCGGTAGTGATGGGCCAGATCCTCGAAGGACCGCCCCACGAAGTCGCATGGGCCACAGGGATAGGTGCCGTCCCCGGGAAAGTAGACGACCTCACCCTTGTAGTAGAAGGGGCTCGTGTTGCCGGTCCTCTTCCAACGACCCCGTTCCCGGAGTTGATAGGCGAGCTCGTTGGCGTAACGGCGGTCGGAGGTGTTCAGGTTGATGTTGTACGCGATGAGGAACTCACGGGCGCCTACCGCGGTCGCACCGGCCCGAGGATTGAACTGGCAGGGGCCAAAGTCCGGCTGCCATTGGGGGTGCTGGAGTTTCTCGGCCAGCCCCTCGTACTCGCCCGCCCGGACCTTCGCCAGGTCACGCCTCTCGGGGTGCGTCGCGGCATTCTCGTACAGGTAGACAGGGATCCCCAGCTCCTCTCCGATTCGACGCCCTACCTCTCGTGCGAGCTCGACGCACTCCTCCATGGTCACATCGGACACCGGGACAAACGGGAGCACGTCGGTGGCCCCCATGCGAGGATGTTCTCCCTGGTGCCGACGCATGTCGATGAGCTGAGCCGCTCGGGCGACTCCTCGGAAGGCCGCCTCCGCCACCGGCTGGGGTTCGCCCACGAAGGTGACCACCGTGCGATTCGTCTTCGCCCCAGGGTCCACGTGCAGGAGGCGGACTCCGGACACGGCCTCGACCGCCTCGGTGATCTCCTTGATGACGGATTGGCTTCGTCCCTCGGAGAAGTTGGGGACGCACTCGACGATCCGCTCCATGACTGGCGGTCCTCCTGGGGTTTCTCTGTCCGACATCGGACCATTCGCGGGTCACTCCCCCGTCGGCGCCACCTCCAACACCGCGTAGGCTCCGGAGAGAGAAGCTGGCAGGTCCACCCGTCGAAGCCAAGGCGGGGCGTCGTCCAGCACCAGACGGCGGTACAGCGTTCCGACCTCGTTTCTGAGGACAAGGGGTTCCCAGTCCCTGTCTGGACACATCGCGATGACCCCCACGTTCCGCTCCTGAAGGACGGCGAGGGCTACCTCCGGGTTCGTGGCGGACATGATCTGGTAGCTCGCCAGAATGCCCGCTGCCTGCTTGCATGCTCGACCTATTCTGTGGCACCTCTTGTCAGCTGGAGTCCCTCGCCCCGCTCTTGAACGGGCCTGACGTTCAAGGCTCCTGGCAGCCTGACGTAGAGATCGACGGTCGGACGCCGAAAGAGCAAGCCCGAGGGCATGGCACCAAGGTTGCTGCCCGAACGGCCCGTGAAGGGCACCATCTGAGCTCCCGTCGGTGCTGGCTTCCAGGGGCGTATCACTCGCACTCTATCAGCGGAGCGTTGAAGCCCGCGTGGACAAGGATTTGAAGCGGGTCCTGTACTGGCACGGCGGATTCGTGGCCCTCCTGGGTGGGTACTACGTGGTTACCCTGGCCGTCGGCCTCGAGCCCCGAGAGCCCCTCAAGGACAGCCTTGTGACGGCCCTCCGCGTCGGCGCTGTGCTGGCCGCCGTACGGATTGTCCTGGAGCTGGCGCGTCATGCGGTCTCGTCCCGCCTCTTGCACCGCCCGGGTCCCACACTACGACAGCGGGCCCCACGGTTGGGCCTGTACCTGATCGGGATTCCGGTGCTGGCATTCGGCTTCTTCGTAATGTTCGACACCCACGCCGCGTGGAAGGTGGCCATTCCTCAGTTCGTCCCATTCGGGTGGGATCCCCCGCTGGCGCGCTTTGACGCCCTCATCCATCTGGGCACCGACCCCTGGCGCTGGAGCCACGCCCTGCCACTCAGGAATGCGCTAACCCTGGGGCTCGACGGGGTGTACATGCTGTGGTACTACTCCGTCGCCGGCACGGCCATGGTTGCTCTGGCGCTGCTTCCAGAAGATCGCAGGGCCCGTTTCTTCGTAGGCTTCCTCCTCCTGTGGATCACGGCCGGGACGGTGGCCGCTATTGCTCTCGCGTCCGGGGGACCCGTGTACTACGGCTACCTGACGGGAGACCCGGATCGGTTCGCGGCGCTTCTGGATGCCGTGGATGGAACCTTCGCTCGGGCGCTCCAGGAAGAGCTTTGGACGGCGTTCATGACCGAGCGCGACGTAGCATATCGTGGCGTGTCGGCCATGCCGTCCATGCACGTCGCGGCAATCCTCTATTTCGCCGCCTGGGGCTGGAGCTTACACCCTGCGCTGGGGGTTCTTGGCACCGCCTACGGTCTGCTGATCTTCTGGGGCTCTGTCCACCTCGGGTGGCACTACGCCGTGGATGGCTACGTCGCCGCGGCGTTTGCTCTCGTCTGCTGGGCGGTGGTCCGGGTCAAAGGCCAGCGCACCGGGCAGAACTCCGTCCGGGGAGCACCCGCTTCGTCGATTCCTCCGAGCGGCTCGTCGTAAGCGGCCGCACGTGCCTCCTATCCCCCCCCAGCCCTCCACGACGTGTTCGTCCGCCACCTGGATGTCCGCGGCTGTGCGAGGTTCATGGCCCCGATGTTCCGAAGGCTGGTTCAGGTGTGGCCTCGGCACTCCTGGGTGCCTCAACTGCCTTCGGACAGCACCTCCCACATTGAGTACTTCTTCGAAACAGGTGCAGGTAGCTGCACACCGCGCAGCCATGGAGGCGGATCGCCCTCCACCAGCCGCTGGTAGAGGGTCCCTTCATCGTCACGGCGAACAAGCGGCTTCCAGTCCAAATCGGGGCACATCACCAAAGCCGACACGCCTCGCTGTTGGATCCCCGAGAAGGCCAGCTCCAGGTCTTGGGCCCCCATGATCCGGTGGCTCGCCAGAATTCCGTCTGCATTCCGGTGGTGGGGCGTGGCAACGACCCCGACTCCAGTTCGGAAGAGAAGCTCCGGCGCGGCCCACACTGGTGCCAGAAGCACTGCGGAGCCAGCCGGACGGGCAGCGCTCCATTCGTTAAGGAACGGTACCAGATCTCCCAGCAAACAGGCCCTAGCACCCTCTTCAGCCTCCTGTTCACGGTCACCCAGCGGCAACGCCATTACCACCAGAGGAAACAGAGACATTCCTGCGACAACGGCGAGATTCAGCCCGGCTCTTGCCAGCGGGATTGGGACACGCCGAGCCTCCAGCAGGATGCGGCCCAGGAGCCACGCCAGAGCCACCGGCACCAGCATGTGGATGTAGTAAGTCCAACGCACTTGGAGGAACCAGGCAAGACCACCCAGCCAGAGACCCGCTCCAAGGAGAAAGAGCCAGACAGCCCGGCCTTCTGGAGAACCTCGAATCCCCAGCCAGGCGGACACCAGAAGAAAGGGCACCAGCGGTCCCATAGAGAGGAGAAGCCACTCTGGATTGCTCTCCATCCCCACAGATCGGAACTCGCTCACGAAATCAATCCAGATGGACCAGAGCCTCGGGTCCACATTCGCCATCGGACCTTGAATGAACCCGGGAAACAGGGCACTCAAGACCAGCACAGTCACCCCGGCTCCGGCCAATGCGGAGACGAGTCGGCCCACTGCGGAAAGGCTGAACCGCTCGGCGAGAAGCCAGAAGGCCAATACAGCGGCAAAAAGGGTGCAGTGGACGACGGAGAATCGGTCCAGGTCCGGAGAGAGGCGAGTTGGCTCCGGACCGTCCACGAGCAGGCCAAGCAGGAGCACCGCCAGCGCCGCAGTGTAGATCCGTCGGTTGGAACGCGCCGCCTCGGCTGTCCCGCGAGTCAACCAGAGTACACCCAGAGCAACCATCACCGGGGTGAGGGAGATCAGCCCTTCGACGCTCACCCACACCGCAAGGGCGAGGGCCACACCGCAGAGCGCCTCGTTGCGGTGAGATGCTCTCCGCATCATCACGGGTACTGCCGCGGCCACGGCCCCCAGGAACAGCAACGCTTGCAGACCGTGGTGATCTGGTCTTGCCATTGAGAACGCCAACAGCGCCCAGAGCTGGAGTCCGAGAAACAATCCGACGAAGTAGATCCCCGGAGGTGGAACCAGTGGCCGAGCCACCAGCGTCACGAGCACAACCGCCAACACCTCCAGAAGCGGACCTAAAGCATACCCAGCGAGCGTGACAGACGCGGCGAGCCCCAAGAACGGCACAAACGGAGCGCTGAGCACGAGAAGGATCCAATCCAGCAGAAACGGCCACTGGAGGGTCTCGCCAAAGGGGTAGTTACTTCGGGGATAGAGGCCGTCCGCACACCAGAACCCTCCTCGACACTCGATCACGCGGCTGAGCCGCATATAGGGGTCCGGACCGAGGAATTCCCCGTTCAGGAAGGGCCAGCCTCCCAGACCAATTGCCAGCCCCTGCATAGCCGCCGCAGCACCAACACCGAGCAGAATGCTAATGAACAGGATGCGAGGTGAGTGGTGGCGGCCGAAGAGGGGTTCTGTCACCGGGGCAGTCGCTCCTTCACTGGCTTGTACCCAAGTTTGCCGGCGCTCATCCACGAGCCCCTTTTGACGCGGTACATCTGGCACCCATGTTGCACATCCATGGACAGGAGTACAGCCGCTTTCGGCGCCGGATAAGCCATGAAGCCATCCTCAGGTCAAGCGAGAGGGCCACTCGGAAGACACGACGGTTCCGGAATGCGCCCGGATCTCCGAGCGCTTCACGCCCGCCTCGAGTCGGACCACTGGTGGTTCGTGGCTCGAAGGTACATTGTCACGCGAGTCCTCTGCGAGGTATTGCCGCCAACCAGAGACCTCCGGGTGATCGACGTCGGTTGCGGAACCGGAGCGACGGTGGCGGGACTTGCGGAGCATTACTCCTGTCTGGGTGTCGATCCCGATCCAAACGCCATTCGCCTGGCCCGGGAGAGATTCCCTGACTGCGACTTCATCCAGGGTGCAGTTCCCGAAGCCCTGGACGAGCTGGCGGGGCGGGCCGACGGCTTCCTGCTCATGGACGTGTTGGAGCACATCGAAGACGACCGCCTCTTCCTGAGGAAGTTGGTTTCAATGGCGATGCCGGGAGCTCTGTTTCTCATCACCGTACCGGCCCTTCCAGAACTCTGGTCGCCCCATGACGTGGCTCTGGGGCACCACCGACGCTACACCGACGACAGCCTCGAAGAGCTTCTTGGAGATGCAGCCATCCACTCGCTCATGGTTTCCTACTTCAACGCTCGGCTGTACCCGGTCATCCATCTCTGGCGAAGGGTGAAGGCTTTCGCAGCCTCCGACGGCGAGGAGAGCGATTTGGGCCACGTTCCCCAACCTTTCAACCAAATACTTGAGAAGATCTTCTCAGGGGAGGCACGTCGGCTCGTGCGCAAGCTCCGCGGGAAGGATGTGAGAGGGTATCACAAGGGTGTCAGCCTCATGGCTGTGGCGAAGAAGGACTAACGCCGTGGGCGGGTCCATCAAGCAGGCGCAGACCGAGGCGCCCCGGGTTGTCGGGGCTCCGAATGGCGAACCCGTGAAGACGGCGGTTGTGGTGCCCTGTCACAACGAAGAGAGACGACTCGATGTCCATGCGTTTCGCGCCCTCCTCTCCACGAGGTCCGATCTCGCTTTCCTCATGGTGAATGACGGAAGCGACGACGGCACGATGGCCATGCTTGAGGACTTGAGGCGGAGCCGTCCGGAGGCCTTCCAGATCATCGATCTACCGCAAAACCGGGGAAAAGCCGAGGCGGTCCGGAGGGGGATCTCGGAATCCGCCCATTGGTCGCCTCGCTACGTGGCCTTCTGGGACGCCGACCTGGCAACACCCCTGGAGGCCATTCCCCTCTTCGAGGAGGTCCTGGACGACCATCCCCAGGTTGATCTGGTCATGGGCTCTCGGGTTAAGTTGCTGGGGCGGAGTGTCGTCCGATCTGAACTCCGGCATTACCTGGGAAGGGTCTTCGCAACCGTGGCCTCGATGACCCTGCGGTTGGGTGTGTACGACACCCAGTGCGGTGCCAAGATGTTCCGCTACTCGGACCAGGTACGAGAGATCTTCCACGAGCCCTTCCTGGCCAGGTGGATCTTCGACGTGGAGATCCTCGCCAGAATGATCCGGCAGGGGGGGCCTCAGTGCGTGGAGGCATCCGTATACGAACTCCCGCTGCTTCACTGGAAGCAGGTAGAGGGCTCCAAGCTCAGGGCGACAGACTTCGCGCGAGCGCTACTGGATCTCTACCGAATCAGACGCCGCTATCTCCGGGTGAGCCCCTGAGCTCCTACTTCTTCCCCAGCCGCTCCAACGTCGCCGTCAGCAACCGGTAGAAGTCTGCTACGGACGGGACCCGCACCCTCTCGTCGGGCGAATGGGGGAACTCGATCTGGGGTCCGAAGGAAATCATGTCCATCCCCGGGACTCTCTCCCCGATGATGCCACATTCCAAACCGGCATGGACCGCACCTACTTCGGGATGCTTCCCGAGCTCGCTCTCGTGCAGCTCCGTCACGACGGCGAGGAGACGAGAGTCCAGGTCCGGCTTCCACCCCGGATACCCATCGCCCTCCTCCACCTCAGCGCCCGCGAGGCCGGCCACCGCCCGGATCTTGGCCCTGAGAGCTCCCAGCGCCGATTCCACCGACGAGCGGCTGCTGAGGAGCACCTTGAGCGAGTCCCCCCGCTCGC
Source organism: Gemmatimonadota bacterium (assembly GCA_039586555.1). GTDB lineage: Bacteria > Gemmatimonadota > Gemmatimonadetes > Longimicrobiales > Gaopeijiaceae > JBDHKE01. The sequence goes on along the minus strand of JBDHKE010000095.1, from coordinate 6,690 downwards.
CCACGGTTGCCAGGTTGGTGCTGGTCTCCACCAGGCCCGGAATGTCGTAGCTCATGCTCTGGACACCGTGGGGTAGGCCCACTACCAGCTGCAGCACCTTCCGTGATGTCGCCTGATCCCAAACCTCGACCGGAACCTCCGCGTCGGAGATACCCATCCTCATGTTCGGGTCGGCCGCACTGAACTCCTCCTGGATCGCCGCGAACCGGTTCGCGAGATCGGCCGTGAACCCGGCATATCGGTCTCGTGCCAGGACCACCGTGGCGTGAGCCTCTCTCGGAATGGCATTGTGCTTGTTCCCGCCTTCGAACTCGGCGAGATAGAACGGACCCTGCAGAGAGCCCGCATGAAGCATCCGGGCCAACAGCTGGATCGCATTGCCTCGCTGGAGGTGAATGTCCACTCCCGAATGCCCACCCTTGAGTCCCGACAGCTTCACCGTCAGGGCGGTGGACCCCGGGGGGGCTGGAGCCCGGTGGAGCGGAAGGCTGAGCTTGCTGTCCGCCCCACCGGCGCATCCCACGGTCAGCACTCCCTCCTCCTCGGAGTCGAGATTGATGAGCCGTCGTCCCTCCAGCATATCGGTGTCCAGACCCTGAGCCCCCGTCAACCCGGTTTCCTCGTCGATGGTGAAGAGGAACTCCAGGGGTCCGTGGGCTATGTCGGTGGACTCCATGACCGCCAGCATCGCCGCTACGCCGACTCCACAGTCGGAGCCCAGAGTGGTGCCCGAAGCCGTCATGTACTCACCGTCCATGCGCGGCTTGATGGGATCGGTAGCCCAGTCGTGGTCCACGTTCGAGTTCTTCTCCTGCACCATGTCCAGATGCGCCTGGAGAACCGTCGAGGGGGCGGACTCGTGTCCCGGGGAGCCGGGCTTCGTCACTACGACGTTTCCGCTGGCGTCCGTCCGATGGCGAAGCCCATGACTGGCCGCCACAGCGATCACATACTCACGGATCCTCTCCTCCTCTTTGGAACCTCGAGGAATGGTCAGGATCCTATCGAAGTGGGCCCAGAGGGCCCTGGGCTCCAGGTCTGAGACGAAGGTCATGGGGCCTCCTGGAGGTGCGAATTGACGAGAGCGTTCCGGTTGCAGGCCTATTGTACCGAGGCTGCATCAGCGACGCGAGATCCGTCACTTGGACTCGTCGGCACTACTCGTTGACACGCTCGCGACCCCGGAGCTAACGTGCCCGCCGATGGTTCGGGCGGCCCAGCCAATTTCTCCCCATGGGACCCATGGACGACAAACCGTTTGTTCCGTTCGTTCCGGCCTCCAAGTCGATGGCCGAGCTCACGATCAAGGCCGTGGTCCTCGGCGCCATCATGGCCGTGACCCTGGGAGCCGCCAACGCCTACGTGGGGATGAGGGCCGGGCTCACCGTGGCGGCGACATTTCCGGCAGCGGTCGTCGCCATGGCCGTTCTCCGAATCTTTCGGGGAACCATCCTCGAGGAGAACATCGCCCGCACCACCGCTTCGGTGGGCGAAGCGCTCGTGGCCGGCGCGATCTTCACGATTCCGGCGTTCATCATCAGTGGTGCCTGGGACGAGCTCAAGTACATCCAGAGTACGGCCATCATGCTCATGGGCGGCGTACTGGGCGTCCTCTTCGTGATTGTCCTGAGGCGCACCCTCGTCGTGGAGGCAGACCTTCCTTTCCCCGAAGCGGTGGCGGCGGCGGAAATCGTGAAGGCGGGTCAAGGAGGTCAGACCGGAGCTTCGCTCCTGTTCGGGGCCATGGGCGTCGCCGGCCTGTGGGAGTTCCTCAAGAACCTCAATGGCGTCCGCCTCGTCGAAGAAAGCACGAATTGGTTCTTCTCGTTCGGTCGATCGGCCATCGACCTCCTGCAGTCCCGCGTCGAGTACCAGGGTGGCATGCTCGTGTCGCTCCCCAACGCCTCGCCGATGCTCATGGGAGTCGGGTACATCGTCGGCACCCGAATCTCCGCCGTGCTCTTCTCGGGCGCCGTGTTGGGGTGGCTCCTACTCGTCCCCCTCTCTCTATTCCTGAACCCCGCCATCGCGGACGTCATGGGGCCCGGAGAAACCATGACCGACCTCGCCTTCGCGGTCTGGCTCCGGCAGGTCCGCCCACTGGCTGTTGGCGCTATGATCGTGGCAGCGTTCTACACCCTGTGGAACCTTCGCGTCTCGCTGGTCACTGGGATTGGCCGCGCGCTCAAGAACATCGGTGCAGCGGCCGGCGTCCAAACAGCGGATCGTACGGACATCGACCTCGATTTCAAGAAGGTGCTCATCGCCATTGGCATCATGGCCATCGCCACCTTCTTCCTGTACCAACACTTCGCCCAGAGCGTCCCGGGAGCCGTCACGCTCACGGTGTCGATGGTCGTCCTCGGCTTCCTGTTCGCGGCCGTCGCAGGATACCTGGTGGGCCTCATCGGTAGCTCCAACAACCCCATCTCCGGGTTGACCCTGACCGCGCTGCTGATCGCCGCGGTTCTGATGGTGTTCCTGGGTGTCACGGACGTTCGAGGCGTCGCCGGCGTCCTGGGTGTGGCCGGGGTCGTCTGCTGTGCGGCCGGAATCGCGGGCGACATGATGCAGGACCTCAAGGTCGGTCACATTCTTGGAGGCACCCCCTGGCGGATGCAGGTCGGCGAGATCATCGGAGTCATCTTCGCGGCCTTCGTGCTGACTCTCCCACTGATCGCCCTTCACCGGGTCTACGTGATCGGCTCTGCGGCTCTTCCGGCACCCCAGGCCGGACTGATGGCCCTTATGGCCCAGGGGATCGTAGCCGGGGAAATGGCTTGGCCTCTGGTGTTCGCCGGGATGTTCATGGCCCTCGGCCTCATCCTCATCAAGGCGCCAGCGCCCATGCTGATCGCGGTGGGGATGTACCTTCCCTTCGAGTCCACGGCAGCCATCTTTGTGGGAGGCCTGGTCAAGTGGCTCTTCGAGCTGCGTCTCAAGGCCAAGAACGCCACCGAGGAAGAACGAGCCCGGGCGGAGAACACGGGAGTCCTCCTGTCTTCGGGATTCATCGCCGGTGAGTCCCTGATGGCTGTGGTCCTGGCCCTGCTGGTGATCGGAGGTGATTTCTACCCCTGGCTCCTGAGCTTCCAGACCCTGACCTTCGGCGCCGAGCCCAGGGCCTGGTTGGGGGTGGTCGCATATCTGCTGGTGCTCTACCTCCTGGTCTGGGTTCCAGTGCGGAGAATGAGGGAGGGTGGACTCCCCTCCACCACCATGGGTGACTGAGGCTCGCCGCCACCTGCTGGTTTTCCCGGCGCACACTCAACCCTCGGGAGCCGCCTCTCTCTCGGGAAGCGGTCTTCACATGTTCCTGAGAGCGTACGCTTCGAGGCCGGGGCATATCTTGCAGCCAGGTGACGGAACCCCTCGGGGGAGAAGTTGGAGCCCGCGTCGAGGTCCAGGGCGGATATGAGTCGAAAGCGGGATAGGGAGAGGAGACTCGAGACCATCAACCTGCTCGCGCTGTCGCCTGTCCGGATCGCGGAGTGGGAGGAGGTGGACGGGCGCGTGACCATCTTGCGGCCACTTCCGCGGACCCACGGACTCAGGGGTCTGCTGGACCGCTTCCTCCACCTGATGTCGGCGCATCGGATTCGCCTCGACGAGATCGGGAGCTTCACCTGGCACCGACTGGATGGGCGCCAGACCGTGGGCGAGATCGCCCAGCAGCTGAGGAGAGAGTTCGGTGAGGTGGCGGAGCCCGCCGAACAGCGGCTAGCGAATCTCGTGTGGGTGTTGAGGCGGGAGAAGCTGATCGCCTATCCGGATTGGGATGAAAGTCCGGGGCCAGGCTCGCACTGACCCACCCCTCAGAGGTAGTGGATTCTGGAGGGCCCGTCAGGTGGCCGAGGCGCATGGTGCACGCCCTGCACGGGCGCCCAGCAACGCGCCTCCTGGCATCTCACCCGCCTCCACCGCTTCGGACGGCTCAGGAGGGAGAGTCAAGGCCCGTCCGGTCGTCGCGCACTGCCCCCTGCACCCGAGGACGCCCGCGCCAAGAGATCTCTTGTCCGACCTTGGGACTGCCGGCGTGGGACGTCCTGACTGGCCTCCCGAAGCCCTCCGCCCACGAAGACCGATGAATAGCGGATGGACGACCTCACGAACGCGAGGCACGTCGGTTGCCTTGAGCGCTCCCGACGACGATGCGCTCAGGATCGTCTTACCGCCCCTCGGGCAAGGAGAGAGTCATGGACACCGGGAAGATCCTCATGCTGATCGGGGACTATGTTGAGGACTACGAGGTCATGGTCCCCTTTCAGGCACTTCAGATGCTTGGGCTGCAGGTGGATGCCGTGTGCCCCGACAAGAGGGCTGGTCAGTGGGTTCACACGGCGGTTCACGACTTCGAAGGGGCGCAAACCTACAGCGAGAAGCCCGGACACCGCTTTATGCTGAACGCCACCTTCGCTGACGTCGATGTTCGGGACTACGAAGCTCTGGTAGTTCCCGGCGGCCGCGCCCCGGAATACCTGCGCCTGGACGACCGCGTTCTGGAGATCGTCCGGCATTTTCATCTTGCGGGTAAGCCCATCGCCGCCATCTGTCACGGACTGCAGCTCCTGGCGACCGCGGGCGTACTGCAGGGGAAGGCCTCCACCGCCTATCCTGCGTGCGGACCGGAGGTCCGGCTGGCCGGGGGCACGTTCAGGGAGGTCGATGTGACCGAGGCGGTGGTGGACGGAAAGCTGGTGACGGCGCCCGCCTGGCCGGCTCATCCCAGGTGGCTTGCCCGGTTCATCGAGGTCCTCGGGATCCGAGTCCAGCTTCCGGAGAGTTGGCTCGTCTCCGAAGGCGGAGAGGGATAGAGTCAGGGAGCCTGCCCGCCGACCTCGATTCTTTGTCCTTTTAACGAATGCGCCCTTCGACGCATCACCCCTATCGAGAACGAGGAGGTCGCGGGAGTCATCACCCGAGTGGGCGGCGGAGCCGCAGGAGCGAGGTGAGCGATGACGAAGGCAAGAATCCTGGCGCTGATACTGGCGCCACTGGCGACGACACTGGCTGCGTGCCACGGTGATGGGACGGGGCCCCAGGACGAAACTCTGACTCTCGAGGAGGTCGCAGCCGTGGCTCTGGCCGGCGACCTCATGGCGGGCACCCTGCTCTTCGAAGAGATCGGCCTGGTGGGAGCGAGGTCCGGCCCCCAGTCCGTGGCTTCGGAGGACAAGAGGGCCTTCGAACGCACTCGGCGTTGCGGCGATGGCCTCGTTACGGTGTGGGGCGAGATCGAGCGCGTGCGCCACGGTGAAGGGGTAGTAGAGTACTTCATCGAAGGCAACCGGACGCGCGACGATTGCACGCACGTTCGGGGTCCTTTCACCATCGTGATCGACACCCCCGAGGGGAAGCCGGACACGCTCGAAGCCTATAAGAAGCGGAACAATGGTCAGCCCATCGGACCCCAGACCACGACCTATGCCGGTGAGTTCGACTGGCAGAAGTGGGAGGGAGAGACCCTCGTGAGGGAGGGCCACTGCGACTTCGAACTCACTTCGGTCCGCAACCCGGATTCAATGAAGCGGAGCGTCACCGGCACGATCTGTGGCCGGGAGGTCGACTGGGAACGGGACTGGAAGAGGGGTACCTGATCAATAAGAGGATCGTGTCGGGTGCGGCGGCGCGACCCCAGGTTGGAGTCCACCCACCCCAGGCCCCTGCCAGCCGCCAGCCGTCAGGGGCCTTGTACCGGGCGGCGATCAGGCGGTGAGCCACAGGCGGACGGCAAAGGCGATCACCGTGACCACGACCACCCGTTTGATCCAGCGGTGCCCTTTGAGAACGGTCAGGTGAACGCCCAATTGACCACCGAGGAAGTTCCCGCCGGCGAGGGCGATACCCAGACCCCAGTCCACCTTTCCAGATGCCGCGAAGAGGATCAGGGCCGGTACCGTGAACGTGAGGACGATGAGCACCTTAAGGGCGTTTCCCCGGACCAGATCCAGGCCCGCGGACGTGGTCACTGCCAGGATGATGAACCCTACCCCGGCCTGAATGAACCCTCCGTAGGCTCCCACTGCCAGAAAGCCCAGGACGAGCGCGACGCGGCCGAAGCCGCTCTCCAGGAGCCGAAGTTTATCGCCTACGCTTCGCTTCTCGAGAGGATCCCAAACCGTCCACACCGTCACCAGCAGCATTACGCTGGCAAGCACCCTTTGGAACGTCGGATCCCCAATCCTCACCGCCGCCCACGCGCCGATCAGGGCACCCACAATGGCCGGAAGGGCCGTCAGCTCGAGCCATCTCCAGTCCAGGATGCGCCGGCGATGAAAGCCCCAGACGGCTCCCAGGTTCTGGGCGAAGATGGCGACCCTGTTCGTGCCGTTCGCGACCGTAGCGGGGAGGCCCAGGAACACCAACACGGGAAGCGAGAGCAGCGACCCGCCTCCAGCGACGACGTTCAGGGTCCCTGCGATCCCACCCACGGCGAACAGGATCAGGTACTGCGGCCATTCCGGTGACAAGCTTCCAGACTCCTGGCAGCTGCGATGAAACGCAAGGAGTTTCCGTGCGGAACGCCGTCCTGGCAATGGAGGGCGTGTCATTCCGAACCGCGGAGGATACCAGCAGCGATGCGCGCCATCTACGTAGTTCCCGCCCTGGCACTCGTGGTTGCGTGCGGCAATCCGGAGGACGAGGGTCAGCGTCCCGAAGTCGTACGCATCGCCACTTTCAACGCTTCCC
>JBDHKE010000228.1:0-3569 GCA_039586555.1 Gemmatimonadota bacterium | reverse complement strand
GAGGAACGGTCAACGACTGCAACCTCTACTTCTTCGAAGGCGAGGGGCCGGGGGCTACCCTCCTCCTGGTGGGAGGCACCCACCCGGAGGAGCCCGCGGGGCGTCTGGCCGCCTGGCTCTTCGCCGAGAATGCCGTGATGGAGCAGGGACGACTGATCGTGGCCTTGAGCGCCAACCGCAGTGCCACTACGGTGACCCGGCTGGGAGGTGCCTACCCCACCGACTTCACGATTCCGACGGACTGGGGAGAGCGAACCTTCCGCATGGGGGACCGCTGGTCGAATCCCCTGGACCAGTGGCCCGATCCCGAGGTCTACATCCACGATCCCAGCGGGCAGCACCTGGCCTACGTGGACATCCGCAACCTGAACCGCACCTGGCCCGGACGGCCCGATGGCACGCTCACGGAACGAACCACCTTCGCCTTCATGGAGCTCATGCGGCAGGAGGGCGTGGATCTGTTCATCGATCTGCACGAGGCGGAGTTGCAATACCCTGTGATCAGCACCATCGTGGCACACGACCGGGGGGAGGAGCTGGCCACCTTCGTCTCGATGCTGTTGAGCGACGAGGAATTCAACATGGGCATGGAGTACTCGCCGAAGAATCTCCACGGCCTCTCGCACCGGGAGGTGGGTGACTACTCCGACGCCGTGTCCCTCCTCTTCGAGGCGCCCGAGCCCTTCCTCGACGCCACCCGGGGCCGCACGACCCGGGAGCAGCGGTTGACTGGAAGGGACGAGTTCGTCGTGAAGGCAGGGGAGCACGGCCTGCTTTTCGAGCGGATCGATGAAGGGGGTTGGCCCATCGACGTGCGAGTGGGGCGTCACACCTCCACGGTGCTCCAGACCATGGCGAGCTGGACGGAGCTTACTCCCGAGCGGCCGCTGAGCTGCCGTGGCGTGCCGCGGTACGCCGAGGTGATGGAGAGGGGTCTGGGCCACTGGTTGCACGATCCGTCTGCGTCCCCGCCCGCGCGGGTGGTAATCGAATAGCGAAGGATGAGGAAATCGCGACCGTGTGAAGATCGTTGGAGGACCGGGGAGGGAGCTTCCGACAGGAGAACATCAAGCAGGCTCAAATGGCGAGGCCGTGCACCGGGAGCTCTCGGGGCTCGGCCCTGGAAGGAAGGAGTGATCCCGTGAGACGAAGCGTTCGCATCGGCATGATGGGGTGGTGGGTGCTGGTGGGGGCCATGGCCCTCACCGCCGGGGTGGAGAAGGCGTCCGCCCAGTTCCCCCAGGAATTGCTCACCGGCCCTCAGTGCACCGAATCGGAGGCGGGTCTGGAGTGTGGCTGCCCGGATTGCGGATGCACCAGCATCATGGTGGGGAAGCTGGCCTCCACCGACGGCTCGGTGATGACCGCCCACAGTTGCGACGGGAACTACCGGACCTGGCTGCAGATCGAGGCGCCAAGAGTCAACCCGCCGGGGGCCCAGAGGCCCATCTACTGGGGCAAGCTGCACACCGAGACGCCCTCGGACATGCGCGGCATGCGGCTCAAGGGTCACATTCCCGAGGTGGAGCAGACCTACCGCTACTTCAACGTGGCCTATCCCGCCATGAACGAGAAGGGGCTGGCCATCGGCGAGACCACCATCGGCGGGAGGAGGGAGCTGCGGAATGACGAAGGCCTCTTCCTCATCGAGAATCTGCAGGCCATCGCGCTGGAGCGGACTACCACCGCCCGGGACGCGATCCAGCTCATTGGCGAACTGGTGAGGGAGTACGGGTACGGGGATTCGGGCGAGTGCCTGACGTTCGCCGACTCGAAGGAGGTCTGGCACTTCGAGATCATGGGGGCGGGACCCTTCGAGGTGGGCGCCGTCTGGGCAGCAGTGCGGATTCCTGACGGCCACGTGGGCGTTTCGGCCAACATCCCGCGCATCAGCGACCTGAATCTGGACGACTCCGACCACTACATGGCCAGCGAAAACGTCTTCTCCGTCGCCGAGGAGATGGGGTGGTGGGATCCGGGCAGCGGTGAGCCCTTCAAATGGTGGAAGGCATACGGAAGAACGGATCGGGACGGAAACCCGGTTCCACCCTATTCCACCCGTGAGTTCTTCATTCTGAGCACCCTCGCGCCGTCGCTGAATCTCACCATGGACATGGAGGAGCTCCCCTTCTCGGTGGAACCTGACGAACAGGTCTCGATCCGGGACGTGCTCCGCTACTACAGGGAGACCTACGAGGGCACCGAGTTCGACATGACCAGGAACCTCGTGGTGGAGACAGGACCCCAGCGCGGCCAGGTTGCCGAGGACGAGCCGGAGATGATCAAGAGCCCCGTCGTGAACAACTGGTCCATCCGGGGCGACATGGGGCAGCTCATGAACACGCTGAAGCCCGGTACCGTGGAAACCCAGCGGACCATCGCCATCTCTGCTTGCTCCTACTCGCAGGTCATCCAGGCCCGCGAATGGCTCCCTCCGGAGATTGGCACCGTGGCCTACTTCTCTTTCGACAATCCGGCCCAGAGTCCGAGGATCCCCGTCTGGGCCGGTACCACGGAGCTGCCGGAGAGCTTCAAGATCGGTTGCCAGAAATCCTACCGGACCGATTCGGCGTGTTGGTGGTTCCGACGGGCCAACCGGCTTGGCATGATCAAGTGGGGCTGGGCTCGGGAGTACGTCGAGGGCGCGGTGATGGAATACGAGGACCAGATGTTCGACGAGATGCCTCTGATCGAGCAAATGGCGATGGACGCCGGACTAGCGGCGGACGGCGACGACTCCATGACTTCCCGGCAGATCCTGACCCGTTACACCAACAACTTCGCGCGGGCCACCATGCAGAGGTGGTGGGAGCTGGGCGACTTCTTCTGGGCCGAGTTCGCGAGAGGCTGGTAGAGGGGCGGAAAGGCGGATCGCCGACTTACCAGGGGTGACCCCCCGTACGGAGCTCCGCCCAGCTGCTGCGGGGGTGCCAAGCCGAGGAGCCATGTCAAGCAGGCGGCACGTTCTGTATCGTGAGGTCACTCCCTGGCCGTGGTGGGTCACTCTTCTCCTCTGGGTGGCCTGCCTCGGCGGCGGCGCTTCGATTGCCCTTCCGGCCCTCCGGGGCCTAAGCCCGCTCGGAGGGGAGGGAGGGGTGGCGGAAGCCCTCGTTCCGCTCGCGCTTGCCGGGCTCGTCGCCCTCATCCCTGTGCTCTTTCATGTCCTGTGGGGTGCGCTCGTAGTCGAGGTCACATCGGACCGGATCACGGCGCGCTTCGGCCGTCTGGGATTTCCCGCCAAGCGGATCGCGTTCCGTGACGTGGTGAGCGTGGAAGCCGTCACCTACCGGCCGCTCCGGGACTTCGGCGGTTGGGGGATTCGGTTCCGCCCGGTAGGGAAGTCTGCCTGGACGACCCGGGGGAATCGGGCCCTCAAGATCCAGCTCGAGGACGGCAAGACGGTCTACCTGGGCTCGGACAACCCGGAGCATCTGCGAAGTCGGGTCGCCTCCGCCGTGGGGAGCCGAGTCGACTGGGCGTGAAGCTGTCGAACCCGCCGGAGATGTACGAGGCAGATCACAGGAAGATGGCGCCGGTCGGTCACCGCACCACACGGCAGCGGGTGTCAG
>JBDHKE010000227.1:0-4317 GCA_039586555.1 Gemmatimonadota bacterium | reverse complement strand
GGCCGCGATCAGCTCGTAGCCGCTGACCATGCGCCGGGAGAAGCCCCGCCGCCCGTCCGGGTGGACGAACGAGTGCCAGAGGTCGACGTGCTCGACGTGCGGGGCGTGCATGGTCCGCACCTCGGGCGCCAGCTCCTGGATCACGGGCTTCCCCGTCTGGACGTCGCGGATCGGCCGGCCGTTGTGGTCGAGCAGGGGTCGGTAGATGGGCCCGATCTTCTTGTGCTCGGTCTTCCAGTACGTCCACGGGTAGGACGAGCCGAAGACGAGGGCCTCCAGCAGGATCTGCGCCCACTGCTGGCGGAGGTTGGTCTGGTGGTGGACCTGCTGCGTGAGGAGCTGCTCCAGCACCCCGTTCCGGTCCAGGTCCTCCTCACGCGGGGTGGTGAGGTCCCAGGTCGGGATGGAGGTGAAGAACAGCGGCTCCAGCAGGGCCATCTGCGACTGGATCGCAGACCAGGCGTAGCTGCTCACCATACGCGTGCGCGCGGGCGTATCCTGATCTCTGAGCTGGCGGAACATCCGCCAGGTGTCCAGCCAGAAAGAACGCTTGGGCTCCCGGAACTCGATGCACTCCTGGCGGACGGCGTGGAGGTGCCGCTCCCGCTCCGGGGTGGTAAGGTCTGCAAGTCTTCGCATTACGCTGACACCATCCTAACGGGCGTGGCCTTGTAGAGCCGCCGCCGGTGGAACGAGGCCGACTCACCGGGAGCGGGCTTCGCAATTCGCTGGGGGAGCTGCATCGCGCCGTAGACGAAGGCGGTGCAGACGTGTGAGTGGATGCTGTGCTCCGGCTTGGGCTTGCCCTCGCGGGGCGTCGCCGGCAGCCAGCGCCACGACAGGAACGAGTCCTTCAGGGAGTGGAACCGGGTCCCGCCGCTGAAGGGCCGTTGGTCTTGCATGTGGGGGGAGATGACGGTCCGGGTGAGTACCGAGTTGGCGTGCTCCAGCCAGACGTCCAGGTTGTGGGCCGTGGCCGAGGAGAGCACGTTCAGGCCGTAGCCCGACACGATCTCCTCCACCGAGGCCAGCGCCACCGGGGAGTGGGACTTGCCGGCCGCGTCCTGCACCACCTGCCGGGGGCGGAGCGTGTTGTGGGGGGTGTACTCGCCCACCTCGCCCCGGCCGCCGAACCGGCGGTGCCAGCGCCGCATGAGCGCCTTGTCCTCGGGTCCGTACCGCCAGGGCACAGACTGCTTCCAGGGCCGCATGTCCGGGAAGGTCCGCCAGGCGGCCTCGTTGTCGGGGTTCCACCCCAGCCAGATCGGGATCCACCACTCCACGGACACGCCGGAGCGCATCCAGTAGTCGACGATCCGGACCTCGCCGGTGGCGTCGGAGACCTGGACCCACAGGCACGCCCACGGGTCACGCCGGCCTACGTCGTACCAGATTTCGAGGGGCCATCGCGGGTCCCACAGATCGGTGTCTTCCTGCGTCGACGGCGCCGGTGTGAACGAGGTAAAAACCCGGTCTCCCGCAACACTTCGATAATCGAGATCATGGTTGCGTGCAACGACGTGGGTCGGCTGGGTCCGGAGGATTTCGTTGTACGCGGGCGAGCGCCATCTCTCTGTCCAGGGGCCACGGTAGTCTGCCTCCTCGTCCCAGTACAGCCCGGAGGCCGTGACCGGGGACATGATCCAATGAACGGACGACACGTCGTACCCGTACTCGCCGTCAGCGCGGGTCGCGTACGGGTGGGCCGCGTCGGCCGGCGGGGTGGACGCCAGCACCAAAAACGGGGTCATCTGCTCGATGTTGTCCAGGAACGCGTCCAACTTCTCGATCCACCCGGCCTCGTCGATGAAGCCCATGATCGAGGCGCCGCCTCGCCCCGACACCTCGTTCGGGGTCAGGCCGCGCACCTTGTTGCCCCAGCACTCCTTGGCGACTTCCTTGTCCCCCACCCGCCACGGAGCGAACTCGATGTACCGCTCCTTGTTGTAGGAGGAGCCCACCTTGCCCAGGTCCGGGTACAGCCAGGGGTAAAACTGGTGCGCCTTCCGCCACATGGAGCGCAGCTTGGCGAACCAGGCGTCCCAGTCCTCGCCGTGGTCGATGGCCTCCTCGTTGTCGGAGGACATCCAGACGTGGAACCCGGGGTGGAACCGCAGGCCCCACAGGTAGAAGATCACCGAGGCGATGGACAGGCTCATCCGGCGGGTCTTCTCCTCCAGCAGCCGGACCTTGGTCCCCGGCTTGAAGTTCTGGAGGGCTTGGTGCCAGCGGGTGAGCCAGCCCCCGCAGATCCGCCCCTTCCACTCGACCCCCTCCGTGATCCACGCGAACGGGATCATGGGGATCTCGGTGTGCTTGCCGGAGATATTCCGCTCCGGGTCCATCGTCCAGATGACGTGGCGGGCGAAGAAGCACGGGTCTTTCGCGCAGCGCGCGATGAAATCTTCACGCTCCTGGTCATTTTCCGGCTTGAGGAGGAGGCGGGACAGCCGCAGGCGGGCCTCCATCTCTTCCTCGATGCGCGCAGCCCGGGCCTCGGGGTCGAGCGCCCAGTGGTCGTCGGGGTGGACGGCCGGGGGGATTACTTCGATTTGCGCTCCGGATTCCACCGGATCCACTCTCCCTTGCCGCCCTCGGCCTTGCGGCGGCTGATGGTGTGCTTCTCGATCCAGGCGTCCTGATCCTCCGTGCTCATGGCGTCCAGGACGGTCCCCAGCAGCTTCCGCAGCCGGCGGCGCAGCTTCTTCCTGGCCTTGCCCTTGAGCTGGCTCGGATGGGTGCCGACGTGGTAGCCGGCCTCCGCCCACGGGATCCGCTCGGGGTGCCGGAACAGGTCCGCCCGCGCCTCCCGGTAGTCCTCCGGGGCAATCTGCTCGGGCGGGCGGATGTGCTTCGGCATCTCCTCCAGGGCGCGGTAGCCCACGCCCCACACGACCCACTCGCCCTTGCCGGGGTCGGCCACCCAGCGGGCCCGGTCCTCGTCGGTGGCGGGCTCGGTCCAGCCCTCAATGACCACCCGGGAGCGGCTCTCCCGGCTGACCACGCCGGCTGTGGCCCCCGACGGGATGTGGATCAGGCAGTCCCCCCGGTGAAGGGAGGCCGCCCGGAACTTCCAGCCGTCCTCTGGCTTGCGGGAGTAGGTCAGGGTCCCGAACCGGTCCCCGGGGGTCAGGGTGGCCCTGACGACCTTGAAGGGACCCCAGGGCGCCGTGGGCTGGGGCTCGGGTAGGATCACGATGCACCCGTACTTCTGCGGCTCGGCGCAGATTTCGGATAGCTTGGCCACGGATTACCTCCTAATCCTGCCTGTAGCGCAGGTTCCGGCGGGTAGTCGGCTTCTTAGGCTTCGGCTTCTTTTTCCTCCGGATTTTCTCTGCGTCCTGTTCCAACTTTGCCTTGTACTTCGCACGTTTCTCCTCAAGACGTTTCTTGTACGTCTTTCCTCCGGGCAACCCATCCTCCCATTTGTACTTCTTCTTGTCTCCCATGGTTACTCCGTGAGTTTCTGGTAGTCGTCCCCCTCGTCGTCCTCCAGCACTCGGGCTTGGACGCTCCGTGCCGTGGGGGGCAGGTCGGGGAGGAGTTGCTGGGGAAGGAGTTGCTGGAGTACCAACAGCGGGGGACGGTTTTTGGCGTCGAAGCCGCCGCCGGCGAACTTGGCGAAGAACTCTGCCCACTGCCGGACCTCCTTGACGTCGGACTCGGTGTCCTGGACGTAGCGGAAGCCCCGGGACAGGGCGGCGGTCAGCCCGAGCTTGGCCTCTTCGGTCAGGCCGCCCAGGACTGCATTTTTAAGCTCCTCATCCTTTTTCAGGACGATCTTGAGACGCTGGAGGGAGGTGTTGTTGTCCTTGGCGAGCTGGTGGAGGGAGACGTCGTCCCCCCCTGACAGTGCCTCGAACCACCGGATCAGGACCTTCCGGCACTTGATCTGGTCCGCCATGTAGAGTCCGGTCTTCGGATTCGGGCGAAGAACTCCCTGGAGCGCCATACGCGAAATTGTATCACGGAACCCCCGCCTTGTCAAGGGAAAAGTTTTTTGGAATTGCCCTTGACAGATCCGGGATCTCGTGGTACAGTGGGTCTACCCGGTGGGGGCGACGTCCGCCGGCCGGGTTACCAAAGCGGCGGAGTCTCACCGGCTATACCTGAGCTGGCGGGATCTCTCCTCTCCTCGCTACGCGTGGGGGGAGGGGGGGTCTACGCGGACTGCCCTGAGCATAACCTCATAAGAGTATACCCTATAGAGGGTTACACTCTACCTCCCTCCTTCCTCTCTCCCTCCGACCTACATCCACCTTTAACATAAGTCCTTTGTATTCCAGCAATTAGGTCACGCGAGGGAGTGGAATGATG
>JBDHKE010000226.1:702-4282 GCA_039586555.1 Gemmatimonadota bacterium | reverse complement strand
ACTCACTCAACATTATTGCCCCGGACAGCTAACTGGGCCGGACCGGGTGTGCTTCTTCTACCAGGGATCGAGGATGGTCGATCAGGAACGCCTCGCCGCGGCTCTAGCGGACCGTTATCGCATCGAAAGAGAGATCGGTGAAGGCGGCATGGCCACGGTCTATCTGGCCGAGGACCTCAAGCACGATCGCTCCGTTGCACTCAAGGTCCTGAAGCCGGAGTTGGCTGCCCTCATGGGAGGCGAGCGGTTTCTCGCAGAGATCAAGACCACAGCCAACCTCCAGCACCCCCACATCCTGCCTCTCTTCGACTCCGGGGAAGCCGACGGCTTCCTCTTCTATGTCATGCCCTACATCGAGGGGGAGTCACTCAGGGATCGCCTCGAAAGGGAGCGACAGCTTCCGGTGGAGGACGCCATCTCCATCGCCCGGGGCGTGGGGAATGCTCTCGACTATGCCCATCGTCAGGGAGTCGTCCACAGGGACATCAAGCCGGAGAATATCCTCCTCCATGACGGTGAGCCTCTGGTGGCTGACTTCGGCATCGCGTTGGCCGTGTCGGCGGCGGGCGGGGAGCGACTCACCGGAACCGGGCTGAGCCTGGGCACCCCGCACTACATGAGCCCGGAGCAGGCTTCGGCCGACCGCGAGCTGGATGGCCGGAGCGACCTGTATTCCCTCGGGGCCACGCTCTATGAGATGTTGGCGGGTGAGCCGCCGTTTACTGGTCCATCTGCTCAGGCAGTGGTGTCGAAGATCCTGACGGAGGACGCGAGAGCGGTCACGGAAGGGAGACCTTCAGTTCCTGCTCACGTATCCGCAGCGATCCAGAAAGCGCTAGCGAAGCTTCCTGCGGATCGCTTCAGCTCGCCGACTCAATTCACGGAGGCCCTGGCGGATCCGACGTTCGCTCTACCTGTTGGCGGATCGGGTCACGTGGCGGCGGTAGGGGCCGAGGTCCCGCGCGATCCCTGGAATCGTGTGAGCGTGGCGCTGCTGGCACTGGCGGCGACTTTGATGCTCGTGGCGGCGTGGGGTTGGCTGGGGCGGACTTCGTTGCCGGATCCAGTGCCCATGCGCCTGACTCTCGATCTCGGCGAGACCGCACCTCAGGGCAGAGACGATGTCGTCGTGGCGCCGGACGGATCCGCGTTTGCATTTGCCGGCGTCGTCGGAGACCGGACGGTCATTCACGTCCGGCGCGCGGATGAGGGTGAGTTTCGGCCCCTGGCTGGGACCGAGTGGGCACGCTTTCCAGCTTTCTCGCCCGACGGGGATTGGATCGTGTTCGTCGACGGGTATGGCGGATCCATCCGAAAGGTCGCGACCGAAGGTGGTGCGCCGACGACGGTGTTGCCTGGTGGTGAGCTATCGAATCCGATGTTCCTCCACTGGGGGGACGATGGGTTTGTCGTGTTCCGTGCCCGCGAGGGGTTGTTCAGGATCTCTGAAAGCGGAGGGGAGCCCGAGGTTCTACTTCCTGAGGCTTTCTGGGCCTGCTTCCCAACCTTCCTACCCGGTGGTCAGGCCGTGTTGTACACCGACGTTCGTGTCGGCTCGATCTTCCTGATGGACCTGCGGACGGATTCCACCCAACTCCTCATTTCAGTGGGGCATGATGCCAAATATCTCGAAACAGGTCATATCCTGTATGCCCACCCGGAGGTAGGGTTGTACGTGGTACCCTTTGACCTCCAGAGCCTGGAGGTTACGGGGGAGCCCGTGCAGGTGCTGGACGACGTGTGGCTCGAAGGTGGATCGGAAAGCTATTCGCTTCGTGCACACTACTCGGTCTCCGAAAGCGGGGTCCTGGTTTACGGATCGGGCTCAGGACGCCGGCTCGATGACACTAGGTATACCCCGAGCCACCTCATAGTCGCTTCGTTCCAAGGCGACACGACGGTGGTGCCCTTGGCGCCGCGGAGCTTTCTGGATCCTCGGTGGTCACCCGATGGAGGCTCCATCGCATTCCTGAGCAGGTCCGGAGATGCCGGTCACGTCTTCACGTGCGATCTGGAGATGGAAACGACTCCCCGACAGCTCACCTTCGAGGGCCATAACGCTGATCCAGTCTGGTCCCCTGATGGCTCCCGGGTCGCGTTCACATCCATGCGCGACGGGACCGATGAATATGACCTGTTCGTCAAGACGGTAAACGATGACACACCCGTGAAGATGTTCCTATCCAGGCCTGGTTCTCAATATCCTCGCCACTGGATCTCCGAACGGTTCTTGGTCTTCGAGGACGCGCTGGGTAGCCTGACCGAGCTTTGGATAACCGACCCTTCCTTGGTAGAGGAGACCCGACCGTATCTAATGCGGGGATCCAGCGATCTGGACGACATCGTGGTTTCACCAGACGGGAGCTGGGCGGCATACCAATCTGATGAGACAGGAGTCGAGGAAGTCTTTGTCAGGCGGTTCCCCGATCCGCTCCAACCGATCCCCGTCTCGAGCGGTGGAGGGCAGTATCCCCGGTGGGCTCCGGACGGAAGCGCGGTCTACTATTGGCTTCAGGAGGGCGCGGCCATCGACACTTTGATGGCAGCCCGTGTCCGCCAGGAACCCTCCTTCAGTGTCCTCTCGAGAGATCCGGTCCTGATCGGCTCATTTGAGGTGGAGGACTGGGACCTGCATCCGGATGGAGACCGAATCATCGTCGTCCAACGAGTCAACCAGGATGGAGACGAGGTAGACTCCGAAGCCGAGCGCTTTTTCGTGGTGGTGAACTGGTTCGAGGAGCTGAAGGAGAGGTTGGGGAGGTGAGGGGGAAGGCCGCCTTCCCACTAAGCGTCCCCCTCCCCGATCTCAAACCTGGGCGACCTGACCTGAAACTTCCGCGCTGGTAGCCCAAGCATTCGTACGAACACCCGCCGGAGTCCGTTACCAAGGGCTCCTTCCACATCATCCTCGCCGGATACCACGGCACCCAGATCTCCCCGGAGCCAGCGCTGGAGCTCCTCCAGGTCCGTCAAGGAAAGGGTCTCCATCTCGACGAGAGCCAGGTAGTAATAGCGGCCGTTCTCCGATGGCCGGATGGGGATTGGAAGGGTCTGCTGCAGGGTGGCTTGGACCTGGGGAAGGGTGTTGGCTTCCACCTCGGGATTTCCTCCAGCCTGAACTCGGTATCGGCGGGTCAGTGGGTCGTAAACCACACTGGCCCGCCACTCGTGCTGGCCCTTCTGGCTGTCGAAGAACCGCCCATCCTTCCAGAGCTGGACGACGATGCGGATGCGCAGGGGAAGTCCTGAAAGAACAGCCTCTTGAAGACCGGGGTCTTCGAAGAGGCTGACGATCTCCACCAGGGCTTCGCCCGTTTCCGGAACGATGCTGAAGCGGAGGGGGGCCTCGTCCTGGGCCTCGAGGATCGAAACGGCGAGGCCCAGGAATGCCAGGACCAGGAGGAGAACCCTCGCCGGTCTGGTCAACGGAGGTCAGAACCGCCGGGTGAGGCGGATGAAGAAGTTGACGTTCTGTTCTCCCTTCTGATCCTCGGTCAGCGGGTAGGCCAGGTAGAGGCCTAGGTCGCCCAGATAGAGGCCGAGGCCGACGTCGGCCAGGGTGTCGGTGTCGCCGAGTCCG
>JBDHKE010000226.1:0-667 GCA_039586555.1 Gemmatimonadota bacterium | reverse complement strand
AACACCGCCCAGCTCGGATCGAAGTCGAGGGTGGGATACCAGTCCCAGTCGTCCTCCCAGCCTCGCTCGTTGCGGCCCCAGTTCCACCCCAGGGACAGCTCCCCCCTGTACTCGGCCTGGAAGAGCGCGATTTGATCGCACCCATAGCTGGCATAGACCGGTGTGCGACTCTCGATGTCATCCCGGACCACATCACGAGCCCGGGTTTCGAGGCGGGCGCCGCAGTCACCGGAAAAAATTCGGTACCCGGGGAGTGAGCCGGCTCCGCCGATGGCTCTCTGGAACTGGGGTGGAATAGGTGAGTCATCCAAGGCCCCGCCCAGGATCGCTCGCAGGTTGAGGGACGAGGTGGGCCCCACCCGGTTGTATCGCTTGATATCGAGGAATCCTGTAGTGAAGTCGCTGGAATACTCCACCGGAGGAATGGACGCGGCTTCAGGGACGTCTGACTCGAAGTGAGCGGGAAGGAACAGGTCTCCGCTCAGTCCTTGTCTCAGCTCCGCCGTAACCAGCCAGCCATCCGTTGGATCGTCGGGGAAGTTCCGGGTGTCCACGGTCACGGAGCCCTTCACCGAGCGAAAATCGCCCTCGGCAACCAGGGGTTGGTCTCGCCAGGGCTTGTTGTTGTCCGTCAGGGACCACGGTCCGTTGACGAAGGCGTAGTCGT
>JBDHKE010000225.1:0-3826 GCA_039586555.1 Gemmatimonadota bacterium | reverse complement strand
GAGCAGGCTGAAGAGGCCCGTCGTGAGGCAGAGCGCCTCCGCCAGGAGGAGTTGGCCCGCATCGCTGCGGAGGAGGCTCGCGCCGCTGCCGAAGCTGAGCGTGCTGCCCGCCTGGAGCAGGCCCTGAAGGATGCGACGACGGGTGCCGGACGCCGGAACCTGGCGCAGTACGACTTCGAGGCTGCCGCGCGAGCCGCCCTGGCTCTCTCGGGGGCCGAGCTTCTGGACTGCCGGACCGGAACACCCTCCGGATCATCGACGCGGGCGTCTGTCTCGACGACCACCGGGGCACGAAGGGGGACACCTACTTCACCCTGGAGTCGCTCCCGACCGTGATCGGGGAGGCCATGGACACTGGGCAGTTGGTCGTCTGGCGGCACGCTCCCGGTGATCCCGGCAACCGCTACGACGATGACTACTACTAGGACTGCCCGATGCGTTTCACGATCCGACCGAACACCGAGAACCCCGCGTGGCCGACAGAGCCTGATCCCGCTGACCTGGAGACGGCCCTCAAGGCCGCGAAGAGTGGGCGGGAGAAGAAGGAGGCCCGAGCGACTGCTCTCAAGATGACCCGGCGACGGGTCCTCGCGAACGCTCGCCGGAACGTCGGGTGCAACTCCGACAACCTCGACTGGATCGCGATGGTCTCCGTCCTTCGGAGCACCTACCGGACCGACGGTCGCTTCGCCTGGATCGATGGAAGCTGCCCGGCTCTCAACGGGACCATCGAGATCGAGGTGACCGTCTGGTCCGACCACCACTACAACTACTGCTGCCCTCGGGAAGAGAAGGAGGATGCGGCATGATGGAAACCGCACTGGTCTTCGACTGGGAAGGCCGCACGATTCACTGGCACGAGCCTCCGGGCCGCTCCGACGGTGCCCTCCCCGACTCCCGCGACCTGTGGGATGTCCTCTGGGAGCACCGGTCCAAGAAGACCGGAGGCACGGGTCGCCTGGGAGGCGTGGCTCACACCCACCCATGGGACGGCCCCACGGGAGCGTCCGGAACCGACCTCTCCACGTTCCGAGCCGTCGAGCTTGGGCTGGGTCAGCGCCTGTGGTGGCCCATCGTCACCTTCACCCACAGCCACTGGTTCCGTCGCCGGGCCAACGTCTCTCTCGCGGAGATGGCCGCACAGCCAGACCAGAACTTTTTCGTGGACTTCAGGCGCGACCCCAAGCGCCCGAACCCCTTCTACGCTCTCGAAGACATCGAAGAACTTCGCGCCAGGTCCCGCTAGGGGGGTCAAGAACCCCAGTTGACCCGGTAACCAACAACCACACACAGGAGGTCCATCATGGACGAACTCATCGTACAGCCGCAGCTTCCCGCGAACGCTGCGAAGCTCAACGTGACGTGGGCCGGTCAGAACGGGGACCTCCCCGACCCGGTTCCCTACGACGCCACCGACGGCGACCTGAAGGCGATGGCTTCCGAGGCCATCACCAACGGCTACATCCCCGGCATCGGGGCCGACGCCAACGTGAACCTCGGGGACTTCATCGTGGACCGCTACGCGGCCACCGACGAGATCCCGTACAGCCGCGTCTTCATCCGCCCGAAGACCCCGTTCGGGGCCTGACCGATGGAGACACGTCGTCAGGACGCAGGCTCCTCTCGCCCCGTGCGGGGGGAGCCCGATTGGGCCACCTTCACCCGGCGGACCAACGACCCCAAGCTGACCTGGCTGGAGCAGGCGCTCGACAGCGCTGGCATCCCGCATCGGCGGCAGGGGGAGTCCTGGCACGCTCCCATCCTTCAGGTGCCCAAGGCAGACCTGGACCGGGCCTGGACCATCCTCGACCCGGTGGACGAGGTCGCTGACGACGACCCGATGTTCGGGGGTGCCAGGTGAGACTCGCTCTCCTGCTCTTCCTGGTCCCGGCTCAAGCCGGGGACAGGCCGTGCATGTACGACGCGGACGCGAACCGCTACGCGGAGTGCGCGCACGTCAGCGGGGGAGCCTGCCTCCACTACACCTCTACCTGTGAGCCGGAGTGCTGGTACGACCCCGCGTCGGAACAGCACCGGACGTGCTCCCACAGCGCCCAGGGACGCTGCAAGGCCTACGGGCCCCCCTGTACCCCTTCCTGCATGTACGACGCCTCCAGAGACCGCTACGCGCGCTGTGTGCATGGCTCCCAGGGCAAGTGCCTCCACTTCACCTCGGTGTGTGAACCATGAAGCTCGACGACCTCAACATCCACGACATCGGCACCAAGCTCCAGATCGCCGGGGTCATCTACCAGGGTGAGGAGACAGCCTTCCTGGCTCTCTTCCCCGGGGAGACGCATCCCGAGACGCTCCACCACCTGGACATGGACCTGGAGGACTGGGAGCGCTTCATTCAGCAGACCGACCGGGTCGATGTCATGGCCCTGGTGAAGGACGAACACGGGAAGGTCGGCAAGGCCGTCGTCCGCAAGTCCGCCCGCCAGATCAGCCAGAACACCTCCTGGGCCGTCTACCGGCGGGCTCACTACCGCTGCCGCTACTGCGGGACCAACGACGTTCCTCTCACGGTGGACCACCTGGTGACCTGGGAGGAGGGCGGCCCGTCGACCGAGGCGAACCTGGTGGCCTCCTGCAAGAAGTGCAACCGGATGCGGGGGAACCTCGACTACGCCGCGTGGCTCCGGCACCCCTACTACAAGAAGGTGTCCTCGGGAATCCCCCCGATGATCCAGGAGCAGAACGAGCGCCTGGTCCACACCCTCGCAGCCATCCCACGACACCCTCTCAAGGGGAAGAGGTCGCGGCGATGAGCACGAAGTTCGCCGCCAAAGACCTCCTCACCTACACCCGGACGAACGGGGAGCAGCGGGAGGGGGTCGTCCTCAACGTGATCGACCTCGGAGAGCCCCTGTTCGAGAACCAGACCTACACCTACCCAGGACGGTGGCCGAAGCCGCGCCACTGCCGCTTCGTGTACCGTCTCGAAGTCGAGGGGGTCGGCCCCCGGACGGTCTGCGAGCACCGGCTTTCGAGGAAGTGACCCCTGCCCCCTCTCAACTCGTAGGGGGTTCGCGCCCGGACCCCTCCCGGTAAGGCAGGGGCAGGAGGCCACCATGGCACAGCAGCTTGTCGTCATCGTCGGCCTCGGAGCCCTTGGGTCCGAGGTCATGCAGTTCGCCCGGAACTGGGACGCCCGGTTCAAGGTCGTCGACTTCGACCGCGTCGAGCAGAAGAACACCCAGGCCCAGATGCACACCCGCATGTCCCTGCGCCACAACAAGGCCCAGGCCATCGCGAAGGCGATGCAGGGCATGTGGGGGCTCAAGGTCGAGGCCGTCCCCCACAAGCTCACGCGGGACAACATGGAGCAGATCCTCGGTGGGGCTCACCTCATCCTCGACTGCACCGACAACATCGAGGCCCGCCTCGTCATCAAGGACTTCAAGCACATCCACCACGACGTGGAGGTGCTCCACGGCTCTCTCTCGGCAGCCGGGGACTTCGCCCGCGTCATGTGGACGGAGCACTTCGCCCCGGACGCCGAAGGTGAGGAGGGCCAGGCGACGTGTGAGGACGGGGAGCAGCTTCCCTTCTTCGCCATCGCAGGTGCCCACATCGCCCAGGAGGCCCAGCGGTTCCTGAGGGACGGCACCAAGCGGTCTTTGCAGATCACGCCCACCTCGGTCCAGAGGCTGTACTGATGGGAATGGCGATGCCCCCGCCCACCCTGAAGTGGGATGACGAGCACACCCGCGAAGTGAAGATGATGTACGTCCGCTACCACGGGACAGCGCCGACCTACGACTACCTGGGGCCTGCCCCCAGCATCCGGGTCTGCAAGGCCTGCGGGTGCTCCAGGGACCTG
>JBDHKE010000224.1:0-3593 GCA_039586555.1 Gemmatimonadota bacterium | reverse complement strand
CCTCGAAGACCTATCCGGTGGTGGAGTACATCTACACCGGCCCCCACAGCTTCTTCGTCCCCAAAGCGTTCAGCGCCTGGCGGAATCACGCCCAGACCATCGCGGAACTGGGCTTCATCGTGGTCCAGGTGGATGGACTGGGCACAGCATGGCGCTCCAAGGCGTTCCACCGGCTGTCCTTCTTCAACCTGGGAGACGGCGGCCTGGAGGACCACATGGCCGCCATCCGGCAGATGGCGGAGAAGTACCCCTACATGGACCTGACGCGTGTGGGAATCTACGGACACTCCGCGGGGGGATACGACTCGACGCACGCCCTGCTGACCCACCCCGAGTTCTATAATGTGGCCGTCTCCTCCGCCGGGAACCACGATCACCGCCTGGACAAAGCGGTCTGGAACACGCAGTGGATGGGATGGCCTCTGGGGCCCCACTACGAGGAGCAGTCCAACGTCACGCTGGCGGAGAACCTACGGGGCAAGCTGCTCCTCGTGCACGGCGACGTGGACGAGAACGTGCCCGTCTCGGCGACCCTCCGGCTGGTGGACGCCCTCATTCAGGCGGACAAGGACTTCGACCTCATCATCATGCCGAATCGCACGCACGGCCTGGGGCGGGACTCCTACTTCATCCGGCGGCGCTGGGACTACTTCGTGGAGCACCTCCTGGGAGTGGACCCACCTGCGGAATATCACATCGGCGAGGGCAGGAGCTAGTTTCCGTACGCTAGCCGCCACCAACGTCGAAGCAGCACGCCTGCCGGCGGCTTTGCCTCACCCAGCCAGTCGATCTCGGGCTGATGAACGGCGTTCAGCCGGCTCACGGCGGACAGAACGCCGCTTCCAGGGGACAGCACGATCAGTAGTGGGACGCCGCCTCCACGATCCGGTCGATCCCCTCTCGCACCACTCCGGAGGAGAGCCCCGATCCGTTGGTGAGGACACTGAACACCAGCTCGCGCCCCCGGTCGGTGATCAGGTACCCGCTGAGCGAGTTCACGTGGGTGATGGTGCCCGTCTTGGCGAAGATCCGTCCCTCCAGGCCTGTCAGCCGCCGTTCCAGGGTGCCGTCCTCCTCTCCGGGCTCCGCCATGGCGGCTCGGTAGATCTCCCCATGCGGCGACTGCCTCATGAACCTGAGGATCCCCACCATGGCCCGGGGCGTCACCAGGTTGTACGCTGAGAGGCCCGAGCCGTCACGCAACGTGAGGTCCAGGGAGTCCACCCCCACTTCGGGTCCCGTCAGGAATTCCCGCTCCACCCGGAAGCCCTCCTCCCAGCTGCCCTCCTCCCCGAGCTGGCCGCCGAGGGTCCTCACCAGCTGCTCCGTCATCCAGTTCTGGCTGGGCTCCAGGATCGCCTCCACGATGTCGGACAGGGGCGGAGACCGCAGGGCCGTCAGCTTCCGGGCTCCGGCGCACGTCTCCACCTCACCCGCCGCGCAGGATCCGCTGCCCAGGAGGCTGCCTCGGTCCCAGACAATCCTGACCCCTCCCTCCACCTTGATTCCCCGCCTATTCAGGCTTCGCAGGAGCTCCGCCGCGGCATGGGGCACCGGATCTCGCTGGCTCACGCGGAAGGTGTCCACCGCACCGACGGGCACGGCACCTCGGAGGTATAGCCGGTGGGACTCCGGCAGGTGCTCCGCCCGCAACCTGCGCCGTGGGCGGCCCGCGGTATCCTCGGGAACGGTGACGAGGTCGGTCTGGACGTAGTCATCCACACCCACCGGCCACCAGCGGGCCGTGGCGGGCTCCCCGGCCCGAGGTGCCGCGGTGACCTCCACCACGAACTCCCCGTCCCCCACCGCCAGGATCCCTCCGGTGGCGGCGGAGCGCCCCGGCAGATTCCCCACCATCCAGGTGTCAGGGACCGTGGTGGAGTCCCACGGGCTGGCGTCTATCACCAGAGCCCCCTCCACACGCCGGAGACCCCCGGCCCACAGGGAGTCGGCCAGGGAGTCGAAGGGCGCCGTGGCCGATGGATGGAACCTCTCCGAGAAGGTGGGATCGCCGGACCCCAGGGCGACCAGATTCCCGCCCAGGTTGCCGTTCTGTTCATCGAGGGCGCCCAGAGCCCAGAGGCCAGTTTCGTACGTGAACTCCGGCCCCAGTAGGCTCAGGGCCGTGGCCGTGGAAAGGACCTTCATGTTGGAAGCCGGCACGAACTTCCGCTGGGCGTTGCGCGAATAGACGATGCGGCCGTCCTGCGCGTGCACGACGAGGATCCCCCAGTGCACCTGGTGCAGGGGGGGCGCGCTGACGACTTCCTCCACCACGTCCGCTAGTGACGGCCGCTCCTCGCCCCGAAAGGTGGCACACGAGGGAAGAAGAATGAGCGTCGTCCAGGCGACGACCCGTCCTGCCCCGGAGCCCCGTGCGGGAAGGCCGGGCGGTCGGCGGGCTCCCCAGGGTCGGCCTGCCCATTGGAGACCAGCCCTTCGGACCTCTGCAATGAGTGAACAGACGCGGTAAGCCATAAATGCTCCTGGTTGTTTGTGGCCGAGTAGAGCTCGCAGCTTCCAGGGGCCCGGTGGGCCACGTCAGCACTCGTCTCCGCGGAAGGGCGGCCATCTCACCGCAGAGAGGGCAGCGGCGGCACCCTGACTTGAATGCCACGGGGCGTCGCGTTGTCGCTGGGTAATCAGCATAGGTTTCAGGGCCCTTTTCCACCAGTTTTCCCGTGCCGATCCTGGCCCATCGCTGACTGGTGACGTCGTACTCGCGCCAGTCCTTCCCCGCGGTACCTTTCATCCTAGATAGCCGCAGTACCGTACCGGGCCGACTTGGCCCAACAACCTGACCGCTGGACCCCGCCGCCCTTCGGCCGGATTGATGGACCCGATGGCCCGCCGTGTTTCTGCGTCTAAGGAGGGTCTATGGGCAACCGAATCGCCGCCTTCTCAACCACCGCTCTCCTGGTCTTTGCAGCCTGCGAGGGTGCTCCCGACGCCCTCACCGCACCGGATCTCAGCTTGCAGCTCGACAAGAATCCGGTGGTCGAGGCGGTCACCGGGAGCGGCCACTACGTCATGCTCAACACGCAAAGCTGGCGAACCTTCAGCTTCAACGCCCGAAGGACCGCTGAGGGAGCCGTGAAGGGGAGCCTCCACATCCGGCACCACCGGGAACGAGGAACTGGCGCCAAGGTGAGTGGCACGGTGACGTGCTTCGCGATCGAGGGCAACCAGGCGTGGCTGGCCGGATACCTGACGAAGGCACGGGGGGAAGGAAACGAGGACTGGATCCCCATCCAAGCCGGGAACATCCAGATCCACAAGTAGATCACCTCAATAGACAAAGCCCCCAGAATCTCCTGCATCTTCTGAGATCCTGGGGGCTTCGTGCGGTTGCCCCCTTCCATCTCTCCCCCCTGGGTGGGTCCGGGCACCACCCCATGCCCACCATCCATGGCCCGCCTCCAGCGCACCGTCCGCCACAGGCTCCTTCGCCACGGCCTCCTGGAGCCTTACGACGCCCAGGATCTGCTCACCTGGGAGGTGTCAAACGCAAGGCCGCCGCGACCAACGACCCCCGCCCGGGCCCATCCCCCTCATTCGGCTTCCTCGGCCGTCCCGAGGCGACCGAGCGTCAC
>JBDHKE010000223.1:0-3775 GCA_039586555.1 Gemmatimonadota bacterium | reverse complement strand
GGGCCGATCCGGAGGGCAGGGCCGCATCGCAGTCTGCGCCATCCGGTGGGTTGACCGTGATGCGGAACCACTCCAGATCCGAGTCGTCATAGCTATCCGTTACCTCGGAAGTGAATGCGGAGGTGCTGGACTTGGCTGGCTTCGTGATCGGTGGGGTGCCGGAGATCACACCCGTCCCCGGATCGAGGCTCAAACCCTCGGGCAGAGCACCATCGACGATGGCCCAGGTCAAGGGCGCCGTTCCGCCGGAAGCGACGAGCGGCTCGCTGTAGAAGACTCCCATAGTGCCGTCCGGCAGATCGATGGCGATGATGTTAACCGGCGGATTGATGGTGATGACGAACTGCCGGGTGCTCGACTTCTGCGGGCTCCCGTCATCGCCTATTTCGACGACGAAGCTGTAACTGCCCGCCTGAACCGGTGTGCCCCAGATCTCTCCGTTCGTCGTATTCAGTGCCAGGCCGGAGGGCAGATCCCCTTCGGTGAGGGTCCACTCGTAGGGAGGTGTCCCTCCCCGCACGTCGATAAAGGTGCTGTAGAACTGCCCTTCGGTGCCTTCGGGAAGGCCGGGAATCGCCAGGCAGGTACGGTTGTCAGGGTAGGAGCACGGATCCACCTCCAGGATCAGGCCGTGATTGATCCCCTCGAAGACATCCTCGAGTATCAACATCTCGGCTTCGGTCAGAAGGTCGAAGTCGTAGAAGTCGGCCGAGAGATCGCCGGTCCAGGTGGCTTCGGCGGCCTCGATCGCATGAGCGATCGTGGTGTCCTCGATGATGAGGGAGGACGCCCAATTCTGGATCAGCTCCTCGGCTCCGGGGATGCCCGACAGCTCGATCCGGCAGTCCAGGCAGATGTCGTCGTTCATCTGCATGGCACGGATCTCCGGGTCCTCGCTTTCGCTCACTCCCAGGTTCAACATCGTCGTGGTCAGCTCGGCGAGGAGCTTCTGGTCGGACGACGTTCCGGTTCCGAAGTCGTAGATGTCATTGATTGTCTGCCTGGCGCCGTCGAGCAACTGATCGTCCGATGCGTAGAGTCCCCAATAAACCGGGGAGCCGTACAGCGCATCCACAAGGAGATCATCGAACTGTTCGCCTGAGTAATGGTTGTCCCAGTTGCGCCAGAAGCCCGAGGATCCGGGGTGGAGCCGCATCTCGTTGGTGAAGGTGCAGTACACCTCTCCGCCCGGTGGCACGGTGAGCTGAACGGAGGCGCCACCCGTCATCAGAGAGCCATCGGGGTAAGAACAGGAGGCCGAAACCTCCCACCCCGCAGGCTTGTGCTCCGTCAGGGAATAGGACCCGTTTCCTGGAAGAAGACCGCTCTGGTGAGTCTGCCCGTGCTTCAGCCAAAAGTCGGAGCCGAAGCTGGAGCTGAACTGGAAAAGCTCATCCCTCGTGCTGAATCCCTCGCACCCGACGTCCTCATGCGCGACGTACTTCTCGGTGTGGATGATGCCTCGCTCAACGTTTTCGAAGAGGCAGGTCACCGTCTCACCCGGAACGAGGTCGACGACGATCGAACCGGTATCGAGGTTCCCGCTGCCGAGGTTACGTCCCGTCGAGTCGGTGCATTGAATGCTCGTGAGATCCCAGGCTTCCCCGGCGTCTTCCTCGATGATCGTGTAGCGACCCGGAACGAGGTGCGGCAGGTTTTTGCTGCTGGGAAGCTGGCCAGAGCCGGGGTTATCGATCTCTTCGCCGTCGTCGTCGAGAGAGAAGGAATTGAAGGTGTCCTCGGGTCCGCTGATGCTGAAACCGAAGTCCTGAGGTCCGTCTGGGACCGCGTTCTTGACCACCACGACACTGCCTCGCTTCGTGTTGGTGAAGGAGCAGGTCACGGTATCGCCGACCCCCAGGTTGATGCTGACCGAGTCGTCACCGGGCTGGAATTGCGGATCCGGGTCCGTGCCCTGGTAGGCGAACGTGCTCTCGTCGCGGCTCGACGTGCAACCCAATCCGGTCAGGTCCCAGTCGGGGTCTCCCACGATTTCCCGGAGGAGGTAACCATCCCCCGGAAGCAGGAAGCCGCTATCGTGGGGAGCAGCGAGGTCCGTCAAGGAGAAGGACTGATTGGCGTCGGATGGGCCACCCGTGAGCTGGAAATCGAAGGAGGCGGTGTCGGCTGGTGGCGCCGTGGCCTTGTCGACGGCGATGCGACTCATCTTGTGGTTGGTAAAGGTGCAGGTCACGACCTCGCCCGGGCTCACCTGGATGTCCGTGACAGAGCTGCCATCGTCGCACGTGGCCGATTCCTCGTACCAGCCATCCGGCAGCGTCTGCGAGGCGACGTATCCGCCGCCGGGCAGAACGAACCCCGAGTAGTGGGGCGGGTCTGCGTCGGCGAGGCTGAAGGCCTGGCCCAGGTTCGAGGGGCCGCCGCTCAACGTGAAGTCGAACAGCTGGGCTGCTCCGCCTGGGTTGGTCACTGTGTCGATGAAGATCGCTCCCCGTTTCGTATTCACGAAGGTGCACGTGACAGTCTCGCCGGGAGCGATCTCGATGGCGTCGAGGGGACTGCCGTCATCACAGGTGGCGCTCGTGAGATCCCACTCCTCGCCGGGGTCGGACTGAGCCAGCACGTAGGTGGCCGGCCGCAGGGAACCGCAATCGTGGAGCGAGTCTCCGTCCGTCAGGCCAAAGCTCTGATCGACGAGGTCGTCCTCCAGGCCTCCGGTCAATGAGTAATCGAAAATCTGGGACTCACCTCCCGGATCCGTCACGACATCCACGAGGAGCCGTCCGCGCTTCGTATTGGTGTAGGTGCATTCCACCGTGTCGGGGACGTTGACATCGAGGGTCACCTCTCCCGTGAAGCGACCGCTCCCGTCAAGGACGGGCGAGCCCCCTTCCGTGCAGGAGACTGCTGTCAAATCCCAACCCTCCACTCCCTGCTCTGTGACGCTGAACGTACCGTTGAGCTTGTCCAGGAAGGTCTTGCTGCTGGACAGGCCGTTCCCTTCGTCTCCGTCGTCATCCAGGTCGAAAGGAGAAGTGCTCAGGTTCTCGGAAGGAATGAACCTGAAGTCTTGCCCATCGTCGGGAACCGCGTCCTTGACGATGGTGATGCTCGCGCAGTTGCTGACGCTGATGTCGACCGGCCGGATGAAAACCTTCAGCGATGAGGTGAAGGAATCGGACGAGCGGCTCTTGACGTAGGCACCACCGAAGCTTGTGCAGGCATCGGGATCGAAAACGTTGGCATCTGTGAGGTTGATGCTGGCCTCACCGAAGGTGAGCGCGGGGAGCGTGGTGCCTTCGATCGGGTCGAAGACGTCCACCGCATTGACGGACCCCTCGGCGATTCCGGTCAAGGGCATGACGGGACCCCAGCAGGGGAGGGTGGAGCTGGCCTCGCAAGGTCCCGTCTCCGTCCAGCGGGACAGGCCGAGGTTCACCTGAAGCTGCTGCGACTGGTTGAACTCGAAGTCCATGTTGGCCGTGCCCAGGGTGTTGGCGCGCACCCAGGCGAGGTGCAGGAAGTCCTTCTCGGCCGCTTCGACCATCAGCCTCTCGTGGACGACATAGAAGCGCTGCAGGTCACTCTTGTTCTTGGGTATCGATCCGTAGACGACCTCCGGCTCCGAATAGTCCTCCTTCCCCTGAAAAGAGTCGTCGTTCTGGCCCGATGGCTCGTCGGACCCCACCTTGAGGGACGCGGAGCCGGTATAGCTCTCCCAGTCCGTGCCGCCGTCGTGGGAGAGGTCGCCAGCAGAACCTTCGAAGCCCGTTCCATCGAGGGCACACACGGTGGAGATCGTCAGGGCGGAGAG
>JBDHKE010000222.1:0-3593 GCA_039586555.1 Gemmatimonadota bacterium | reverse complement strand
GTCGGTAACGTCTAGCTCACGAAGCGGGTGGGGAACCGCAAGGCCGTATACGTGGCTCTTGAGGAGAAAATCGACAGCGCGGACAGCGTAGTCGTTTCCGTCACTGAAGCCTGGAACCTGGAGTACCTCTGTTAACTCGACAGATGAGCCATGCCAATTCAGTCGTCCGCCGTAGACCAGATCTCCGGTCCAGCTGCGTGAGAACAGAAGAAGGTCCCCGAAGCAGTAGACATCCCATTTGACCTCCATCTGGGAGGCTTTGAAGATCGGACCGTGGGGGCGATCGCCTTGAAACGGGAAACGCAGAGGGGGGTCCAGGGAGATGACCGTCCTAAAGGCCTCTTTGTCCAGGCTTGTGCCATCATCGTTACGCAGCCTGACGAAGCTCTCAGCTACTGCGAGATCCTGCGTCGTTGAGACCAGTCCTCTCGTAAGGGGCTGGCAGTCGAGAACGGAGATGCCGAAGGGGCTCTCGGACGGCTCCAGCCAGCGCAGCGCGCCTTCCGGTTCCTTCGAGGTCCCACGACTCCATGGCCACTTCACCGTTGAATCCTCGTCATTGGGCCACCTAACGTCGTGGCGTTTCTGCTGCGCCCGCCGAAAGTGGTTGAGGCGGCGAGTGCCTTGCCCTCACCGATGTGCTCTCGGGGTCGATGTGCGCAAGGGCGACAGGAGCAAACGCTTGTTAAGAGTCCCCTGCGTGTCTCAGTTCATCATCGTGAGCAGGCTCTCGGCCACCCGTCCATCACGAACCCGGACAAGCCCTGCTCGGCCCATGAGTTTCCGCCAGGTCCAAGCGGGACTCCTGAACTCCCAGAGCTCGTCTCCGTCGTGGGCTCCCGCCATAAGGTCCTCCCACCCGCCCCTCGCCTTGAGCTTCGCCTCGGCTCGGGTCAGCCGCCGGACAGGCATGTCGCCGAGCCCCTCGAATACGTCACTGGCTTTGCGCCACCTGAGTAGGGGGATGAAGTCTCTGAGGCCGAGTCGTGACACGCGCTGTAGCCGCCTTCGTGTGTGTTGGGGTTCCTAACTCCCTTTCGACTGCTGATCCTGCAGCATAAGCCACGAAGTGAGCCGAGGGCAAACACTGTCGAGCATCCGGTCACGTTGCCTTCGCCTCAGGAACAAGGTCTACATGTAACTCTACATGTTCGCCTTCATGAATCTGGTGAAAACCAGGATCTGAGCTTCACCAGAATCGTGAAATCCTGCCCAGAACTTGGGGAAATCAATAAAGATGGGGGGCCTTGAGAGGGGTTTTGCAAGCCGGAGGTCGCCGGTTCGAGCCCGGCTGGCTCCATTCTTATAACATGTTGTGATGGTTGCGGTTAGGTGGACCTCTCGTCGTTGTGTGCGATGAGGGGTCTACATGTTTGTTTACATGTTCGCGTGTCTTTCTCGGCGGGATCGAGGCTTGGGATCTCGGCGCGCAACAGATTGAACGCCCCGCGGTGTGAGAGCCTGATGCTGGCGGTCTCATCCAAGCGAGCTTCTTCCCGGTGGTCTGATGCCGGCTGCGGGTCTCTTACGCGAGAGACGGCCAGCTCGGCAGCGATTGACGGTATCGTCATACAGTTCGTGCTCGCCGATCCCTACTCCCCCCTTCGGCCTCGATGGGACCCATGAGTGGGTATCCCCGGCAGAGGGGTACGCAGGGTGGAATCGGGAAACGCTGGACTGGCGGAATGCCGGGGGCTGCGAGGCTCAGCTTGCTCCGTGCTTGTCCGGCAGGGCCTGAAAGCGGGGATGTGAGCAGGGGGTCGAAAACAGTGCCGCGCTAGAACACCCTGTCTCGCTCGCGGTCCATCAGCGCCTTGAAGCGGCGCTCGTCCTGGATGGGCCGGAGCCGGAAATGGTCCTCCAGCATGTTCGCCGGATGCTTTGACGGTGCGCTTAGAAGGTCTTCCAGTACCTCCAGTGCGTCATCCACGGCCCCAAGCCGGGCATAAACGGCGGCTAGGTTAAGAAGGAAGAACGGGCCGTTCATGGCGTCCCGCTCTCGGGGCATGATCTCCACAGCCCAGATCGCTTCCCGCACCGCCTCATCAGGCCATCCGAGCCCAACATATGCCTGAGCCAGGGCGGCGTGGTACCGCTCATCCTCTGGCGTTTCCCTGGCCAAGGGCTCGAGAATCCTGACAGCGTCCTCGTACTTCTGCTGGGCAGCCGTAATCTGGCCCAGGGCCTCGAGCGTCTCCGCTTCCAGCAACGCCTTCGGATACCACCAGAACTGGCCGATGACGACGTCCGGCTGGGTGTCGAGAAAAGCCAACGCTTCCTCGTACCGGCCCTCGGTCATCAGGATTTCCCAGGCCCAGCGATTCGTGGGGTTTCCCTCTAGATAGGGTTTCCATCCCTCCGTAGTGCCATCCCGGTACCAGGCCAACTCGGCAAGAAATCGGACCGTCTCATCGGATCCAAGTCTCTGCGCTTCCACAAGAGCCGTCTCCGCCTTGTCGTACTGCCGCATACGGGTGTAGGTGATCGCCAATTGTACCCAGTCGGAGGACGACCTTGGGGAGAGGGCCAGTGCCGCCTCAAGAGAGGCCGCTGCCTCCCGCCATCGGCCCATCCGCCGCTCCGCCAACGCACGGTAGTAGTGGTAGCCGTAGTCGCCGACAAGCGTGCCCGAGGCCCGTCCGAGCCAGTCCACAGCGGCCTCGTAGTCCTTCTCCACCCTGTATAGGTAGATCCCCATGGCTAGTTGGGCGTCCTCGGACTCGGGGGCCAGCTCCACGGCCCGCTCTGCAGCCGCTCGGGCTGCGGCTCCTCGTTCCTCGCTTCTAAGGCCAACCTGGTGGTATTGATAGGCGTGGCCCTTGGCCAGCGCGACGTGAGCGCCGACAAATCCTGGGTCCCGCTCCACGGCCTCTTGGTACAGAGACAACGCTTCCTCGGACCTTCCCCTTCCAAGGCTCTGGCCCCTCATGAAGAGGTCGTAAGCCACCAAGTCCGTCGTGGACCGTCGAGCCGCTCTCAGCCGCTCCTCTTCGCGCAACTCGATGTTCAGTTGGCCGGCAACGGTGCGGACGATCTCCGACTGGATGTCGAAGAGGCTCTCGGTGGTAAGTACCCGGTCATAGAGGTCAGCCCAGAGGTGGTCCTCGGTTACGGCGTCAATGAGCTGGACGTTGATGCGCACCCGGACCCCGGCTCGCTGGACACTCCCCTCCAGCACATAATCGACCCGCAGCTGCCGTCCGATCTCTGGGATCACTCTTCCTTCGATGTCCTGGAACTCGTTGCTCGAAGTACGGGAGGGAACCCGGAGGCCCGGAACCCGTGAGAGGCGGGTGAGCAACTCGTCCTGGATCCCATCGGTGAAGTATTGGTCGTCGGGAACCCCGGACCGATTCTCGAAGGGGAGCACCGCGATTCCTGGCATCCGGTTCAGGACCGCCGCGACATCCTCGACCTCACCGCTGTCAGGCGGCTCCTCTGGCTGGACGGTACGGGACTCGCGACCGAGCATCGAAAGCACCCCACCCGCAATCACCAGCAGGACTGTGATCATCAACAGTTCAGGCCCGCTGACCCTCTGCCTTCCCTTCTCTCCGTGGTACCAGGCGATGACAAGGGCGACGAAGAACCCG
>JBDHKE010000014.1:0-48531 GCA_039586555.1 Gemmatimonadota bacterium | reverse complement strand
CGTCAAGCGGCTGGCCGCGATGTTCTTCGCGCTTTGCGCTCAGGTACCGCGGAGAGTCGTGCGGTGCCACGTCAAGCGGCTGGCCGCGATGTTCGAGCGCCATGCATCTCGCCCAGCGGCGTTGCGGCTCCTCGACGTAGCCGGGCTATGCCTTCGTCGCCGCGCCTTGCTGGATCGAGCGCCTCGACACTCTCCGTAGCCACAGGACTTCTGCGTCGGCACACTGGCGTCCTAAGGCGGACCGAAGAGCAGGCTTAGCACTCCCAGGCCCGCGACCATGAGCACGAACTCCAGCACCAGCACCTTGGCCATGGTCTCCGGCGACAGCGCGGTTTGCGGGTCCCCTCGGGAGGGAGCCGGCGCGCCACCGCGCTCGCCCGCCCGGGCTTGCTCGGAGCCGCTTCCTTCCATGGATCTTCCCCTCTCCGGTCTGACGGGCTCCGCCCCCCGCAGGCGTCCCCCGACCTCTCCCACCAGGACGGCCGTGACACAGCCCGCGACGTTCCACCACAGCCATGACACGGACGGCACGAAACGGGCGAGCGCCAGGTTGACGCTTACCCCCGTGAGGGCGCCGACCACCGCGGACCTGCCGTCGGCGTGCCGGGAGCCCCACGCCATGAGGAAGAGCGCGAGAATCGGGCCGTATACAAGACTGCCGACCTGATTCACGAGCTCGATCACCGTTTCTCCGGCGCGGGAGAACCACCACCCCGTGGCCGTCGCCCAGGCTCCCCACGCGAGCGTTCCCCCCCGCGCCAGGAGCAGGGCTGATCGAGAGCCACTCTGCACGATTTCGGGGAAGAACTCCTCCACAGTGACGGCCGAGAGGGAGTTCAGGGCGGAGTCGATGGACGAGAGAGCGGCGGCCAGAATCCCCGCCACGGCCACCCCCAGAACCCCGACGGGCAGGAAGTGCACCATGAACTGAGGGACCAGGGCGTCGGGAGGTTGCTGGACCAGCGACGAGGCGAACGAGGGGTCCCTGGTGAGCAGTGAAGCCAGGAGCACCCCGAAAAGGCAGTACGTGAGCACCAGTGGGAAACGCACCAGTCCAGCTACCAGGAGGGCGCTGCGCGCGCGATGTGGGGTGGGAGCCGCGAGAATCCGCTGGGCCTGGGTCTGGTCGCAGCCGTAGTACGAGACGTAGAGAAACAGCCCTCCGCACAGCATGGGCCAGAAGGCGAAGGTGGAACCGTCTCCCAGCCCATGTCCGGCGAGGTCCAGCGGCACGAGGCGCGAGGGGTCGACCCCCGCGAGAACTCCCCCCTCCCCACCCAAGCGCAGGGCCAGGAACACCATCGCCACCAGGGTCCCGCCCCAGAGGAGCCCGAGCTGAAGCACGTCCGAAAAGACGTCGGCGGTGAGCCCTCCGAGGGTGGTGTATCCGATGGAGACGGCACCGACCACGGCGAGACTCGGCAGAAGACCCCATCCCGTGGCGGCGTCCACCACCAGGGACGACGTGTAGAGGATCACGCCGGCTCCAAGTCCTCTGCCCAGGAGAAAGAATGCGGCGAGCGTCCGGCGCGCTCCCACGCCCAGACGGCTCTCCACCGCCTCGTAGACGTTGGCGCTTGGTGCCCTGCGCAGGACGGGCACACCCCAGAGGATCAGCCCCGCCATGGCCAGGGGCACGGCGAGCTCGTACTGGAGCCAGATCAGGCCGCCGCCTTCGCGAAGGGCCACGAACGCTGGGGCGCCCACCAGGGAAATGGCGCTGACCTGATTGGCGGCGAGGCTGAGCCCCAATGCCCAGGCGGGCAGGTGACGTCCCCCGAGGTAGTAGTCGGTGGTGTCCGATTGTCGGGCGGCCAGCCATCCGGCCAGGAGGATCAGGCCCAGCAGGGAGGCGACGACGATGAGGAGGTCGGTGGTCGTCACGACGCCTTCAGGTGGTCGCGTGCGAAACGTTCCGCCGCTCTCGCGAGCAGCTCCCGTCCGAGTGCCATGGCGTCCTCCAGGGACATTCGGGGTGGCGTGCAGGGTAGCGTGGCATGGATCCCCTGGGCCCGCCACTCCTCCGCAGGTACCTCTACGCTACCCGCGATGACACCCACTCGAGTACCCGTGCCGCCCGCGATCCGAACGATGCCCGAGACCACCTTGCCGTGCAGCGACTGGCGGTCGAATCTCCCCTCTCCGGTGATGACCCAACCGGCAGAGGCCATGGCTTCGTCCATCCCATTGGCGTGCATCACCGCGTCGACGCCGGAGACCAGCTCGGCTCCCAGGAAGGCCAGGGCGCCGGCACCGAGTCCCCCGGCAGCGCCCGACCCGGGTACGTCCCCGACGTCCAGGGACAGGTACTCCTGCACCACGTCGGCAAGGTGGGCGAGGCCCTGCTCCAGCCGCTTCACCATCTCGGGTGTGGCGCCCTTCTGCGGTCCGAAGACCCGGGCCGCTCCGCGGTCGCCGTTCAGGGGGTTGTCCACGTCGCAGAGGACTTCTACGGGGGGCAGCGGAGCGTGGAGGCCGGGATCGGGTCGGACGATGGAAACGATCCGCTCGAGCTCCGCTCCTCCAAGACCGATGGGACGGCCGTCGCGGTCCAGAAACTGCCACCCCAGAGCCATGGCGGCCCCGACACCACCGTCCACGGTGGCGCTCCCGCCGATGGCGAGCCAGAGCCGCCTAGCCCCTCGGCCCGTCGCGGCCGAGAGGAGCTCTCCGGTGCCGTAGGTGGTCGTTCTGAGTGGATCCAGCTGGTGGGGAGCCAGGAGAGCCAGGCCGCTGGCCGTGGCCATCTCCACGAGGGCGCCCGGCCCGGATTCGGGGAGCCAGGCAAAGCCTGCCTCCACCCGCGTCCCTGGGAGCGGACCGGTGGCGGAGGTGGGGACCCACTCTCCTCCCCTGGCCGCCATGAGGGTCTCCGCGGTACCTTCGCCGCCGTCCGCCATCGGTCGGAGCACGACCCGGGCCGAAGGGACGGCGCGGACGATCCCCTCCCGAACGGCCTCGCACGCTTCGGCCGCCCGCAGGCTGCCCTTGAACGAATCCATTGCCACGACGACGTTCACTTCACTCCCTGACCGACCCATTCGCTTCTCGCTAGCTCTATGAAGACCATCATCTTCTCGGACCTCGACGGAAGCCTCCTCGATCATGAGGATTACTCCTATGAGGCCGCTCGTCCCGCCCTGGAGCTCATCCAACGAAAAGGATTGCCACTCGTCCCCGTCACCAGCAAGACGCGAGTCGAGGTAGAGAAGCTGCAACGGGACATGGGAATCGACATGCCGTTTGTGGTGGAGAATGGCGGAGCGATCTTCTTTCCCCCGGACTTTCCAGGCTCTTCTCTACCCGATTCGGTCCCCGTGGATCGGTACCGCGCCGTCGTGCTGGGCAAACGCTATCCCGAAATCCGCGACTTCCTGGGCGGCCTACCCGAGCATTTGGGGATCTTCGGCTTTGGCGACATGACCGACCAGGAGGTGGCCGCGCTCACCGACCTTCCGCTGGGAGTGGCGCGGCTCGCGAGAATGCGCGAATTCACTGAACCTTTCGTCATAGAGCAGCAAGAATCGCTGGAGGAGCTGCGCGTTCTGGCCTCCCGTGCGGGAATGAGGATCACGACGGGTGGCAGACTGCATCATCTGATGGGCGAAGGGCAGGACAAGGGGCGCGCCGTGGAGCGGGTAATCCGTTCGTTCCGGGAACTCTCGGACGAGACGATGGTTTCCATCGGCCTGGGCGACGGCCCGAACGACGTGCCGATGCTCCAACGGGTGGACTTTGCGGTGCTGATTCCCAACCTGCGGGGCCGGCCCGTGAGGCTGCAGCGTGAGGGGTTGATCCGAGCTCGGTTCCCGGGGAGCAGGGGATGGAATCAGGCCGTCTTGGAGATTCTGGAGAGAATCTTGCCAGCGACGCCGGGGGACGGGTAGTGCGTTCACCTGCGGGATCGACGCGGTACCATGGATTGCCAACCGAATCAGACCTGGAGGATGGACCTTGGGGTCGAAGAGAGCGGAAGGGGAAGGGGAGTTCTTCGCGGCGAACGCCGAAGACATCCTGCGACGCCTGGAGTGGATACGGCGGGCCGATCTGGTGATCGGAGTGCCCTCCTTCAAGGAAGCGGACAACATCGGGTACGTGGTATCCCAATGCGACGAAGGGGCCAGGGAATACTTCCCCGAACACCGGGCGGTGATCGTCAACGTGGACAACAGCTCGCCCGACGGTACCCGGGAAGCCTTCATCAGCGCCGGGAGCATGATTCCCCAGATCTACATCACCACGCCGGTGGGGATCCGGGGAAAGGGGAACAACTTCTACAACCTCTTCCAGGCGGCCCGTATTCTCGATGCGAAGGCGATCGTCGCTGTCGACGCCGATCTCGAGAGCATCACTCCCCGCTGGGTCCACAACCTCGCCTCTCCGGTCCTGGAGCATGGATGCGACTACGTGGCGCCGCTCTACTCCCGGAACGAGTACGACGGCACCATCACGAATCACCTCTGCTACCCCCTGATCTACGGGATCCTGGGGACCGACCTGCGGCAGCCCATCGGCGGTGACTTCGGGTTCTCGGGACTCTTCGTGCGACGCGTGCTGGAGGAATCCTGGGGGGAGAGCACCAGAGAGTATGGAATCGACATCTTTCTCACCCTCCAGGCTCTGCTGGGGCGGTTCTGTGTGGGTCAGACCACTCTGGGGGCGAAGGTCCACAAACCCAGTGCGCCCAAGCTTGGTCCCATGTTCACACAGGTGGTGACTACACTGTTTACCCACCTGATCCGAAGCCGGGACCAGTGGGCCACCCGAGGGAACTCCACGCGGGCGAAGGTCTTCGACGGGATCGAGCTCACGAAGCCTCAGGGACTCGCGCTCGACTACAAGGCCATCAAAGGGACGGCGCTAGCCGGCTACGCCCAGGAACGTCGTTCCATGAGACACTGGCTCCAAGACGGCACCTTGGAAGAGGTGGACCGCCTGATGGACGGGCGCAAGATGAGGCTGGGAGCGGACCTCTGGGCCAGGATCGTCTTCGACCTCCTTTACGCCTTCCACAGAACCCGGCGAAATGCTCGGGTCATCGAGGTCCTCAAACCGCTGTTCTTCGCGCGGGTGGCGTCCTTCATCAGGGAGACCCTGGACCTCGACCATCAGGCCTCGGAAGGCCGGATCGGGCGGCAAGCCCGGGCCTTTCGACGCCAGCGGAGTTATGTTATGGAGCTATTCGGCATTTCCTCCTGAGAGAGGAGCTTTCATGGCGGATTTCTTCCAGAACGGAGTGATCGCCACCCTGCAGAAGCTCAGGGACCGGCCCGTAGAAGAGATCGAGGCAGAGCTCCGTCGCTTTTCTGAGCGTCAGAAGATCGTTCTCCTTCTTCCGGCGCTCTATTCGGAGTTCGAAGGACCCGCCATGCCGCAGATCGTGGAGGAGCTGAAGGAGGTCGATTACCTTCACCGCATCATTCTCTCCCTGGACCGGGCGGACGAGCAGCAGTTCGAGCAGGTGAAGGGGATGATGTCGGGCCTCAGGGCCGACGTCAGCATCATCTGGCATGACGGACCTCGCATCCAGTCAATGTTCGACCAACTCGTGGCCAACGGATTCGAGATCGGGGAGCAGGGCAAGGGACGTGGGGTCTGGTTGTCCATGGGGCTCGCCCTTTACGACGAGGAGGTCCACACCGTCGCGCTTCACGATTGCGACATCGTGAATTACCATCGGGAGATGCTGGCGCGGCTGGTCTATCCCCTGGCCCATCCAGGCACCGACTTCGAGTACAGCAAGGGATTCTACGCCCGGGTGGACGACAGACTGTTCGGGCGCGTCACCCGCCTCTTCTTCACGCCCGTAATCCGAGCCCTCAGGCAGCTGACGCACCACGATCCCTTCCTGGTCTACCTGGACAGCTTCCGCTACCCCCTTTCGGGGGAGTGCGCCTTCATCCGTTCCCTGGCGAAGAGTATCCGCATCTCGCCCAACTGGGGTCTCGAGATGTCCATGCTCGGGGAGGTGTACGAGCGGACCACCGTGGAGCGCGTCTGCCAGGTGGAGATCGCGGACGCCTACCACCACAAGCACCAGCCCCTGTCCCGGGACGACCCGGAGAGGGGTCTGGCGCGAATGGCCACCGACATCGCCAAGACGCTGTTCGGTATCATGGCCCAGGGCGGCCTGGTGCTCTCCCGGGCGCTCTTTGACACCCTGTTTGCCAGCTACCAGCGCCACGCTCGGATGGCCATCGAGCGGTACAACGCCCTGGCCATGCTGAACGGTTTGGAGTACGACCGACACGAAGAGATCGAGGCAGTGGAGAGCTTCGCGGAGAACCTCAGGCTCGCGGAGCTCCGGTTCCGAGAGGATCCCATAGGCGAGCAGCCGCTGGCGTCGTGGGTGCGAGTCCGGGCCGGGATCCCGGACTTCTCCCGAAGCCTCGCCGAGGCGGTGGAGTTGGACAACTCCGAGAGGGCGATGGCCGTTCCCTTTGCGGGGTGAAAGACCCGGACCCGTGGAGGTGGTGGACCGGATCCTAGAGCGTGCGGTCATCGATCGCATCGTGACGGAGGTCCGAGACTGAGAAGGTTCCATGTCGGGGACCGGACAGGTCCCCCTGAGGATGCGACCCTGGCCCAGGGCGCTGAAATGCGAGGCGTCGAGACCCTCGTGCGGGTCAACGGTCGAGTGAGCCCCGGGGAGCGGGTGGTGGTCGTGTCGGACCTCTACCTGGAGCGGTACGCCAGGCTCGTGGCGGCGGTGGCGCAGAAGGAGGGCGCCGAAGTGGTTCGGTGCGAGATCGCCCCGCGCCAGAAAGACGGCCAGGAGCCGCCGTCGCCCGCCGCCGCCGCCATGCGGGCGGCGGATGTGATCTTCTCCCCGGTGCGCTTCTCCATCACGCACACGAGGGCCATGCGGGAGGCCCTGGATGCAGGAGCCCGGGCGATTCTCATGACAGCCTACACGGACGACATCCTCCGGAGTCCGGCTCTCCTGGACACCGATTTCGAGGCCCAGTCGGCGGTGTGTCGTCGGATCGGAGCCGTTCTCGGTGCCGGTGACGCGCTTCGCCTGACCTCGCCTCGGGGCACGGACCTTCGCTTCTCCATCCGGGGCCGGAAAGCCAACATTCTTACCAACGTGCCCGAGGCCGGGGAGCTGGCGCCCGTCCCGGACATCGAGGTGAATGTCGTACCGCTGACGGGGACGGCCGAGGGTCGCCTGGTGGCCGACGCCAGCATTCCATATCTGGGCATCGGTCTACTGACCGAGCCGGTGGTGTGCACGGTGGAGGGGGGCTCCGTCATCAAGATCGAGGGGGGTGACCAGGCCCTGGTGCTGGCCGAGGAACTGCAGTCCCATGGAGATCCACTCTGCTACAACGTTGCGGAGCTTGGCATCGGCCTGAATCCGAACGCCCGCCTCACGGGTGAGATGCTGGAAGACGAGGGGGTCCTGGGCACTATCCACATCGGGATCGGCACCAGCCACACCCTGGGCGGCGAGGTCATGGCGCCCACGCACTACGACCTACTGATGAGCGACCCGACCATCGAAGTGGATGGCACCGTCATCCAGCGGGGCGCGGAGATCTTCGTCTAGCGCCTGCTGGGTGCGCTCTTTGCACCGTGGCGCCGGCCGAACACGGCGCCGGAGGTGAAGGAAGTGGAGGAACGTCCAGGGCCCCGGCAGGCCCTCGCGGAAGGACGGGGCCTGGAGGTCGTGGCGTGCTCCGGACCCGAGGAGGGCGGATCGTGAGGCGCGGAGCCGAGATCCTCGTTCGCGACTGCGCCCGCGTCCGGAGCGGCGAGGTCGCCGTGGTGGTGGCGGATCAGAAGATGGTCAGCATCGCAGAGGCCGTGGCCGATGCCGCCCTCCGGGCCGGTGCCCGTGCCACTGTCGCCGTGGCGCCGCCACGCCGCATCGATAACGAAGAGCCGTCCCCTTTCATCGCCGCCTCCATGGTCGAGGCGGACGTGGTCTTTCTGGCGGTCTCCTGTGCCCTCGCCCATACCCGGGCCACCCGATCGGCCATCGAAGCGGGCGCTCGGGTGCTCTCGATGACGGCGTTCACGGAGCGCATGATGAGGGAGGGAGGCCTCTTCGCCGATTTCGAAGTCCTTCGCCCGCGATGTCTGCAGCTGGCGGAGTGGCTTTCCCAGGCCGAGCAGCTTCATGTGTCCAACCCATCGGGCACGGATCTCACGTTCAGCGTCCGTGGACGGATGGGAAACGCCCACTGCTGCATCCTCGAAGAACCAGGGTTCACAGCCGTCCCCAACGTGGAGGCGAACATCTCGCCCGTCGAGGGGACCGCGGAGGGAACGATGGTGGTGGACGGGAGCATCCCGTACTATGGCATCGGGGTGATTCGGGATCCGATCACCTGCCGGATCCGGAATGGCTTCGTCGAGTCCATCTCCGGCGGAGACCAGGGCCGCTTCCTGAAGCGACTCCTCGCCTCCCGGAACGACCCGTGCGTATACAACGTGGCCCAGTTCGCCGTTGGCCTGAATCCGGAATGCGGGGAGCTCACCGGCGAAATGCTGAACGACGAGGGCGTGGCGGGCACGGTCCACTTCGGGATCGGAACCTCGGCCAATCTGGGAGGACGCGTCCGGGCGAGCACCCACTTCGACGCCATACTCAGATCCCCCACCATCCTTCTGGACGGGCAGCTCCTTCCCATCCAGTGACGAGAGCACCGGCGGGCCAGCCTGGGTGAGACTTGCGAGCGGCTTGAGCGGGACATTCCCACCGACGCCGCACGACCAGGCTGGGGAA
Source organism: Gemmatimonadota bacterium (assembly GCA_039586555.1). GTDB lineage: Bacteria > Gemmatimonadota > Gemmatimonadetes > Longimicrobiales > Gaopeijiaceae > JBDHKE01. Next base: position 39,797 of record JBDHKE010000014.1, on the reverse strand, counting down.
ACGCCCGGCCGCGCGACGGGAGCCGCCGAGCCGGGGATGGGCAACACTCCGGGCCAGGAGGCTGTCTGGCCAAGTGAGGGATCGCCTTCCGAAAGGGAGCGCGCGCCCGGGGCGATGGCCGCGGCGTCGGCGGGGACCCTCGGGGTGAATGAAAGGTAAGACGCTGCATGGCCGACTCGTCCTCTGGATTCGGATCGTTCCTATCCGAGCTGAAGCGCCGCCACGTCGTGCGGGCAATCATCGGGTACGCAGCGGTGGTCTTCGTCCTCCTCCAGACCGGCGAGATCATCTTCCCCGCCTTCGATTTTCCCGATTGGGGGCTCCGGATCCTGGTGCTTCTCTCCTTGCTGGGGTTCCCCGTGGTCGTGGTGCTGGCGTGGGTCTTCGAGCTCACTCCGGAAGGCCTGAAGCGTACGGAGGACCTGGGTCATCGAGCGGGTGGCGGAGGCCATCTCGGGGCCCGAGTTGCCGCGCTGGTGGTCACTCTTCTGGCGGTGGGAGGGGCAGCCTGGTGGACCGTGCAGTGGGCGCTTGAGGGGACGGAGGCGGCGGAGGCCACGGGCGCCGAGCCGTCCACGATCCCGACCACCGCGGTGGCCTCGTACGATCCCACCAGTCCGATCGGATCCATCGCAGTCCTGCCGCTGACGAATTTCTCGGAAACCGGTGAGCAGGATTATTTCTCCGCCGGGATGCACGAGGCCCTGATCTCGGGGCTCACCCAGATCGACGGACTGCGCGTTGTATCCCGCACTTCGGTGACGCGATACGCGAGCACGCAGAAGAGCATGCCCGAGATCGCCTGGGAGCTGGGCGTGGAAGCGCTCGTGGAAGGGTCCGTGCTCCGGGCGGAGGATCAGGTGCGCATCACCGTCCAGTTGGTTCACGGGCCCTCGGATACCCATATCTGGTCCCGCAGCTACGAGCGGGACTTCAGCGACATCATCGCTCTCCAGCGTGAGGTGGCCGGTGAGATTGCGGGGGCGATTCGAGCGGAGCTGGCGCCGGCGGATCCGGGTCGGCTCGCCACGGCTCCTTCTCCGGCCAACCCGGGGGCGCAGGAAGCCTACATGAAGGCGCGCTACGAGCAGTCCAAGGGAACCGCCGAGGGCTTCCGACGGGCGATCTCCTACTACCAGGAAGCCGTCGAGCGGGACTCGGGATTCGCGAAGGCCTACGCGGGGCTGGCGAGCGCGCAGCTACTGCAGGGCCTCCAGGACTCGAAGCCACCCGACGAGATTCTCCCTGAGGTAACGGCCAGCGCCGAGCGGGCGATCCGATTGGACGTCAGCCTGCCCGAGACGAAGGAGGTCGTGGGAGTCCTACGGAGCACCATGGGCGACGAGCTGGGCAGGACACCCGGGGGACGCCGCTTGATTCTGGCCTTCGATTCGCTGGATGTGGACGTGCTCGCGGCTCCCGACAACCCCTGGACCAACGCCGTTTCCGAGATCGGTCGCCAGGTTCGCGGGATGATGGCGTTCGTGGAGAGCGACCAGGAGAAGATCCCCTTCCAGATGGTGATGGCCGCGCGACAGCGGCAGCTGGAGGGGGAGCACCAGGAGGCCGTCCAGCTCCTGAAACAGGCGGTGGAGATGGCTCCCGAGTTCCCCGTGGCCTGGGAGGCTCTCGAGCACGCGTACGTGTTGTCGGGCGACATGGACGGACTAGTCCAGGTCCTCAGGGATCGATCCCGGGTGATGGGGCGGGAGGGCGGCCTGGACGAGCAGTCCCTGTCAGCTCTCCAAGACGCCATCCAGGAGGATCCGGAGCGGGGGTACTGGGAGTGGCAACGGGAGCACTTGCTGGAGCGGCAGGAACGGGGAGACGAGGTGTCTTTGGTGGACCTGGCGGCTGCCGAGTGCTCCCTCGGGAGTACCGACGAGGCCATGGAGTATCTGGAGGGCGCCGCGGCGCAGCGGGATCGCAAGCTGGCTCTGCTGCGGAGCGATCCAACCTGGGATCCCCTGCGAGGTGACCCTCGTTTTCGAGAGCTGATGCGGAAGATCCGCCCCGCGCCCCCGGCTGTCCCCGGTGAACCCCATTCCCGATGAAGGATCCATGAGGCTTGGGCCCTGATCCCTGGCCCTGCCCGGGCCCCGCCCGGGCGTAGATACGGGCAGGATGCATGTAAGACGCGCGGCTCCAGAACAGGAGCCGCGCGTCTTCGCTCGATCCGGGCCGAAAGTGCGAGCCCGGAAGCCAGCGTACGCTAGTGGCTTGCCGGCACCCTTGTCGTGAGCTCCTCCACGATACGCTCGGCCTGGTAGATCTCCTCCAGGGCCTCCACGATCCCCCGCACGTCCACCGCCACCGTGCGAGGCACCTCGGTCTGGAAGATGTAATCACCCGGGAGGCTCTCGATGTTGCCGTCGAACACCAGGCCGACCACGTCCAGATCCAGGTTCACCACAGGCGATCCGGAATTCCCGCCGATGATGTCGGCCGTGGCGACGAAGTTGAGCGGAGTGGAGAGGTCGAAGGTCTCTGGGGGGGCCAACCACCGCTGCGGAAGATCCCACTCCGTGCCGGCGCCCTCTCCCTGGCCGTACGAGTAGTAGTGATCGTACAGGCCGTAGAAGGTGGTGTAGATGGGTGCGATGGTTCCGTTGTACTCGTAACCCTTCACCACTCCGTCCGCGATGCGGAGTGAGAAGGTCGCGTCCGGCGGACGAGCCGTTCCGTAGATCTCGAAGCGGGCACGGCCAAGAGCTGCTCCGATCTCCTCCTCCTGGGTGGACAGGCTGAAGGCGGTCTGCTGGAAGGGGCCGAGGCCCTGCAGCATACCTGTGAACGCCTCGATGGCCGGGTCGTTCATCATGAGGGTTCCGCCCTCCAGGGCCTGCGCGGCGCGGGTGGAGTCTGCCAGGAGGGAGGTGGAGACGATCACGGACGCAGCTCCCTCCGGAGACCGCCCGCCCAGGATCTGCTCCACCATGACGTGGTCCCGGCCGTATGCGTTCACCAGGTCCTGGAGCCGCGCCTGCACCAGCGCCTCCTCCAGCGGTAGGGGCTGCTGAGGAACGCCGAGAAACCCCTCCTTCAGCTCCGTGAGGTCGTCCTCCGAGGCGCCCCGGCTCTGGGCGGCCAGGTACTGAAAGGCGTAGAGGGCACGGACCAGGGTGGCCGATCCCAGGTCCGGGCTGGAGAGACCCAGGAAAGCCGCAAATCCGGGGGCCACGGCACGCTTCCGCTCCTGGACTTCCGCCATGAGATCGACCAGTTCACCGTACTGTTCCCAGAGAGCCGGGTCCTTCTTCAGGTCCTCCAGGAATTCATCCTCCGCATCCTGGCGCTTCGCCATGATGATGGGGTCGTGAAGGCCCTTCAGAATGCCCCGATAGGCCTTCTGCGAGTTGAGCATGCTGAAGACCGTATTGCGCAGGTCCAGGGCCTCGGCGGCCCCCGGATCTTCCTCGTAGAACGCCTGAAGCACTGCCACTCTGCTGTCGATGAAGTCGAGGACGCCCCGGTCCGACACGTCCCGACGAAACTCCAGCTCCGACACCGTTTGCAGGCGGCTGGTGGATCCAGGATTCCCGACCACGAAGACGATGTCACCTCCGGAAACGCCGGCCTGACTCCAGCGGAAATAATCGTCGCTGGTGTCCAGGGGCTCTCCGTCCTCGTAGATTCGCAGGAAGCTGAAGTCCAGATTGTAGCGGGGGTAGGTGAAGTTGTCCGGATCGCCGCCGAAATACCCGATCTGGAGCTCCGGAACCAGGACCATGCGGGTGTCCGTGTACCGCCGCAACACATAGGCCGAGTAGCGGCCGCCATTGTACAGAGAGATCATCTCCACCACTACGCCGGCGCCCTCCCCGCCGTGCTCGGCCAGGATTCGCTGCTCGATCTCCTCCAGCTTCTCCTCCCTGGCCTGGCTGCGGGCCGCGTCGTCCTCGATCCCCTCCAGCGCTGCGTATACCTCGTCCGTGACGTCCTCGATGTCTATCAGGCGATCGGCCTGGAAGTCTTCGATGAAGCGCTCCTCGTCGAGGGTCTCCGCGTAGAAGCCGTCGTCGAGGAGCGTCTCCCCCTCCCGGGTGATCGTCGTGACATGATCCCTGGCGCAGTGATGATTCGTCAGTACCAGTCCGTTCGGAGATACGAAGGAAGCCGAACAGCCTGGGATGCGGAGCGCGCCGAGCATGGCTTTCCGGTACCAGGACGAGTCCGGCGCGAATCCATAGGCGTTCCGCAGGTACTCGGTGGGAGGATACTCGAACGTCCACATCCGGCCGAAGTCGAACTCGCCGGCCCGCACCGTGTCCAGGTCGACCCCGCCCGGGGCGGCGAGGGTGGGGGAGGGTTCGATGGGCAGTGGCACGGGCTCCGCCCGGCCTTCCACCGGCGACTCGGGGGCGACCGCCGGCGCAGCGGGCTCGGATGCGACTCCGCTTGCGCAGCTGGTGGCCAGGAGCGCCAGGGCGAGTGTGGCCGCGCCCGAAACCCAACGACTCGAGAGTGCTTTTCTGGTCCAGCGCATGGACCCTCCTTTTCCTGCCAGTGCGCTATGTGGCGCGTCTTGTTCCAACTCCGGTTTGTGGATGAACCCGTAATCTCGCCCCAGTGGCTGCTCAATGGAATGCGGTTTGGGGATTCCCCAACCGGTGCTCCGGCCTTGCCTGCTCACGACTCACTCGTCGCAGAGCCTCCATAGCACCCAGCTCGCCACGGAGCGGAAGGGTCGCCAGGCCTCCGAGCGATCCAGGACGTACCCCGGTGAAGGGCGCTCCGCTAATCCATCCAGCCGCCGCACTCCCTCCCGGATTCCCAGGTCCGTGGCAGGCATCACATCCAGGCGACCCAGACGGACCATCAGGAACATCTGGGCGCTCCACAGCCCAATGCCCCAGACCGAGGTCAGGCGCCCGATCACCTCCTCGTCCGGGTGCCGCCCGATGGAGCGGAGCCTCAGCTCGCCTGAGTCCACCTTCCCGGCCAGGTCCCGGAGTGCGCGCATCTTGTTGCGGGAGACGCCGGCATCGCGGAGGGCCTGATCCGGCAGGGCGAGGAGATTTGAAGCCGTGGGAAACGAGCCGTCCGGAGTCAGGGCGCAGACCCGCTGATAGATCGTCCGTGCGGCGGCGTTTGCCAGCTGCTGGTAGAGGATGGAACGGGCAAGCGCGTGGAAGTGGGAGTCTCGCTGATTCCGAAGCGGGAACCCGGGGTAGGGAGGAACCCTTTTCACCGCCTGTGCCAGGAGGGGGTCCCGCTGAATAACGGTAGCCAGGGTAACCGGTTCGGGCAGTACGGGCTTCACGGCGAGGCGCAGCTCCTCTGGAGGCGAACGGAATCGCTCAGTACTGGTACTGGCGGTCGCGGCACGAGAAACTGGGCGACCGCCCGGGACAGGGCAAATGTGGCATCCATCGGGTGTGGCATGAATGTTGAGTTTTCCGGTCGTAGACGGGCCGACGTTAGGCTCAAGGTACAGAGGGTCACGAGACGGCCGGCACCCAGGCAGACGAGGATCTCACCATAGCGCACACCGAGGTAGACCTGAGGGACACGGATCTGCGCGCAGTGCACTATCTGCTCCTCATCGCGGCGGTGGTCCTGGTGCAGGGTGGACTGATGCTGGTGAAGTCACCCGAGGTCCTGGTGGGGGAGCTGATCGATACGGACGCGTACACGCGTCTGCTTCGGGTGGAGCGGCTCGCGGAGACCGGCGGTTGGTACGACACATCCTCCCCTCGGAGCAATGCACCCTTCGGCGAGGTGTTGCACTGGACCCGACCGCTGGATGTCTTGCTTCTGGGCGGCGCGGTCCTCCTCCGGCCCTTCTTCGGCCTCTCCCAGGCCCTTCACCTGTCCGGGGTCCTCATCTCTCCGCTGCTTCTGATTCTGACGTGTGTCGCTGTGGCCTGGGCGGCCGCACCTCTCGTCCGACCGGACGTGCGCGGGTACGCGATGATTGCCCTCCTGGCCCAGCCCGCCGTGATAACGTCCTTCATGGCCGGTCGAGCCGACCACCACAGCCTGATCCTCCTCACCTTCGCGTGGACGCTGGGGTTGACCATTCGACTCCTTCTTCGACCCCACTCGGGCGGTCGGGCGTGGCTAGCGGGAGCCGCAGCCGGCTTCGGCGTGTGGGTAAGTCCCGAATTTCTTCTGCCCCTGGCTGTCTTCCTCGCCGGACTCGCTCTGGCGTGGGTCATCCGCGGTGAGGACCTTGTCCGGACGAACCGCGCCTTCGCCCTGGGTCTCGTGTCGCTCACAGCCCTGGCTCTTCTCGTGGAGCGACCGTACTGGGATCTGCCAACCGTGGAATACGACCGTGTGTCGGTGGTTCACCTGGTAATGGCCGTCTTCGCGTGGGCGACCTGGAGTGAGCTGGCCCTCTCACGGTGGAGGAGAGGAATCCGCGGAAGGATGCTGAGCACGCCCTGGGGGAGACTGTGGGTCCTCATGGGGCTGGGCGGCGCGGTCCTGCTGTTCATGTTTCTCTTCTTTCCCCGGTTCTTTGTGGGCCCCATGGCGGACGTCGATCCCGAAGTCCTCGGCCTCTGGCTCGAGGGCGTCACGGAGTACCGGCCGGTCGTCGGGTCTCTCTCGGATGTGGGAACGGCCATCTCCTACCTCGGAGCCGGGCTGGTCTGCGTTCCGTTTCTCGCCTGGGTGCTGATCAGAGAGAGAGACAACGGCGGCTGGCTGGCATGGCTGCTTCTGGCTCTCGGGATCGTGGCCTTCGTCCCGATGGGACTACTCCATATCCGGTTCACGACCTACGCGGAGATCCTGATGGTGCTGCCTCTGGTGGAGGTCCTGGGACGCGCCTTGGGGAAGCTGAACCGGATCTCTGCCCCGCCCCTTCGGGCGATGGCGCGGGTGGGAACTGCCGCGGCGCTGCTCCTGGGGTTCCTCGGGCTCGGCGGGTGCGTGACCCTGATGCTCGACTCTTCCGGTCGGGCGAGGAGCGCCCCGAGTTCCGGGGCGGGTCGGGGGTGTCCAGTGTGGGAGCTGAGCGAGTACCTCGGTGATCCATCGGGTTTGGGTGAGCGCTCCCGGACGATCATGGCCCTCATGGACTACGGACCCGAGATTCTCTACCGGACCGGGCACCGCGTGGTGGCCACTCCCTACCACAGGAACGGTGCCGGCATTCTGGATTCGCACCGGATGCTCACGGCGACGGATGACGAGGAAAGTCGGCGGATGGCTCGGGAGAGGGAGGTGGACCTGGTCCTGATCTGTCTCCGCGGCTCGGATTCTGCTTTCTTCCGAGGAGAGAGGGAGGGGCAGACGCTGTTCACCCGCTTGGCGCGGGATGATCCGCCCGCCTGGCTGGTGCCCGTGGACCTGCCTGGGTCCCTGCGCGAGCCGTTCAGGCTCTACGAGGTCGTGGAATGATCAGGCCGGGGACCGGCCCTTCCGGTGCGGCGAGTGAGCGGCATGCTTTCTGCAGCCTGCACCTCGGTGCGCCCGGTCCTCTTTCTCTTCGGTGAGTCGACATGTCGACGAGCAGCGCCGCTCTCCCGGACGGTTCCCACTTGCCTTCCTCCGGCACGTTGGAGCTCAGCGTCGTGATCCCCTGTCTCAACGAGGCGGATACGCTCGGCAACTGTCTCGCGGCGGCGAGGGAGGCAATGGAAGGCGCGGGGATACAGGGAGAGATGGTCGTCGCCGACAACGGGAGCACCGACGGGTCACAGGAAATCGCGAGGAGACTCGGGGCTCGCGTCGTGGCTGTGGCCGAGCGCGGATATGGGGCGGCTCTCATGGGAGGCATCGCGAAGGCGCGGGGTCGGTTCGTCATTATGGGGGACGCCGACGAGAGCTATGACTTCCGCGAGATCCCTCGATTCGTCGAGAGATTACGTGAGGGCTTCGATCTGGTGCAGGGGTGCCGGCTCGAATGGGGCGGGGGCCGGGTCATGCCCGGGGCCATGCCCTTCCTCCATCGATGGCTGGGGAATCCGTTGTTCTCAGGGATGGCTCGCTGGTGGTTCAGGGCGCCCATTCACGACATCCATTGTGGCATGCGGGCCTTCACCGCGGACCTGTACCGGGACCTGGACCAGCGGTGCACCGGGATGGAGTTTGCATCCGAGATGATCATCAAGGCGACCCTGAAGCGCGCGAGGATCGCCGAGGTGCCCATCACGCTTCACCCTGACGGCCGGACCAGCCATCCCCCGCACCTCCGGACCTTTCGGGACGGATGGAGACACCTGCGCTTCTTCCTGATGTACTCGCCGCGCTGGCTCTTCCTCGTTCCCGGGTCGGTGCTCATCCTGGCGGGAATGCTTGGCTACGCCATCGCACTGCCCGGAATGCGGATCGGCGGCGTCGAGTTTGACGTACACACGCTCCTGTTCGCAAGCCTTTTCGTGATCCTGGGGTACGAGGGGATTCTCTTCGCTCTCTTCACCAAGGTCTTCGGCTACTCCGAGGGCCTGCTGCCCAGTGACCCTCGCCTTGACCGGCTCTTCGGGGTGGTGACCCTGGAGCGGAGTCTTCTGGTAGGGGTGATCGCGGCGCTGATCGGGGGAGTGCTGTTGCTGATGGCGGTGAACCAGTGGCGACTCGTGGGGTTCGGGGATCTCGACTACCGACAGACCATGCGGTGGGTGATCCCGGGTGCCACCCTCGCGGTCCTCGGAGCCCAGACCATCTTTTCCAGCTTCTTCCTCGGCATTCTCGGGATGAGCCGCACGTAGGACTCCACCTCCTTGCGGGCACGTCCATCACCTTGAATCGGCGCGCATGACCTCGTAGAGGCGGAAGGACCGGTCCAGGTCGTCGGGCAATTCCCGTTGTCGCAACCAGGGCGGCGCGGTACGCGCCACCAGCTGGCCGTACAGGGTTGCATCGTCGCTCCCAGATCCACCGAAGAAGACTCGATCGAACGCAGGACAGAGGACGACCAGATCGATCTGGCGGGCCGTAACCTGTGCCGCCGCTATCCGTGGATCCGTGCTCGTGAAGATGCGGTAGGTGTCGAGGATGGCGCCGGCGTTGCGGTGGTAGGGAGCTCCTACGACCGAGTGGTGGGTCCGGTACACCAGCTCGGGGCCGAAGTCGCTGGCAGCGAGGATCGTCCGAGGCGACGAGCCCCACTTGCCCTCCATGAGGAAGTCAGCCAGCTCCCCCAGATCACACGGACCCTCAGCGAACCTCTCTGAGGGCCTGCCCTGCTGAGGAGAGCTACTGATGATCGCACCACCCACCAGCAGGAACCCGGAGATCAGGGCGGCGGTTGCACCTGCCCGGGCCAGAACACGCCAGCCCGGTACTCGAATCCGGTTCAGGCGGTCGATCAGGAGGACCAGGGCCCCCGTCAGTCCGACGGCCATTACGATTCCGGCCCAGAGTGCGAAGCGGATCTGGTACAGTGCGAGAGGGACGAAGGCCAAGAGTCCGAGTCCGACCGGGAGCCAGCGGAGGTCCTGGGTTCGGGATCGGCGCAGGGCGATCTTCCAGCCTACGAAGGGCAGCGCCACGGAGGTGGGTCCCAGGTAGGCGATGAGCTTGCCCACCTCCTGCATGCCCCTCGGGAAGAGAGGCTGGAGCTCGGCGATCCGTGTCATGTAGATCTGCCATACCCGGGCATCCATGTCGGCCATCGGATTCTCTAGCATCCCCGGGTAGGCCAGGATCAAGATGCATCCGGCGACGAGCCCACCGGCGATGCCCAGCACGATCCGTGTCCTGGTGCGAGCTGCCGACGAGCGTCCCGCCACGGGTGGCACGAGGGCCCAGAAGGTCAGGATCAGCACGCACAGAAGGAAGTGAGGCCCTGAGATCCGGTCGTACTCGGCGACGAGAAACCGCTGAGGCGGGCGTTCAACCAGCAGTGCCAGGGCCACCGTCCCAGCCAGTCCGCCGGCGTAGAGCAGATTGCTCCGGGTGTGGCCCTTCCCGCGGATGACCCACATCAGGCCGAGCGCGCCCACGAATGTCGCCAGGGGGATCAGAAACTCCACGCTGATCCAGAGGCCGAATCCCGTCGCGATCCCAGCCCACACGGCGGTGGCTCCGGAGGACGGGCGACCCACCGCCCGTACCACGAGGCCCAGCCCCCACACGTAGGCCAGGACCTGCAGCATGTGGTGGTCCGCTCTCCCCGCCAGGGCGTATCCCATGAGGGCGGGCTGCGCGATGAGTGCGATCATCACCAGGAACTGCCCCCTGCGGTCCATGAGCGGGCGAACGGCCCAGGCCAGCGTGAAGCAGGCGGTGATCTGAAGGAGCGGAGAGACCAGCGCGCCGGCCCAGTGCAGAGCCCGTTGGAAGCCCAGCGCTGGAGTCAGGATCCAGGCACCAACGAGGAGTAGGACATCGAAAGGTCGGGTCCAGTGGAGGGCGAGGCCATCGGGGGCGTTCATTCGCGGTATGACGGGATCGAACCACGCTCCGGTCTCCTGGAGCCGGGCGACGCGGATCAAGCGGGTGTAGCTGTCGGTGCCGAGGAGCGTGTCGGACAGGACCTGAGGGATCAGGAAGCGGATCAGGATGGCGTGGACGGCCAGGCACGCGAGAGCGAAGAAGGCGAACCGGAACAGTACCTCCCGGGTCGATTCGGGGGGGTGAGAGGTCGCCTGTGCGGGAACCGTCGCGGCGGTGGAGGTCGTTTCTGACGCGTTCATGGGCCCACCCTGGACAACAACAACCGTGCCACGGAGCTGCGGGCGGCTCCCTTCCGGAGCCGCCCGCATGGGTATCCCCGTGGTACCTCAAGGAGCCCGTTCAGCTTCCTCCCCACCGTACACGAATTGCTCGACTGCTCCGTGGATCCGCCGAACCGTCTCCGCGGACGGCGGGGGGGTGAGGCGGGAAACCACGAAGGTCACCAGGAAATTTGCCACCAGCGCCCAGACTCCACCGTGGAGTCCCAGCGGGTGAGGGAAAGTCGCCAAGGTCAGGTAGAGCGTCACCATGCCGGCCCCGATCCCGGCCAGTACCCCGGCGCGCGTGTAGAGTCGTCGACCGGGGAAGCAGACCCCGAGAATGGCCGGCATCAGCTGAAGGGCTCCTGACCCCGAAAGGGTGACCAGCGTGACCAGGAACTCAAAGGTCCTCACGGAGAGCACGTACCCCACCACCAGCAGGCCCATCACGATGGCTCGCCCCACCCGGACGTAGTGCGCCTGGCTCGCGTCGGGTGCGACGTATCGCTGGTAAACGTCCCGGGTGAGCACGGTCATGTTGGAGTGGAGGATGGAGTCCAGGGTGGACATGGCGGCCGCGGTGGCCCCGGCCAGAATGACGCCGGTGAGCCAGGCGGGGGCGTGGCGAAAGAGGAGCTCGGGGAACACCCGGTCCGGGATGGCCAGGTCGGGAAGGACCAGGGCTCCGCCCAGGCCCACCAGGGCCGTGGGAATGTAGAGGGTCATCAGGTAGATGGGCGTCGTCGCTCCCAGCCACTTGATCACCCGTCCCGACGCGGCCGTGTAGTAACGGATCATAATGTGGGGCTGGAAGACGATCCCGAAGGAGAGCGCGATCGTCAGGCCGAGCCACATTCCGGGACGGAAGAACCCCCTGGGTCCCGGCAGCGTGAGCAGATCGGGCCGTTCGGCCGCGACGCGCTGCCAGAGCTCGAAAGGGCCGCCGAAGAGCTTGAAGGCCAGCACCAGCGCACCCAGCCACACGGCGACGTACATCCACAGGCCCTGGACCACGTCGGTCCAGTAGACGGCCCGTAGCCCCCCTGCCATGAGGTATCCCGCCGCAACCACGATGAGGATCAGCGTCGCCATCTCGAACGGAATCCTGTCCCCTGACGCGACGGACAGGATGTACCCGAGGCCTTGGGCCTGAACCTGGATGTAGAGAATCGTGAAGACCACGGACACCAGGGCCACGACCACGCGGACGGCCTCGCTTTCGTAGAAGTCCGCGAGCATGTCCGCCGGGGTGATGTATCCGAATCGCTTCCCCAGAGCCCAGATGCGGCTTCCGAGCACGTAGGTGATGGCGCCCACCAGGATCGTCCACGTTCCGGCGTCCCAGAAGCCGATCCCGTGCGTGTAGAAGAAACCACCTGAGCCGAGAAACGCGAAGGCCGAGTGATAGGTGGCCACCACGGTGAGGTACAGGACCACGAAGCCTGCCTTCCTTCCGTAGAGCAGGAAGTCCTCCAGATCGATGGCCATGCGGCGATTGGCCACAACCCCCAGTACGATGGTGACCAGCAGATAGAGGAAGATGAGGCTGGTAGCGACGACCCACGGTTCCATGAGCGCTCTCCGCTCCTACAGCTTCCGCCGCATGGCCCAGAGCAGCACGAGGATCATCGCGATGTAGACGGCCAGCAGGTAGGCGTACAGGAAGGGAAGTCCCAGAAGCCAGGGCTCGATGCGGTTCGCGAGGCCGTGAACGACGGGCGGCTCGGCCAGTGCCAGCAGGACGATAAAGAGAAAGACGGCGATCCATCCCGCGGTGGTGCGGGGGCGGTAGTGCGAACGGAAGTCAGGGTATGGTTCCACGTCGGCAGCCATCGGATGGGGTGAATTGGCCTCGTCCGGAGGGTGGGCTTGGTGCCGCCCGAACGCAACACTCTAGGTCGAGTAGAGGATTCTCTCCATCCCTCACGGCGTGGGCTGGAGACCCCACCTTGAAGACGCAGGGATTCTGCGCCATGCTGTGGCATGTCTGACATCCAGCTCGGCTTCGACTTCGAGTCTGAGGAACCGGCCGACCCCGCGGACCCTACCGAGGGCTCTTCGATCTCTCCCGAGAGCCGCGCGGTGCCGCCTTGGCGAGAGACCCTCCCCGTGACCGGGGAGTCCGTCGCTTCTGCAGATGTGGGTGCGCGGTCCTCCTCTCAGACGGCGTCCGCCCCTTCACTACCCCGCCTGATCCAGTCTCTGGGCGCCGTCGCGGAGCGTGGTCCTTTTCGGCGAAAGCTCCTGGTCTGCCGCACGCGCAGCGAGGGTCGCGAGCTCCTGCGTCAGCTCGCCCTCAAGACCGGTGCCTGGGTGGGGTTCGAGGTGACGACGGTGAAGCCTCTCGCCGTCGAGATCGCCGGGCCGACTCTGGCTCGAACGGGTCTCGGGATCGCGGACGACTTCGACGAACAGGCCCTCGTCGACGAAGCGGTCGATGGAGCGCTCCTCGGCCGGGCCGACGCCTTTGCCCATCTCGCGGCAGGGGTCGGGTTTCGAAAAGCAATCGGCAACACCCTGAAGGCAATGCGGCTCGGCGGTTTGACCCCGGAGCGGCTGTCTCGATCGGAGATCGAAGACCGAACCAAGCGAGACGTACTCGTGGCGCTCCTCGAGGCGTACGAGCGGGGTCTGAAGCGACGGGGCGTCACGGACACCGCGGGCGTCATCGCCCGGGCCGTCCGTCTCCTGGAGCGGGAAGGCAGGGAGGCTCTGGGGGATCGGGGCGTCCATCTGGTACCGGGCCTGGGTCAGCGGGGCCTTTCCGGCCGATTCCTGCGACTGCTGGTGCAGAATGGAGCGACGGTCCTCGAGGCCGATCCGGTACGGGGCCTCGAAGCCCCGGACGCGATCCTGTGGAAAGAGGGTGGGGAGGGTGGGCCGCTTTCCGGGGTGCACGAGCTGGCGGAGACGATGGAAGAGGTCGGGCGCGTGGATGTGTTCGCGGCGAGCAGCGTCACCAGTGAGCTCAGGGAGGTCCTCCGCCGCGTTGTCAGCGCTGGACTGCGGTGGGATCAGGTGGAGATCGTCACTCCGGATCCTCAGGTCTATGGATCCGCCCTCCACGCCCTGGTGGAGCGGCTTCAGATCCCGGTCACGTTCGGAGTCGGACTGCAGGTCGAGCGGACGCGACCGGGACGGGTGGCGCAAGCCTACTTTCGGTGGATCGAGGGCGGTTTTCAGGCCGATGTCATCCGCCGGCTCCTGGAGGCGGGAGATCTCCGCCCCCCTCCTCCCGATTACCACCTCCATCCCATGTCGCTGGCGCGGCGCTTTCGCGAGCTAAGGATCGGCTGGGGGAGGCACCGCTACCGCACCAACCTCAAGAGGAGGAAGGACAGCCTGGCGAAGCTGAGGGCCGGGCGATACGAGACATCCGAGGGGTTGGAGAAGCGGAGGGAGCGGATACGCAGGGAACTTCGAGCTCTCGAGAGGATCCTGGCCCCGACCCTGCGGGCGACCCCCCCGGTCCCGGATCCGTCGGAGATGCGAAACGGAATGAGCGTCTCTCCGGCGCAGCTGGCTCAGGGACTCACAGTGTTTCTCCGGTACACTCCCACCGAGGACCCGGTGGATTCCACGGCGGCCGAGCGCCTCCAGAGGATCCTCGATCGGGTCGCCGCCACCCTGACGCGATCCGCGGACTACCGCGGGGCCGCCGCCCTCCTCAAGGGCTTCCTGCAGATTCGCGTTCCGGCTCCCCGCGCGGAGGGCAAGGCTCCCTGGAGCTCATCCGGGGGTCACCTCCATCTGACGGACCTGGAGCATGGGGGGTTGAGCGGCCGGGAGGCCACGTTTCTCGTCGGCCTGGACGCGGACAGGTTCCCGGGTGCCGGGATCCAGGACCCCCTGCTCCTCGATCGTGAGCGGAAGGTCCTGGCCAGAGGTGATCTTCCCACGGGGGCCGATCGGGTGGAGGAGCGCAGGTTTCTCCTCGCCGCGCTTCTCGCCCGGCTCCGGGGGAGGGTCACCGTCAGCTATCCCGCCTGGGACCCTTCGGGGGCTCGGTCGCTTCACCCGGCCCCGGAAGTGCTCCAGCTCTTTCGCGTGATGGAGAGGGACCAGACACGGACCTTCGAAGATCTCCGCAGGTCCACGGCTCCGGTCTGCGGCGTCGTGCCTCGTACCCTGGGCCTTCTCGACGGGCTGGACGTATGGATGGAGGCTCTGAGCCTGGGAGATCGCTTGCTGCTGGGAGTTGGGGCGGTCCGCGCAGCCTTTCCCGCTCTCGGGCGGGGCATGCGAGCGGAGGAGGCGCTCCGGGGGGACCGGGTGACGGCCCATCACGGGCAGGTACATCCACGGCCCGAGCTCGATCCCCGCGTCACCCCCGACCGGCTCATGTCGGCCAGCGCCCTGAGCAACCTGGGAACGTGTCCGAGGCGGTTCTTCCTTCGGCATGTTCTCGCCGTCATCCCGCCGGATGATCCTGAGTTCGATCCGGATCGGTGGCTGGATCCGCTGAGCCGTGGTGGCCTGCTCCATCGCGTCTACGAGCGGAGTCTGCGGGAAGCCCGGGACGAAGGGATCGATCCGGGGAGTGAGGCGTTCGTCCACCTGAGCCTTCGAATCCTGAAGGAGGAGAGTTGGAAGACGCTGGACGAGGTCCCCACGCCCTCGCAGGAAGTGCACGGGCGGGAGATGAGTCGGCTGGAGGACGACGTGCGGGCGTTTGGCCGCATGCTCCGGGACGAGGGCGCGCCGTGGCTGGAGCTGGAGCTGCGATTCGGCCTGGGAGACAGCGAGCCGCCAGTGTCTTTGACGGTTCCGGGGGGAACGGTGAATCTGCGCGGCGCCATCGACCGGATCGACGCTGCCGACGACGGTCTTCGGGTCGTGGACTACAAGACCGGAAGCCCCTCGATCTACGGTGCGGAAAGGGGCGTGTATGACGGCGGACGACGGCTGCAGCACGTGGTCTATTCCGTTGCGGCCGCCCGGCTCCTGGGGCGAAAAGTGGAGGGGATGGAATACCACTTCCCCACGCGGCGAGGGGAGAACCTGAGGATCACCTTCGAGGAGCGGAAGTTGCGAACGGGTCCCGAGCTCGTTGGGGTTCTGCTGGATGGAGCCGCGGGGGGGCACTTCCTGCCGACCGATTCCGGAGACGACTGCAAGTTCTGCGACTACAAGGAGGTATGCCGGGCGCGAGTCAACGAGTGGGACAGCGTGGACTCGCCACCGGCGGCCTGGACCCGGGAGCACCTCAGAGATCACGATGAGCTCCGCTTCATCCGGCGGGCCCGGGGGTGGGATGATGAGGGGGAGGGCCTGATCGAGCCTCTACCCCTGGGGACCGCCACCTATGACTGATCGGACCGAGGGCTCTCGACCGGCAGGGCCTCAACCCGGCCTTGACCCATCCGACGAGGCGGCCCGGGTGCGGATCCGTTCCGACCTCGAGACGAACCTCCTGGTGGAAGCGGGGGCCGGGTCTGGAAAGACCACGGCCCTGGTGGAGCGCATGGTAGCCCTCGTCCGAACAGGGACCGCCAGGGTCGAGGAGCTCGCGGCCGTCACCTTCACTCGAAAGGCAGCGGCCGAGCTCAGGGAGCGCTTCCAGATCGCCGTCGAGAGAGAGGTCCGCTCTCTTTCCGCCACAGATCCCACTCGGGTGCACCTGTCCGAAGCGCTTCGCGACATGGATCGAGCGTTTCTCGGCACGATCCACGCGTTCAGCGCGCGACTCCTGCGCGAGCGGCCTCTCGAGGCCGGTCTGGATCCCGGGTTCGAGGAGATGCTTGAGTACGAGGAATACCGGTTGCGCAGGCAATTCTGGGCCGGTCTTTTGGAGCGCGTGGCCGCCGACGAGGATCCCCTCTTGCGGGAGCTCGCCGATGTGGGGCTCCGCCCACACCAGCTGGAGCGCGGGTTCGACCAGTTGGTGGACAATCCGGACGTGCGCTTCGCCCAGGAGGCCGTGCCCCGCCCCGCCCCGCAGGACATCGCCACCGTTCGTGGTCACCTGGAAGAGGTCATGGGGTGGGCGGATCAGCTGATGCCGGAGGAGGAGCCGCAGCAGGGGTGGGGGCCTCTCCAGCGCAAGGTCCGGTCGCTCTGGTTCTCGAAGCGTCATCTGGGATGGGACGAGGACTCCCGTTTCTTCGAAGCTCTGCGGTCGGTGGTGGGCCTGGAACCGAGTCGGATGATCCGGCTGAACCGCTGGGCACCGGATCGATCACGCCAGGGGCCGATACGCGGGCTGAAGGAAGCCTTTCTGGAGTTCGGCCGGGAAGACGGTCCGGCCCACCGCCTGCTGGATCAGTGGCTGGCCCATCGCTACCCTCTCGTGATCCGCTTTCTCCAGCGAGCCGCACAGGACTACCAGGCGGAGCGGAGACGCCGGGGTCGCCTGAGCTTTGCCGATCTGCTGACGCTGGCGGTGGGGCTGCTGCGCACCCATCCCCGAGCGCGTCGTGACCTGGGGCGGCGCTATCGGCGTCTTCTCATCGACGAGTTCCAGGACACGGATCCCATCCAGGCAGAAATCGCCTTTCTGCTGGCTTCGGAGCCGAGGCCGGAGGAATTGGAGGAGGGAAGGGCTCTCCTGAGCTGGCCCGAGGTCGATTTACGCCCCGGGGCCCTCTTCGTGGTCGGAGATCCCAAGCAGAGCATCTACCGGTTCCGCCGGGCGGACATTCAGATGTACGAGGCGGTGCGACGGCGGTTCGAGAAGGCCGGCGACGTACTGCGGCTGGAGGCCAATTTCAGGTCCCTTGTTGAAATCGCGAGCCTGGTCAACGAAGTCTTCGACTCCCCCGATCTCTTTCCGAGGGAGCGGACGGGATATCAGGCGGAGTTCGCGCCGCTCCTGGCCCATCGCCAGGAGGAGGTTCCTGCAGCAGGGGTCCACACGTATTCGATTCGCCTGGGCCACAGCTGGTCCCGCCGTCACGCCAGGGAAGAGGCGAGGCGGCTGGCTGCGTGGATCCGGACGCGAGTGGACTCGGGGGAGCGCCTTCCCGGCGATTTCCTTATCCTCACGCGCAAGAAAAGCAACCTGGAAGAGTATGCCCGTGCCCTGGAGGAACGGGATCTCCCAGTAGAGGTGAGTGGGGCGGGAGTGGGCCTCGAGCGGGAGCTGAGCGAGCTCCTCCTTCTACTGAGGACGCTGGTGGATCCGGGCGATCCAGTGAAGGTTGTGGCTACCCTGACGGGGCTGTTCTTCGGCATCGACTACCAACAGCTCGCGTCATACCGACTCGAGGAGAATCGGTTCGATTTCACTCGTGACGACGAATTGGACGGGACCCCGATCGGTCAGGCTCTGTCCGTGTTGCGGCGGTGGTGGCTCGCCAGTCGGCGGGAGCCGGCGGACGTGTTCGTGGGACGGCTGGTGGACGAGATCGGGCTCCTGCCCTATGCGGCGAGCGGGGACCTGGGCCCACTGCGGGTGGGATCTCTAGGGTATGCGCTCGACGCCATCCGCGCTCGGGCGGTCTCCGGGGACACGTCCCTGGTGGGGGCGATCGAGTCTCTGGAGACGGCGCTCTCCTGGGACGAGGCGGAAGCACCATTTGAGCCCGGTCGCGAGGACGCGGTCCGGGTGATGAACCTCCACAAAGCCAAGGGATTGGAGGCGCATGTCGTGATCCTGGCCGAGCCCGGAAGAGCGGGCGCTCCACGGCCCGCACTGCACGTGAGCCGCGAGGTGGATGGCGAGGCCGTGGGCTATCTGGAGGTCGACGAAAGAGATGGTCGCGGGAGGGTTCCTCTGGCTCGACCCCTGGACTGGAGGGGCCGCCAGGAGGAAGAGGAGCGGTTCAGGGCGGCCGAGGAGAACCGTGTTCTCTACGTTGCCGTCACGCGCGCCCGGGACGAGCTCGTGGTGGGACGTTGCGCGGGCAAGGCTGATCGTTCGCCATGGGGGGCGCTCGATGCGTGGCTGGAGGACCACGCCGGAAGGCTCGGCGACCTGAGTCCCAGTGGGAGTGGGGGGCGCCGCCCCCTGAAGCGATCTCACGACGATATCGCCGCGGATGTGCGGCGGGTCGATGGGGAGCGGGCCCGGCGGGCCGCTCCCTCCTATCGCATCGAGTCGGTCACGGAGATCGCGAAGCGGGAGGAGCCTGGATGGCCCTCGGCCTCTTCCGGTCCCACACCGACTCCGGTGAATGCGGAGGCCGGGGCCTTCCCGAGGGCGCGACCGGCCGCTCCGGCGGAGGGGTCTCGGACGATGGCGCGGGGCTTTGAATGGGGGAGCGTGGTTCACGCCGCTCTCGCTTCCGCCGCTCGAGGCACGGAGGGAAAGGCCCTGGAAGCTGTGTGCCGGTCGCTGTTGGTGGAGTACGAGCGTCCGGTGGACGACCGGGGAGAACCACTCGAGCTATGGGAGCTCCTGGGTCTGGTCCGGGCGGTTCGAAGCTCCGACCTGTGGGCGCGGGCCATGGCCGCGGACCGATGTTATCCGGAGATCGGCTTCGCGGCGCCGCGGGCAGGCTCTCTCAGCGGGGTGAACGGTGCCGGAGGAGGGCCCGGCCCACCCGGCTCGGCGATGAGCCAGCCCATCCCCGAGTGGGTCGAGGGCGTGATCGATCTGGCCTTCCGGGAGGATGGTGGCTGGGTGATCGCCGACTACAAGACCGACGTGGGAGACGATCCCGACTTCGAGCGCCGGGCGACAGCCTACCGCAGGCAGGTGGAGCTGTATGCGGAATGCTGGGCGGAGCTCACCGGCGATCCGGTCAAGGAGCGGGTCCTGATCTACACCGCCCGGGGCAGGGCGGAGTCGTGGTAAGGAGCGGATCTGGAGAAAGGCCGCCAACGTCGTGTTCGGTGGCCGGGGAACGATTCAAGGAGAAAGCCAATGGAGCAGTCCTTCGACATCGCGGCCGTCATGGAGTCAGTCAGCACGGTCCTCTCGGCGTGGGGCCTCAAGGTCATCGGCGCCCTTGCCGTCCTGGTCCTGGGCCGGATGGCCGCCGGTTGGGCTCGTCGGGCCACGGTCCGGGCCATGGAGCGGTCCGGCGTGGACGCCACACTGGTCGGGTTCCTGAGCGGTCTTGTCTACGCACTCCTGCTGACCTTCGTCGTCATCGCGGTGCTTGGCCTCTTCGGCATACCCACCGCCTCGTTCATCGCGGTTCTGGGAGCTGCGGGCTTGGCCGTGGGCCTCGCGCTGCAGGGGACGCTCTCGAACTTCGCAGCGGGGGTCATGCTTCTGGTCTTCCGGCCCTTCAAAGTGGGTGACGCGGTGGAAGTGGAGGGCACGGTGGGGAAGGTCCACGGCGTCGGGATCTTCTCCACGCTGCTCAACACCATGGACAACGTGCGGGTGGTCGTGCCGAACTCGGCCGTGTACGGCTCGAAGATCAAGAACTACTCCACGAATCCGGTGCGCCGGGTCGACCTCACGGTCGGCGTCTCCTACCAGGATGACCTCCAGGTGGCGGCGGCCACCATCGCGAGGGTTCTGGCTTCGGACCAGCGGGTGCTTTCGGATCCGGAGGCCACCGTGGCGGTGATTTCCCTGGGCGACTCTTCCGTCGACTTCGTGGTGAGGCCCTGGTGCGCGACGTCGGACTACTGGCCGCTGTATTTCGATCTCACCCGGAGACTGAAGGAGGAGCTGGAAGGAGCCGGGTGCTCGATCCCCTATCCTCAGAGGGACGTGCATCTCTTCGAGGTCGCAACCTCCGACGACTGACGACGGTGCGGCCCCTGAGGGCGCCGGGGTCGCCCCGGGTCGGGGATCGGAATACTGCGGAAGGGGTTGCGGCTGGATTCAATCCTCCGGAGTCAAGAGCGGAGGCCCGTCGAGCAGCCCCTCTTCGATGAGGATGGCTTCCATCTCCCGCTGAGCCGCTGCTCTGCGCTGGTCCGTGTCGACGTAATCCAGGACGGCCTCGGCAATCTGGTCCGCCACTTCACGGATGGCGGAGTACGCGTCGTACACGACCTCCTCTTCCTCGGAGTCAGCGATCCCGTGGGCCTCCAGGATGAGGAAGACGTCCTCCAGGGCCACCTCGTAGGCGAAGGTCATGGCCTCACCTCTTGGACTCCGCCCGGGAGGGGGGGGCAGGAGGGATCTGAAGGCCCTCCACGGTCCTCATGGGCGCTCTCCCTGGTGTCGGTTCCCCATGCTTGCAGGAGGGGCCGTGCGACCCCTCCCGGCTCGCTCCTCGCAGCGACGGTCCCTTCGCCCCGGAAGGGGGCGCTCTCACGCCGCCAGCGGCCGTTGCCCGGTGAATCAAACATGATATAGGCGTGGAGGCGAACGCAGGCAAAGCCATCACTCACCGAACTCGTCCTGATAGTCCGCTATGGCGGCCTGCACCACCTGCAGAGCGTGCTCGTGACCGTACGCGCCGGAGACGGAAACGACATCCTCGGCCCCGGGAACCATCTTGTAGGTGAGGAAGTAGTGGCGGATCCGCTCCACGAGGATCCCTGGCAACTCCGACAGATCCCGGATTCTCCCCCACATGAGATCGCTCTCCAGGACGGCGAGGATCTTGTCGTCAGCTTCCCCGCCGTCCAGCATGGGAAGGCCCCCGACCACCCGGGCGTTCAGGAGCACTTCCGAATGGTCGATGGGCCGTTCGCTCACCACACAGATGTCCAGGGGATCTCCATCTCCCCGGCCGGCCCCTTCCATGAGCCCTCCTACTCGGGGACCGCAGAATGTCCGAGGGATGAAGCCGTAGGCCATAGGGGGCTGCGAAGAAGTCCTCTGAGGACGGTCCACTCGCAGATAGCCGGTCACCTTGTCGAACTCGTACTTCACGAGGTCGAATGGAGAGATCTCCACGTAGACCTGCACCAGCTCCGGCGGATCCGGGCCGACTTCCAGGCCATGCCAGGGGTGAGGCCTCCATCGGTAGAAAGGCTTCGGGAACGGCATCTCGAGTCTCCCCCTTCACGGGACTCTGCGGACATGATCAGACGTCGGCTCGCCCTTTGCTGAGGGTGGGTCCGGTATGGCCTGGAAGATACGGGGCGGGCCACGGAGGGGCGAGCGACCCGCACCGATCGAGCTCACGGTGCCCAGGCCGTGGGCCCGCCTCGATGCGGACTGTCGGGGATGAAGCTGGTTGGGCGACCAGGAGACGCTGATTCCCCAGTATTGCCTAGACGATGCCGTACCGTAGCATGGCGTCGGCGACCTTGATGAAGCCGGCGATGTTGGCGCCCTTGGGGTAGTTGATGTAGCCGTCTTCCTGTCCGAATTCGACGCACTTCGTGTGGATGTTCTTCATGATGCCCTGGAGCCGTGCGTCGACCTCTTCCCGGGACCAGCTCAATCTCTGTGAGTTCTGGCTCTGCTCGAGGCCGGATACCGCCACCCCCCCCGCGTTGGCGGCCTTCCCGATTCCGAGGAGCACTCTGTTCTGCAGGAGAATGTGCACCGCTGGGAGTTCCGTGGGCATGTTTGCGCCCTCGGCGACGGCCGACACGCCGTTGTCCACCATACGACGAGCATCCTCCGCGTTGATCTCGTTCTGGGTCGCGCACGGAATGGCCAGGTCTGCTGGAACACCCCAGGGCTTCGTCTCGGGGTAGTAGTCGCAGCCGAAGTGCTCGGCGTATTCCTGGACGCGGCCTCGGCGCATCTCCTTGAGATCCTTGAGCCAGTCGAGCTTCTCCTCGTCGATCCCGTCCGGGTCGAGGATGAACCCGCCGGAGTCGGACACCGTGATGACTCTGGCTCCCAACTGGATGAGCTTCTCCAGGGCGTAGAGAGCCACGTTCCCCACCCCCGAGACGAGGCAACGCTTGCCCTCGATGTCCTCCCCCCGGGCGGCCAGCATGTGCCGGAGGAAATAGACCGTCCCGTATCCCGTGGCCTCCTTGCGGATCAGGCTCCCACCGTACTCGAGACCCTTGCCTGTGAGCACTCCAGCCCACCGGTTCTGGAGACGCTTGTACTGACCGAACAGGAAACTGATCTCTCGCGCACCCACGCCGATGTCACCAGCTGGCACGTCGACGTTCTCACCGATGTGACGGGCCAACTCCGTCATGAAAGCCTGGCAGAAGCGCATGACCTCGCGATCGGACTTTCCCTTGGGATCGAAGTTGGCGCCTCCCTTTGCGCCGCCCATGGGGAGACCCGTGAGGCTGTTCTTGAAGATCTGCTCGAAGGCCAGGAACTTCAGGATGCTTTGATTGACCGATGGATGGAAGCGCAGGCCGCCCTTGTAGGGGCCGATCGCGTTGTTGAACTGGACGCGATATCCCCGGTTGACGTGGATGTTTCCGAGGTCGTCTTCCCATGTGACCTTGAAGCTGACGACCCGGTCGGGCTCGGTGATGCGTTCGAGGATATTCGCGGTGCGGTACTGGGGGTGGCCCACGACAAAAGGTGCCACCGTTTCCAGGACTTCTCGCACCGCCTGGTGAAATTCTGTCTCACCGGGATTCCGTCGAATCACTCCTCGTATGAAGCGATCGACCAGAAGACCGTTGCCTAGCCTGTCCTGCTCAGAACTTCTATGTCCCCGCGTTACAACATCTTGCATGGTTGCTCCCGGCGAGAGCTCAGACACCTTCGGAAAAAGCCCCGGCGATGGCGACGGCGGAACAGAAGACAACCATCAGGGTGCAATTCATGTGCCCAACTGCGGGGGATCACCCGTCGGTGCCCGGCTCGCTTGTGGGCGTCGTCGGCGCTTCGGGACCCGAATGGCGCGGAATCCCTCCTTCCACCGACCCTCCAAAACTCCCGGGAACGCGAATTGGACTGGTCCGTCTTCAGTGATCCTGCCCTGACGGTTGCGATTGCCCTGGCTGCAGGGGTTGTGGCCCAGGCGGTGGCTCACCACCTGAGGGTTCCCGGCATCGTTCTCTTCCTGCTGGCCGGCGTACTCCTGGGCCCGGACGTGCTGGGCGTCGTCAGACCCGGGAACCTCGGTCATGGACTGGAACTCCTGGTGGGGTTTGCCGTGGCGATCATCCTCTTCGAGGGCGGGCTCAACCTCAACCTCCGCCGACTCCGCCGGCAGGCTACCACGATTCGGCGACTGATCACCGTGGGGGCGCTGATCACGGCGGTGGGAGGTGCGGTCTTCGCTCACATCATCATGGGATGGGATTGGAGGGTGTCCATTCTGTTCGGGACCCTGGTCATCGTAACCGGACCCACAGTCATTGCCCCGCTGGTTCGGCGGATCCGGGTCAACCGAACCCTGCAGACGATCCTGGAGGGGGAGGGGGTGCTCGTCGATCCCGTGGGCGCGATCATCGCGGTCGTTGCCCTGGAGACCGTTCGAGCCACCTCGGCGACCTCCGCCGCGGTGGGGCTGCTGGGTATCCCTTCCCGCCTGTTGGTGGGAACGCTAGTCGGGGTGGGGGGAGGTTTCCTCATCGGACTCCTGCTCCGGAGCCGCCGGCTGGTGCCGGAAGGTCTGGAGAACGTGTTCACGCTCTCCCTGCTTCTCGCGTTCTTCGAGATCAGCAACGCGATCCTTCCAGAGAGCGGAATCATGCAGGCGGCCGTAGCGGGCCTCGTCGTAGGGAACTTCGAGACGGGATTGACCCAGGAGCTCCGGGAGTTCAAGGAACAGCTCACGGTCATGCTGGTGGGCCTGCTCTTCGTGATTCTGGCAGCGGACGTGCGGCTGAGTGAGGTCAAGGAGCTGGGTTGGCCCGGAGTGTGGACGATTCTGGCTCTGATGTTACTGGTGCGGCCTGTGAACGTGGCCTTCTCCACCTGGGGATCCAGGCTCTCGTTGCGGGAGCGAGCCTTCATCAGCTGGCTGTCCCCGAGGGGGATCGTAGCGGCGGCCGTGGCGTCACTGTTCGCACAGCGACTGGCGGAGGACGGGATCTCGGGTGGAGTCGAGCTCCGAGCGATGGTGTTCCTGGTCATCGCTGCGACTGTGGTCGTTCAGGGCCTCAGCGGCGGGGTGGTGGCCTCACTACTGGGGGTCAGACGCCCGCGGAACCGGGGATATGCCGTCGTGGGAGCACATCGCCTCGGGCTGGCCCTTGGTGATGCCCTTCGAAGAGGGGGGAACGAAGTGGTCTTCATCGACACCAACTCGGTGGCGGCGCGAGAGGCCCAGGAGGCGGGGTTCAGCGTGGTCTACGGCAACGCCAATGACGAAGGCGTCCTGCTCCGGGCGGATGTCGAGAGTCGCCGCGCCCTCATCGCAGTGACCCCGAACTCCGGAGTCAACCTCCTGGTCAGCAACCACGCTCGAGAGCTGTTCAGGATTCCAGGAGCTTTCGTTGCGCTCGCCAAGGGCCGGGCGGGGATCCGGGCCCGCCGAGTGCTCCACGCGGGTCATTCCGTTCTCTTTGGCCGCGTCATCGACATCGAGAACTGGAATCACCAGCTGTTGCACGATTCCGCGGTGATCGGGCGATGGCGGTTCGAGGAGCCACCTGAAGGCCAGGAAGAGATGGACACCCCGCAAGAGCAGGACCGGGCGGGGGGAGGGCTCTTCTCCGGCAGGGCCCGTGCAGGGGCGCTCATGCTCGCCCTGACAGTGAGCCGAACGGGAATCACTCGGCCCGTCAGCGACCGCACGCGGATCGAGAGGGGAGATGTGGTCGAGTTGATACAGCTCCGGGACGAACAGAAGGCCGTGGCAGCCCATTTGCGCCGCGCCGGGTGGGAGCCGGACGGCGGTCCATCGGGGATGCGGGAGACCGGGACGCTGGGAGCCTGACCCGAGACAAAGGGGCCGCTAAAGCTCCAGACTCTCCCTGAGCATCAATTGCAGCTTCGACTGCGTCCGGCGGAGCGTCACATTGATCGCAGGCAGCCCGGAGAGTTTCTCCACCAACTCCACTCCGGCTTCCGTATTCGTCGCTGGGCCGGCCACCACGTCTGCAGGGCCCCCGAACGCCTGTCGGATGCCCACCACCGCATACGGATCCGAGGCGCAGAGCACCGTGAAGCGAAGGTTGGATTGGATCAGCTCCACGGCCAGACCACCGTTGTATGGCTCCAGTGGAGAGGCCCCGGCCTCGGCCACGACCACGTCGGGCTCGGCCATCGCGACCCTCGTCAGGAGCTGTCTCAAGGCCGGTTCATAGACGTTGGGAGGTACCACGGAGGTGGGAAGGCCGACGTCGACGAAGTCATAGATGGCGTCCGCCCCTGCGTCCATCATGGCCAGGACATCTCTATACCGTCCGGCTCCCGTCAGCTTCGCTCCCACCACTCTCAGGTCCATCTCCTTCAGGAGGCGCACGAGGGTCTTTGCCGTCGTGGTCTTGCCGGCGGACATGGACGTTCCCACGACGAGGATCACAGGTGCCGTGAGCTCCCGCTCGGGGAGTTGAACGACGTAATCGCTCATCGTGACCTTGTGGTCGTCGATCGTCACGTGCCCGCAGTACCGAGTGGAGATGAGGGGCGGTGAGATATTCGACCACGAGGTGACCCGGCCACACACCCCTCCGCCGGTGAGCACGTGCATGAGGTTGTCTTCTCCCACTGCCCTCCAGTCGCCCACCGCCTCGAGAGTGGCGTATCTTCGACCCAGCGCACCGACGATCTGGTCTCCTTCACCCACAGCCGCCATTCGTCCCGTCTGTACCTCGATACGGCTGTTGGAGTGTGGAACCCGCATGACCTCGGCCACAACGAAGTCTCCGGTATCCCATCGCTCGGTGGCATGGGGACGCATCTCGAAGGAGCGATCCGTCAGATCCGAGATCCTCGTTACCGAACTGAAGAAGAGCTTGGGTATCATGGCGAGCCCCTCCCCCGGGAACAGGGGACCATGGATCCCCGTGGATATCGACACGACGGTGGCACGAGCTGGTTTTGGGGCATCGGAGGCACCTTCCTCAAACCGCCGGGACCTCGGCGGGAAGCGACAGCAACCGGGCCAGGAGGGCCGTCCTCTCGGCCAGCCGGTCCAGCACCACGAACTCATGCCGAGCATGCGCGCCGTCGCCCACCGCTCCCAGCCCGTCGAGCGTTGCGACGAACTGACTGGTGAGGTTGCCGTCCGAGCCGCCACCCGCCGTTGCCGACTCGAGCTCCAGCCCCAGCTCCTGACCTGCCTGCAGAGCCGCGCGCCACAGCGCCTGGTTTCGAGGTGTGGGCTCGAGTGGCGGGCGTCGAACATGACCCTCGATTTCCAGGGAGACTCCGGGAACGACCGGCTGAAGGTTGCGGATCCGCGACTCGATCTCACGGGCGTCCTCCAGAGTGAGGACGCGGACGTCCACCTTCGCGTGAGCCTCCGGCGCCACGACGTTTGGGCGGAGCCCTCCGTCGATCACACCGACGTTCACGCTGATTCCCCGCTGACGATCGTTCAGAGAGTGGAGGGTCTGAATGACGTGGGAAAGCTCCAGGATGGCGCTCGCGCCGGACTCCGGATCGAGACCGGCGTGGGCCGCCTTTCCACGGATGCGGACCCGGAAGCCGCCGCCGCCCTTACGGGCCGTCTTGAGCTTGCCGGAAAGACCCAGGGCAGGCTCCACAATGAACGCGCGAGTGGCCCGGCGGGCGATCAGCCGAATGTGCCCGCGGGACTCGGGACTTCCGATCTCCTCGTCGGAGTTGACGAGAACCAGGGGGGTCACCATGGGCTCGACCCGGAGCTCCGAGAGGATCTGGAGCGCGAAGACGATCTGGGCCAAGCCCGCCTTCATGTCGTACACTCCGGGTCCCGTGAGGCGGCCGTCGTCTTCATGGACCGGCATTTCCCCGAGGGTTCCCACGGGCCAGACCGTGTCACAATGGCCGATGAGGATCTGACCCGGGCGGCCGCGAAGGCGCTTCGCTGGGCGGGCGTACAGGTGTCCGCCGGTGACTCTTCCCGGGATCCTCCTGACCTCGTACCCGGCCTCTCCGAGCCCTGCCGCCAGGACCCTCTGCACTTCCTGCTGTGACTCCGGATCGTCACTGGGCGATTCGATCAGCACGAGCTCTTTGAGGAACTCAACCAAGGCCGGCTGCTTTTCCCTGGCTTTCGCGAGAAGGTCAGCGGGATGAACCTCGCTCATGACTCAGCGGGAGAAGTCCTCTGGAAACGGGAACGCGAAGGTTTCTTGGACCCGGGCGTACCTGCCCGGGGCCACGTAGACCAGAAGGGGGCACGCGTCGACGAGATCCCCGTCGTCCAGGTCCGAAGACCGAAAGGCGTCTTCACTCACGTGGGCGGCCACGATGCGACCCGCGATCACGCTGTTCACCCCCAGGTTGTCCCAGACGTCGTGGAGCTCGCACTCGAGATGGAGGTAGGAGTCCTTCACCAGCACGCCATCCACGCGAGTCGCGGGGAGGGTGGGGAGGGCTCGCACGGCCGGCTTTGAGTCGTCCTCGCAGCGAGGCGACGCCGCTAGACTTGCGAGAACCAGCTGTGTTGGCCTGGGGAAGCTGACCGTGAACACCCCCTCTCGTCTGGCATTGTGGTACGTGCGATGCCTGGGCGTGCACACGAAGCCGAAGTACTGGTCCCAGCTCAGGGGGATCGCCAGATGCTTGGGGGCCAAGTCGTAGCTGCCGTCCAGCTCCTTGGTCCCCACCAGCACCAGGGGCGCGACCGTGAAGACACGCTCCCAGATCGGGTGCTTGAGGTCCAGGGTCACCAGCCCTTCGTGAGACGTGTCCCGCAAGGCTTTCAGCCTTTCTGCTGCCGACTCGGGTCCTTGCCTGGCTGCTGGACCAGGCGGCTGAGCGGCGGCCGGTCGGAAAGTCCGCGACCCGGGGGAGCGAGACCCCGGCGGTTCGGCTCTCCGAGGATGTTCCTCAGGCCGTGTAGCTCACCCGTCGATAGGTGAATAATAGCCCCCTGTGGGTACCTCGGAATAGGGCGTATGGCTGCTCGACCCTGGCAGTTCCGCAGTCGTGAAGCCACGCCGGCCCCTCCCACAGAAGTCGGAGGGAGGAAGTGGGCAGCCGCTAGGACCGACCACCCCGGATGCGTGGACTGGCCAACATCATCAGGACGATGATGAGGAGCCCAAGAGCCAGGATGACGTAAAAATTGTCGATAGCGAAATCTCTTGTGAACCGCCAGGCGTGTCGGAACCCCTGGCTCAGGCCTCGGGCAAGGATGCCGGCATACTCGGCGGCGGCCTGAATGGAAGCGTAGGGCATCGCTTGCTCTCCTGTAGAGAATGAAGCTCAGGCCGTACTGCACGGCCCCATGGATCTCCCCGACTCAACCCTCCAGAGGCGCCCCACACCACTTGCAGAAGGCCGAGTCCGCATCGTGTCCCCGGCGGCCGCATTGGGCGCAGGTACGCTGAGCCGCCGAAGACCGCCACTCCCTTCTTTCGCCATAGGCCACCGCAAGTTCCACCGAGAAGATGCCGGTGGGGACTGCGATGATACCGTAGCCCATGATCATCACCACCGCCGCCAGGGCCTGACCGAACGGGGTCTGTGGCGCGATGTCCCCGTATCCCACGGTGGTAAGCGTGACAATCGCCCAGTAGACGCCTCGTGGAATCGAGGTGAAGCCGGCTTCGGCACCTTCGATAAGATACAGCAGGGACCCTACCACGACCACGACGGTGAGCACGGTGAACAGAAAGACGGCGATCTTGAAGCGAGAGGCGTACAGAGCCCGTCTGAGGAGTTGGGCCTCACCAACGTATTGAGCGAGCTTGAGAACTCGAAACACTCTCAAGACCCTCAGGATCCGGATCACGATGAGATACTGCCCCCCCGGAATCAGCAGGCTCAGATAGGTCGGAAGAACCGCGAAGAGGTCCACGAGCCCGTAAAAGCTGAACGCGTAGTGCGATGGACGGTCCACAACTCCGAGGCGAAACAGATACTCGATGGTGAAGAGGATCGTGAAAACCCACTCCGCTCGATAGAACGTGGACCCGAATCGAGCATTGACGGAGTGGACGCTGTCGGCCATCACCACCGCGACGCTCACGATGATCGCTGCGATGAGGAGCACGTCGAACGCCTTTCCCGCGGGGGTGTCGTGCTCGAAGATGACTCGGTATACCCTGGCTCTCCAGGGTGCCGCGTTTTCGGGAGCCTTGAGGTCGGCCATGGCGTCGCGAAGCTAACGGTCCATCGGTGAACGTTCTGGCGCCCCGACCGGCCGAGCCGCGGCACTGTCCCGGGCGACGGCGGGATTTGGGGAACCTCGCGAAGATAGATACCCGGGCGACGGGAAGGAAACCGGGCTGCGCCAGCCAGGACTCCCTCGTCGGGTCGTGGTCTCGTTCTTTCCGTCGGTGAAGCGTTGCCTGGATCTCCCGTGCTGCGACGGTGACCCTTTCAGAACGCGAGCTTGGGCGCCGGGGAGCCGTGGGGGCACTCTGTCGCAATGGCGGAGCCCGCGATGAGACCAACTGTCCCGCTGCGCTCTGCCATCGCTGCCGCCAGGAGACCGGAGACAGCGCCCTGCGGAGACCGGGGCCGGCGGTAGATCCTCAAAGTGCGCTCACCGGCCGCCGGTGATGCCCGGCCACTAGGCAGAGTAGGTCGACGAGGCGTGTCCTTTGTCGGCGAAGGATCCCTTCGCGGCGCCGGCGACCTTCTCGATATCAGAGTAGGCTAGCTCCAGCGACTCGCGATGGCTACCCGCATGAAACGCGATGCTACCGGCATCGGACAGAGACTCGTCCACGATCACCGGCACGCCCCAAAGATTCCCGAACGGTGGCATGGCGCCGAGCTCGCAGTCGGGAAAAAGATCCTCGGTCTCCTCTTCGGTGGCGATGCGAAGCTCGCTGGCGCCCGATTCCCGTGCCAGCTTCTCGGTGTTCACGTGGTGGGTTGCCGGGAGCACCGCCAACCCCGGGCTCCCGTCGGCGAAGTAGACCACGGTCTTGGCCCACGACGCGCCCGGAACGTGAGTGACGGCGGCCTCCTCCATGGCCGTGTAGGCCGGGGGATGCTCCACCGCGCGATAGGAAATCCCCGCCCCCTCCAGGAGTTCTTTGACCTTGCGGACTGGCATCTTCGCACCTCCTTCTTGAGATCCGTGTGGCCTTCGGAAAAGCAAGGCATATGCCGTGGCCACGGGGCTCGGAGCCGACGAGTTTGGACGGGATGTCATCGGCGCTCGAACATCTCGGCCAACCGCCTGGCGCGAAGAATGGCAGCGACACTTCTTGGACGGTACACTACCTTGACGCCGACGGCCTCGACCGAGGGAGCCAACGAAGGAGAGTTCCATGCGCGTCTCCCTGTTCGCCACCTGCCTGGGAGATCAGTTCTTCGCGGAAGCCACCGCAGACGCGGTTCGACTTCTGCGCTCCCTGGGTGTCGAAGTGGATTTCCCCGGCGGCCAGACCTGCTGCGGTCAGCCGGCCTTCAACGCCGGCTATTGGGGAGAGGCGCGTCGCATGGCGGAGCACACGATCCAGGTTTTCGAGGAGTCCGAATTTGTGGTCCTTCCCTCCGGTAGCTGCGCGGGCATGTTGAGGACTCGCTATCCCGGACTGCTGCTGGTGGATGGACCCAACGGGGAGGCCGCCTGCGGATTGGCAGGGCGAACCTTCGAGCTGGCCCAGTTCATCGTGCAGATCCTGGGCGTGAGGGAGGTAGGCCGGGGCCTCGAAGGGCAGCGCGTCGCGTACCATCACGGATGCCATGCTCTGAGGGAGCTCGAGGTTCGAGACGAGCCCATCGCCCTGCTGGAGAGCTCCGGTGCGGAGCTGGTGGCCTGGGAGACGGCGGAGGAATGTTGCGGCTTCGGGGGAGTGTTCTCGGTGAAGCTCCCCGACGTGTCCGCGGCCATGGCGGATCGCAAGCTGGAGACGCTTCCCGCGGCGGACGTCCTGACCTCCGCGGACGGTGGCTGCCTTCTCCACCTTGCGGGCCGCATGAAGATGCGGGGGCTCGGAACCCCGGTGCAGCACCTGGCCAGCGTGCTCTGGGAGGCCGCGCGTGGACATCGCTAGTCGGGAGTATGCGCGTCGCGCTCGCGAGATCCTCCAGCACCATCCGCAGGTTCGGGAATCCGTCACTGGGGCAACGGTCAACTTCGATCGACACCGGCGCTCAGCCTACGAGCGGATTGACGCCGAGGCGTGGAGGCGCTGGGCGGAGGGCGTCAAGACCCACCTCCTCACGCACCTGGACCGGTACCTGGAAGAGATGGAGGAGAATCTCCGGAAGCGCGGTGCGCGGGTCCACTGGGCGGAAACCCCCGAGGACGTCCACGATCTCCTTCGGCGCCTTGCAACGGAGAACGACGTTCGACGGGTAGTCAAAGGAAAGAGCATGCTCAGCGAGGAGCTGGGGGTGAACAGGCTCCTCGAAAGTCTCGGTGTCGAGACGGTGGAAACGGATCTGGGCGAATACATCCTTCAACTCCTGGAAGAGCCCCCGAGCCACATCCTGGGACCCGCGATCCACAGAAGCCTCCAGGACATCCGGGACCTGTTTCACCGAGTGCACGGCACCCCTCTGGATGCGAGTCCGGAGGAGCTCGCAGGTGCGGCTCGGCGCGTGCTGCGCCAGCATTTCCTGAGTGCCGACATGGGGATTACCGGGGCCAACTTCCTGGTGGCCGAAACGGGCACGATCGCCCTGGTGGAGAACGAGGGAAACATCCGCATCAGCACTTCTTTGCCTCGGATCCACGTGGCTCTGGTGGGAATCGAAAAGCTGCTGCCCCGGTTGTCCGACCTGTCGGGCTTTCTTCAGCTGATCGCGGGTGCCGCCACCGGCCAGCGACTCGGAACTTTCGTCTCCCTGATTCAGGGTCCCCGATGCGCGGACTCTCCCGACGGACCGGATTCCCTTCACGTGGTCCTAGTGGACAACGGGCGCAGCCGCCTCCTGGCCGATTCGGAGGCCTGGGAGGTCCTTCGTTGCATCCGCTGTGGGGCGTGCCTGAACATCTGTCCGGTCTACCGCCAGACCGGCGGACACGCCTATGGGTGGGTCTATTCCGGACCGCTCGGCTCCGTACTGGCTCCGGGACTGGTGGGCCTCGGTGCGGCTATGCCGCTTCCTTTTGCCTCGAGCCTCTGCGGCGCCTGCGAGGAGGTATGTCCGGTGCGCATTCCCATCCCTGACCTCCTGCTCTCCTGGCGCCGGCGGGCGGTGGAGGAGGGACTGACCTCGTCTTTGGAGCGATGGGTCATGCGAGGTTTCTCCGGGCTCGTGACCCGTCCTTGGCTGTTCGCCAGAGTCAGTCGGGCGGCACGCCTGCTGCTGCCGTTTCTGAGGAGCCGGGGCCTTCCAGTACTGAGGAACTGGACACAGCACCGGGGAGGCCTCTCCCCCAGCCCGAAGTCCTTCCGGGAGAAATGGAAGGAGGGTATCGAGTGAGCCGCGAATCCATCCTGAGCCGGGTCCGAGCCGCCCTGAGCGAACACCCTCGACGGGACCACCCGGGGCATCTGGAGGGGGAGCGAGCGCCGGGCGATGTTCTCGCACGATTCGCGGAGCGATTCCGCGAGAGTGGGGGGGAGGTCCAGCAATTCGGCTCCTTGGAGGAGGCGCGCGCCTGGCTGGACGAGTTCACCTGTGACTTCGAGAGCGTGGCGGTCAGTTCCTGGGTGCCGGATGAGGTCCGTCCCGGCCTGCGTGAGGAGGAGCCCCAGGCTGCTGAGCTCGGAGTCTCCGTGGCGCGCCTCGCCATCGCGGAGACCGGCTCCCTGCTGCTGGACTCGCGGGAAGGGCGGGCCGTCCAGCTGCTCCCTCCCACACACCTCGTTTGGGTGTGGACCTCGGGGCTACGGGACCGTCTTTCCGAAGCGCTGGAGGAGGTGCGCGAGGAGCTTCCGGCGGCCCTCGCTCTTCACTCGGGTCCCAGCCGCTCGGCGGACATCGGGCAGATCACCGTGAAGGGCGTCCATGGTCCTGGGCGCGTCATTGCGGTGGTCGTTCCGCGACCCGGATCGGCTGATCTGCCGGACCGCTAGCGGCCGCTACTCAGCGGATCGTCAGCGCGACGACGGGACCCAGTACGACGATCAGGCCGATGATTGCGGCGATAAGGGGCCTTCGTTCTACATCTCCGATGGTACTTCCTCGGGCGGGGGCATCATGGCCAGATGGTAGCGGATCATCCACTCTCCGTCGGGCTGGCGCTCTGAGACCGCGGCATAGTAGCCGGCGGCCGCCATCATCTCACCTTCCGGCGTGGTGAAGTCCTGGTTCCATCCACCCAGCTCGTAGGCTACGTCGCCGGAAGCGCTGAATTCGATCGGGGAGACGGCCGTGTTCGAAGTGGTGGCGAAGCTCTCCGTCAGATAGACCTGGATCGCCTCACGACCGCGGAGCACGTCGCCGGCAAGCGTCACGAAGACCGCGTCTTGAGTATACAGCGCTGCGCAGCCGGCCGCGTCGTCGTTTTCTGCGGCTTCAACCCATGCTGTGCGCAGAACGTCGATCTGCGCCGACGCTTCTTCCACGCTCATCGTGGCTTGGGGTGCGGGGGCCTGGCAGGCGAGCAGGAAGGCCAGAGCGATCGTGCAGCAGAGTGTGCCAAGCGAAAGACGCATGGGAACCTCCTTGGGGGATTCGAGGCGGGAAGGTCATCCACTACTCAATTGGCCCGAGACCGTCCCACGAGTCAAGATTCCGCATCGGTCCGCTCTCGTACGGCGGGCGTATGGAGGAGAGCCGGAGCGACGTGCAGCATCTCCGACCCGAGGGCGAGGGACCGAGCGGCCGTGGAATCAGGATGCTCTATCCGCGCGGGGCTCCGGATGCCGGATCGGTCTGTAAGCGAAGTACCGGGCCGCCGCAAGCCCTGCGATGAGGACGAGAGCCTGGATGATCATTGCCAGCCACTCCGTGCAGGGGGGGATTGCCGGTTCTTCCTCCCCGGACACGGGAGTCGCCGAGTGGGTCACATCGGGCCGCCGAACCGGTCGTTGTGACCCGCTCCCTCCCGCGGCTCGCGGTCGTGAGGGGGTCTGCCGTACCTTCCCGTGGGACGTACGGTAGGTGGGAGTCGCGGGAAGCTCAATCTGTGCGCGCGGTTTCCCGCCTGGTGCGTGCTAGTTCTCCGACGTTCGGCCGCAGGGCCGGGGGTCGAGGGTCAGCCGAGGAGACGAGGATCCATGGTTCGCAGACTCTCACGACGGACAGCGGTCCCCTGGACGTGGTTCCACCTGACGACCCTGCTCGTCCTGGCCGCCTGTGCCGGACAGGCTCCGGTCCGTTCAACTGCCGACCTCACCCTTCCGGAGGCGTGGCCGTTCCCAGCCGATCAACCGCCGGTGCGGGCGGAGGAGGGCATGGTTGTGAGCACCGACGCCTACGCCTCCGAGGTGGGCGTCCGGGTTCTGAGAGTGGGCGGGAACGCCGTGGATGCGGCGATCGCCACTTCCTTTGCGTTGGCGGTGGTGAATCCCGAGGCCGGGAACATCGGGGGCGGCGGATTCATGGTGATTCGCCAGGCGGATGGTGACATCGCGGCGCTGGATTACCGGGAGCGGGCGCCCATGGCCGCGTCCAGAGACATGTATCTGGATGAGAACGGGCGGCTGACCGAGGCCTCGGTGGTGGGCCACCTCTCGGTGGGAGTCCCGGGAACGGTGGCGGGGCTGTGGAAGGCCCACCAGCGCTATGGAACGCTTCCCTGGCGTGATCTGGTGGGGCCTGCGGTGGAGCTCGCTCGCGGCTTCCAGGTCCGCGGACGCCAGGCTCGCTCCCTGGCGATGGCCGAAGAGGACCTGCTCAGGTTTCCCCACACGGCGCAGACCTTCCTGCCGGGGGGACGACCCCCGGCGGTGGGCGATCGGTTCGCCCAGCCGGAGCTCGCCGCCACGCTCGAGCGGGTGGGGGAGAGAGGACGGAACGGGTTCTATGTAGGAGAGACGGCCGACCTGATCGTTGCCGAGATGGAGCGAGGCGGCGGGATCGTCACCCACGAGGACCTGGCCGGGTACGAGGCGGCCTGGAGAGAGCCGATCGAGTTCACGTACCGGGAGCACACCGTCCTGTCGATGCCGCCGTCCTCGTCCGGAGGGGCCACGCTGGCCGCCATGGCGAAGATCCTGGAGGGGTACGATCTGGGGGCGATGGGCTGGCACTCCGTCAGGCACATCCACCTGCTCTCCGAGGCATGGAAGCGGGCGTACGCGGATCGGAACGCGTACCTCGCGGACCCAGACTTCGTGGACATTCCGCTCGAGAGAATGATCTCCGCCGAGTATGGGGAGGAGCGTCGGTCCGGGATCTCGATGACGCGAGCCACTCCCGCGCTGGAGATCAGCCCCGGGCTGGGCCCGACCGACCGAGGAGAGACCACCCACCTTTCGGTTGTCGACCCTGCCGGGAATGCCGTCGCCGTCACCACCACGATCAATTCATTCTACGGGAGCAAGGTGACGGTAGAGGGGGCGGGCTTCGTCCTGAACAACGAGATGGACGATTTTGCGGCCCAGCCCGGCAGCCCCAACCAGTATGGATTGGTGCAGGGTGAAGCCAACGCCATCGAGCCAGGCAAGCGCATGCTGTCCGCCATGACCCCCACCATCGTGGTGGACCCGGCCGGCCAGCTCCTCCTCGTGCTCGGAAGCCCAGGGGGTGCCACCATCATCACGAATGTCTTCCAACAGATCTCCAACGTGATCGACTTCGGAATGAACGTCCGTCAGGCCGTGAACGCCCCGCGACTTCATCACCAGCACCTGCCGGACAGAATCGAATACGAGCCGGGCTCGCTGTCCCCGGAGGTGGTGGTGGCCCTGGAGGCGATGGGGCACCAGGTGGAGGAGCGCATCCGGAGCGGCGCGGTGTACCCGTACATCGGAGACGTGCAGGTCATCCAACGGACTCCGGATGGCGCCCTGGAAGCGGCCTCGGATCCCCGGAGGGGGGGAACCGCGATAGGCTTTTGAAAGGAGCACCGAGCCCTGACTCCCGTCGGAGAACCGGGGAGCCGAAACCCTCAACCCAGGAGCGAATCACAGGTGGCGAAAGCGGATCAGCCGGGCGAGAAGAGGCGCCTGTCCCTGGCCAGTGTGCGCCGGGAGGCGCGGCTCCTGCTCTGGATTCACCGCAAGACCCTGGCCGTCGGCATGCTGTTGATGGTGGTCAATCGCCTGGCGGGGCTGGTTCTTCCCGCAAGCTCGAAGTGGCTGATCGACGGGGTCATCGGTGAGCGGCGTGCGGACCTTCTCGTTCCCCTGGCCATAGCCGCGGGAGTGGCGACGCTGGTCCAGGCCGGATCCAGATTCGCCCTTTCCCAGGTGGTGAGTGTCGCCGGCCAGCGGGCGATCGCCAACATGCGTCGCCGGGTGCATGCGCACGTCATCCGTTTGCCCGTGGCCTACTTCGACTCCACGAAGACCGGAGTCCTCATTTCGAGGATCATGACGGACGCGGAGGGGATCCGGAATCTGGTGGGTACGGGGATCGTTCAGCTCACGGGTGGCCTCCTCACCTCGGGAATCGCTCTGGGAGTACTGCTTTGGCTCAACTGGCGCCTGACGTCCGGGACGGTCCTCCTGCTCGTTCTCTTCGGTGGGTCCATGGCGTTCGCCTTCCAGAAGCTTCGGCCCATCTTCCGGGACCGGGGGAAGATCAACGCCGAGATCACGGGACGTCTCGCCGAGGGCCTGGGCGGGATACGCGTACTCAAGACGTACGTGGCGGAGCGGCGTGAGGAGCGGGTGTTTACCCACGGCGTTCACCGGCTCCTGCGAAACGTGGCGACGACGATCACGGGGACTTCCGCCATCGGCGCCGTCTCCACAGTCATCGTGGGCGCGGTGGGCGTGCTGATCATGATCGTGGGTGCCCGGGCCGTCCTGGAGGGAAGCATGACCATGGGGGATCTCGTGCTATACCTCCTCTTTGTGGGGATGATGGTGGCGCCCCTCGTTCAGATGGCCAACATCGGCACCCAGATCAGCGAGGCCTTCGCGGGTCTGGACCGGATCCGGGAAGTCCTGGGAGAGGTCTCGGAGGAGGAGGCACGCGGGCTTGTGGGGATGGAGGACGTAGTCGGGGATGTGGTCTTCGAAGGCGTGTCCTTCGAGTACGAACCGGGCGTACCCGTCCTCCGCGATGTGTCCTTCCGTGCGCCGGCGGGCACGACCACGGCTCTGGTGGGACCCAGCGGAGCGGGCAAGAGCACTCTCATCGGTCTGGTCATGGCCTTCAGCCAGCCCAAGGAGGGCCGGGTGCTCGTGGACGGGAAGGATCTGAGCGTGGTGAGGCTCAGAGAGTATCGCCGGCACCTGGGGGTGGTGCTTCAGGAGAACTTTCTCTTTGACGGCACCATTGGAGAGAACATCGCGTTCTCCAGGCCCAACGCGCCGCCCAACGAGGTCCAGAACGCGGCTCGCATCGCTCATTGCGACGAGTTCATCGACCGCTTCGAAAGGGGTTACGATACGATTGTGGGCGAGCGAGGGGTGAAACTCTCGGGGGGCCAACGGCAGAGGGTGGCGATCGCCCGGGCCATTCTTGCCGACCCGCGCATCCTGATCCTGGACGAAGCCACTTCGAGTCTCGATAGCGAGAGCGAGGCCCTCATTCAGGATGGATTGCGGTCACTCAGGCGGGGCCGAACCAGCTTCGTGATCGCACACCGCCTGTCCACCATCCGGAGCGCGGACCAGATTCTGGTGATAGACGAGGGCAGCATCGTGGAGCAGGGGACCCACGATCAGCTCCTTCAGAGGAGAGGACTCTACCGGCACCTGTACGAGAAGCAGTACGGGATTGCCAGCGACCGATTCGTGAATCCGGGAGAGGAGCTGGCGGCCATCGGCTAATGGAGGTCTCCCGCAGCATGAAATCACGCACCTTACACCCGGTCTGCTCTTCGTTGGCCCTGATCGTCGGGGCCATTCTCGCCGAGACGCTCCCGGCCGCGGTCAGCGCCCAGACCGTCGACGAGATGACTCGGGCTCGAGCCCATGTACAGGCGGCGGTGGAAGCCCGAAACGAGGGAGACTACCAGAGCTACTTGCGAGAACTCCGCGAGGCCCTCGGTCTGCGGCCGGGACATCCTGAGCTGGTCTACTACGTTGCCGGGGCCCATGCCCTACTGGGTCGGCCGGACGAGGCGGTGGCGGCCCTCGTAGAGTTGGCTGATCTGGGGCTCGGCTTCCCGGCCGAGGCCGACCCGGCGTTCGAGAGCCTTGTGGGAGATCCGGCCTTCGAGGCTGTTCTTCGGCGCCTCCGGGCCAACCGGCAACCCGTCGGCCATGCCGAGCTGGCGTTCAGGATCCCGGAGGAGCCCGACTTCATCCCCGAGGGCATCGCGCACGATCCCGTGGAGGGTGCCTTCTACCTGGGCAGTGTGCGCAAACGCAAGATCCTCAAGATCCTGGGTGATGGGTCGGTGGAGGAGTTCGCCTCACCGGGGGAGGCGGGGATGTGGAGCGTCATGGGGATGGCGGTGGACCCGGTGAGGCGTCACCTGTGGGTCTGTACCGCCGCCCTGCCCGAAACCGAGGGGGTACGCCCGGAAGAAGCAGGTCGGTCGGCGGTCTTCAAGTTCGACCTGGCCACGGGCGAGATCCTTCTCCGTTTCCACTTCTCCGCCGCCTCAAGACCTCGAACGCTGGGCGATCTGGCCGTCGGATCCGACGGAGCCGTCTACGTTTCCGATTCCCAGGGCGCCATCTACCGGATCCGGCCCGAGGGTACCTATCTCGAGGTTCTCGTGCAGCGCAACCAGCTCGCCTCGCCTCAGGGCCTGGCCCTCTCCGAAGATGGCCGCCGACTCTACGTGGCCGACTACCCGAGGGGTGTCTTCTACGTGGATCTAGACTCCAGGGAGGTGAGGCCACTGGAGGTCCCGGATGACCAGACCTTGCTGGGGATCGACGGGCTGGCTCGGCGGGGGAGCACTCTCATCGCCGTGCAGAACGGAGCGATTCCAAACCGGATCCTCCGTCTCCGCCTCGGACGGGGCGGGCGGGAGGTCAGACAGGTGGAGATCCTGGCCGCCAGCCATCCACAATGGGATGAGCCGACGCTGGGTGTAGTGGTGGGAGACCGTTTCTACTTCGTGGCGAACAGCCAGTGGAGCCGGTTCGCCGACGGCCTGCTTCCCCCCTCTGAACAGCTTTCGGACCCGGCCGTGATGTGGCTCCGGCTCAACCACCCCTGAGCCGCTCGAACCTCTCGATCCCCTTCGTGTCCTGACATCCGAGCCGTTCGCTGGACTTCTAAAGAGAATCGCACGGTGGGACGTAGAGCCGTGAGGGATGGGTTCGGTGGCGCGTCTGGCTTGGGGGCACGTCTCTCGCAGTGATGCCTCGGATCGGTGGCCCGGTGATCGGTGCGACTCGCCGGACCCGCGAAAGGAGAGGACAGATGGCAGGAAAGCTGGAGAACAGCTGGACTCTCGTGAAAGCCAGCACAGAGGTCTT
>JBDHKE010000094.1:0-14788 GCA_039586555.1 Gemmatimonadota bacterium | reverse complement strand
AACCTCAAGACCTGGACCGACTACGGCGGGCTGGACCCGGAGACGGTGGAGGCCGGCGGCAGCGCCAACTTCCACCAGAGCGAGTTCAACACGCAGCCACCCGTCCGCTACCTCATGGTTCGTCTGAACTACACGTTCTGACGCACGGAAAGGAATGAGAACCATGAAGAATAGACGAAGCCTGAAGGGGCTGGTCTGGGTGGCGGTGGCAGCGCTTGGACTGTCGCTGACCTCCTGCGACCTGGACGAGGTCCTGGAAGTGGTGGACCCCGACACGGTCAACCCCGGCACCCTGGACGATCCCGCGGTCATCGACGTGGTCATCACGGGCGCCTACGGCGACTTCGTGGTCGCCTACAGCGGAGATGGCGGGGACTCTTTCCTGTCCACCACCTCTCTCATCACCGACGAGTTCTTCTCCACGGGAACCTTCGGCACCCGCACCGCCACGGACCGACGCATCCAGCAGACGCCGGCCAACGGCAACACGTCCGATGGCGCCTACGTCAACCTGCAGCAGGCACGCCGGGCCCTGATGCTCGCCGTGGACAAGGTGGCCGCCCACGAGGACTACGGGACGAGCAGCCCCGAGTACGGGGAGCTCAACGCCCTCTGGGGCTACACCTACGTGGCCCTGGGCGAGGGGTACTGCAGCTATGTGCCCATCTCCAACGACGAAGGCCCCGACCCGTCCGACGGGCCTCCCCGAGCCTCGCAGGAGCTGTTCGAGGAAGCTCTTCCCCTGTTCGAGGCCGGAATCTCCAACACGGTGGCCAAGATGGGGAAGGCCCGGGCTCTCATGAACCTGGGCCGGTACTCGGAGGCGGCGGCCGCGGTGGCCGGAGTGCCTACGACCTACAACTACTTCCTCGAGCACTCGGACAACGCCTTCAACAACCCGTTCTACAGCCTGCAGTCCAACGGACGGTACTCCATCTCCCACCACGAGGGTGGGAACCAGACGGGCATGCCGTTCCGGGGCGTCGGAAGCGACGGGGAA
The DNA here is from genome assembly GCA_039586555.1 of Gemmatimonadota bacterium. Taxonomy (GTDB): domain Bacteria; phylum Gemmatimonadota; class Gemmatimonadetes; order Longimicrobiales; family Gaopeijiaceae; genus JBDHKE01. Next base: position 13,788 of record JBDHKE010000094.1, on the reverse strand, counting down.
GATCCGGCGAACGCCGATCCGCGCCTGCCTTGGTACGAGAACCCGGCGGGAGGGTTCGACTCGAATTTCCGCTCCTTCGTGTCGCTGAAGTATCCCACCCGGAACTCGTCCGTCACCCTGACCAGCGGCATCGAGGCCCGGCTCATCGAGGCCGAGGCCGCCCTGGCCAGCGGCGGGGACTGGCTGGGCATCCTGAACCAGCTCAGGTCCCAGGTGGGCACGCTCATGGCCGCGCAGATCGAGGATTACGCCAGCTCGGTGCCTGACCCGTCGCTGGCGCCCCTGAGCGATCCCGGCGACGCCGCGGCCCGGGTGGACCTGCTCTTCCAGGAGCGGGCCCTCTGGCTGTGGGGCACGGGTCACCGCGTGGGTGATATGCGCCGTCTCGTCAACCAGTACGGACGCAGCGCGGACTCGGTGTATCCGTCCGGGGCGTACCACAAGGGCGGAAGCCACGGCCCGGACGTGGTGTTCCCCGTCAGTTTCGAGGAGGCCAACAACGCTCTGTACGACCTCGATCAGTGCGTGGCGAAGCTGCAGAGCACTTCCTTCAACTGAACCCCTGAACCTGCGCCCTCCAGCGCAGAAGGAGGGGCGCCGGCGGTGCCGGCGCCCCTCCCTTTACATCTATATCCTCGCCTGCCTTCTTCTTGCTTACCTTCCTAGGTCCGCTCCGTCAGCTCTGCGTCCCCCAAGTTGTCCCCCACGCGCTCCGTGATCGATCTAGCCTTCATCACCATTCCAGGGCCAGCATGAACACTCGTCATCTCTTGCTCGGCGGGGGATGGGTGCTCACCACCACGACCCCATTCCCGGCGTTGGTGCCATACTTCACCACCCCCACCCGTGCAGGCAGCACCTGGATGTACTCGATGCTGGCCGCCGGAATGTCCTGAAGCTCCATGATGCTCTGCATGTGGGTCCCGTCCACCACCAGGAGAACCTCGGAGTTGATGTAGAAGCTGTCCACGCCCCGGTGGGTGACACGGGGCCGGCTTCCTTCTCGGGTAAACTGAATGTTCAGCGTGGTGCCACTCAACCGGAGGGCGTCCCACCCGGTCCTGGCTGCGGTTCGCTCGATGTCCTCCCGGGTGATGATGGGCCCCTCCCGCTCGTTTGGCTCCCTGGCGTCCTGCACGGGGGCGGTGGCACAACCTGCCCCGAGGAGCGAGGCAAGGACTGCCACAAGGAAGGGGAATGGCGGCGGTGTGCCATCGCCACGCCGTCGGAGCGCTCCGTTCATGGAAACCACCTCGCTGAAGAGCCTCGAGCCTTGATACACAGGGTTATACGCGCACCTTCATACTTCGTTTCCGGACCGGGTCCCTGCCGTCCCCTGTTCGGGTCTTCCACGGAAGCGAACCTCCTGGGAGTCACACGGGGACGGATCCATCCCCGTCCCCATTCGCCCTGGATCTACAGGGACAACGCAACGGGCCCCAACCCGCGAGGTCCGGACCCGCCGTCCCCTGCCGCAGCCCCACGTAGTCGCCTCGCCAGGGGCTCAGCAAGGCGCAGTGGAGCTCCTGGATCGGTCAGTCCGCGGTGGCGGCCTCGGCCGCCTCCGATGCGAGCCCGGAGAGCAGACCCTCGGGCTCGGCCAGCGGCAAGATTTCCTCGTCGTAGTAGGCCTGATCCACCATGAACTCCACATCCTGGTACCGGTGCACGCCGGTGCCCGCCGGGATGAGATGTCCGATGATGATGTTCTCCTTGAGCCCCTTGAGGTCGTCTCGGGCGCCCCGGACAGCCGCGTCCGTGAGCACACGGGTGGTCTCCTGGAACGAAGCCGCCGAGATGAAGGACTCCGTCGTCAGGCTGGCCTTCGTGATTCCCAGGAGCAAAGGCTCCGAGCGAGCCGGCTTCCGGCCCTCCTCAACGGCCTGGCGATTCACGTCCCGGAACTCCACGCGATCGATGTGGTCTCCTTCCAGGAAGTCGGTGTCGCCGGAGTCCGTGATCCGGACCTTCTGGAGCATCTGGCGCACGATCACACCGATGTGCTTGTCGTTGATCTTCACGCCCTGGAGGCGGTAGACCTCCTGGATCTCGTTGAGCAGGTACTCCTGAACCGCCCTCGGCCCCTTGATGAGCAGGATGTCGTGCGGATTGATGGGGCCCTCCGAAAGTCGGTCTCCGGCCTGCACGTGGTCTCCCTCGTGCACCCGCATGTGCTTGCCCACCGGCACCTCGTAGACCCGAGGATCTCCGGCAGTCGGCTCTACGACGACCTCCCGCTTGCCTCGCTTGATGTCGCCGAAGCGGATCGTGCCGTCGATCTCCGTGATGACCGCTGGATCCTTGGGACGGCGGGCCTCGAACAGCTCCGCGACCCGGGGGAGTCCTCCCGTGATGTCGCGGGTCTTGTACACTTCGCGGCTGATCTTGGCGATGGTGTCTCCCGGGGCGAGCTGCTGTTCGTCCCGTATGGTGAGCTGTGCTCCCACCGGAATGATGAACTCCCGGACCTTCTTGCCCCTGCCGCCCTTCCTGGCGGGCTTGCTCCAGATCTGGATCATGGGATGGAGCTTCTTGGCCCGATCCTCGATGATGACCATCTGCCGGCGGCCTGTGGATTCGTCGAGCTCCTCGCGCATCGTCTCCTCGTCCACGATGTCCACGAAACGAGCCACGCCGGCCTCGTCCGCCACGATGGGCTCAGAGTAGGGGTCCCAGCTGAAGAGCAGGTCGCCGGATTCGATGGCCTGCCCCTCCTGCACGGCGAGGGTGGCTCCATACGGCACCGAGAGCCGGCTGCGGATCTGGTCCTCCACGGTCTTGAGGAGGATCTGTCCCTCCCGGGACGTCACGATGCGGTCCCCGTTCGGCGTCTCCACGGTGGCGACCCGCTCAAGAGCCACCACACCATCGATCTTGGACTTGCGCTGCGTCTGCGCCGCGATGCGCGCCGCCGTTCCACCGATGTGGAAGGTTCGCAGAGTGAGCTGTGTGCCCGGTTCGCCGATGGACTGGGCGGCCAGGATGCCCACGGCTTCCCCGATGTCCACCATCCCCATCGTGGCCAGGTTACGCCCGTAGCACATCCTGCAGATGCCGCGCCTCGAGGTACAGGTGAGAACCGAGCGAATCCTCACCGCCTGGATGCCGGCATCCTCGATAATCTCGGCGTGTTCCTCCTCGATGAGCTGACTCGCACTCACGATGAGCTCGCCGTCGATGGGATCGTAGACGTCCTCCAGGGCCACGTTTCCGACGATCCGGTCGCCGAGAGGCTCGATGATGTCCTCCCCTTCCTTCAGGGCGGTCATCTCGAGTCCCACATCGGTTCCGCAATCCTCGCTGATGATGGTCACGTCCTGCGCCACGTCCACGAGGCGCCGGGTGAGATAGCCGGCGTCGGCCGTCTTGAGAGCCGTGTCCGCCAGTCCCTTCCGTGCGCCATGCGTGGAGATGAAGTACTCCACCACGCTCAGGCCCTCCCGGAAGTTGGACTTGATGGGGCTTTCGATGATCTCCCCGATTCCTCCCGTCAGCTTCTTCTGGGGCTTGGCCATCAGGCCGCGCATCCCTGCCAGCTGGCGCATCTGGTCGCGGTTCCCCCGGGCCCCCGAGGTCATCATCATGTACACCGGATTGAACCCGTCCTTGGACCGCTCCAGGTGGCGGACCATGGCGTCGGCTACATCGTTGTTCGCATGGGTCCAGGTGTCGATGACCTTGTTGTAGCGCTCTCCGTTGGAGATGAATCCACTGGCATACGCCCGCTGGAAACGTGCCACCTGCTCGTCGGCATCGCCGAGGATCTCCAGCTTCTCCCGGGGGACCTCCAGATCGTCGATGCCGACGCTCACCCCTCCCAGGGTGGCGTACCGGAATCCGAAATCCTTGAGATGATCCAGGAACTCGGTGGTCGCCCCGAGCCCCACAGTCGTGAAGCACTCGAAAATCAGATCACCCAGCTCCTTCTTCCCGAAAGAGCGGTTCAGGAAGCCCATCTCGTCCGGGATGATGGAGTTGAACAGGACCCGGCCCACCGTGGTGCGAATCCACTTGCCCTCGCGGGCCTCCTCACCGGGGCGGCGGAACCAGTAATGGCAGAGGCTGTGGAAGGTGACGAGACCCATCTCCAGCGCCATCTCCGCCTCTCCGTAGCTCCCGAACCGAGGCGCGTTCTCATAGAGCTCGGAGATCTCTTTCTCGGCTTTCTCCCGCGCCGGCTTTGCGCTCCTGCGGTCGGCCAGCACCGACTCGAGGTCGGCCACCCGGAGCTGCGGCTTGGTCAGGTAGTAGCCCCCGATGACCATATCCTGCGTCGGAGCCGCTACCGGGCGGCCGTTCGAAGGAAGCAAGATGTTGTTGCTGGCCAGCATGAGGACGCGGGCCTCCAGCTGGGCCTCGAAGCTCAGAGGAACGTGAACGGCCATTTGATCCCCGTCGAAATCCGCGTTGAAGGCGGCACACACGAGGGGGTGGATGCGAATGGCCTTCCCCTCCACCAGGACTGGCTCGAAGGCCTGGATTCCCAGGCGGTGCAGGGTGGGCGCGCGGTTCAGCAGAACCGGGTGGTCCCTGATGATGTCTTCCAGGACCTCGTAGACCTTTGGATCGTCCCGTTCGACGATCTTCTTGGCCCGCTTGACCGTCTCGGCCTCGCCCCGCTTTTCCAGCTCATGGATGATGAACGGCTTGAACAGCTCGACGGCCATCGCCTTCGGCAGACCGCACTGGTGCAGCTTGAGCTCAGGCCCCACCACGATGACCGAGCGCCCCGAGTAATCCACGCGCTTTCCGAGGAGATTCTGGCGGAAGCGACCCTGCTTCCCCTTCAGCATGTCCGAGAGAGACTTCAGGGGACGTTTTCCGCGGCCTCGGATGGCCTTCGAGCGCCGGCCGTTGTCGAACAGCGCGTCCACCGCTTCCTGCAGCATGCGCTTCTCGTTCCGGAGGATGACCTCCGGAGCGCGCATCTCGATCAGCTTCTTCAGCCGGTTGTTGCGGTTGATGACCCTCCGGTAGAGGTCGTTGAGGTCTGAGGTGGCGAAACGTCCGCCGTCCAGGGGAACCAGAGGACGCAGATCCGGAGGGATCACCGGAACCGCATCCATGATCATCCACTCCGGGCGGTTGCGGCTCTCCGGCGTGTCCCCGGAGTTTCTGAACGCGTCCACGACCTTCAGCCGCTTCAGCTTCTTCTTCTTGCGGTGCTGGGAGGTCTCCGTAGCGATCTCGCTTCGTAGCCAGTCGGCGAGGCGATCCGGGCCTCGACCGTCCACGTTTCGATCCGCGATCTTGCGGGTGGGATCGTCCAGTTGACGTAGCAACGTGCGGACGGCCTCGGCTCCGATCTCGGCCCGGAACTCATCATCCCCCTCTTCCCTGGCCTTCACCCGGAGATCGTAGAACTCGTCCTCGTCCAGGAGCTCCTGATACTCCACTTCCTGCTGACCGGGGTTGGTGACCCCATAGGCCGCGTAGTAGATGATGCGCTCCAGGTCCCGAAGCGTCATTCCGAGCAGGTATCCCAGCTGGCTCGGGAGCGTCTTGAAAAACCAGATGTGGCACACCGGAACGGCGAGCTCGATGTGCCCCATCCGTTCCCTGCGCACCTTCGAAAGCGTCACCTCCACGCCGCAGCGGTCGCACACGTGTCCCCTGAAGCGGATGCGCTTGAACTTCCCACAGTGGCACTCCCAGTCCTTCACGGGACCGAAGATGCGCTCGCAGAAGAGTCCATCGCGCTCGGGCTTGAACGAGCGATAGTTGATGGTCTCGGGCTTGGTAACCTCGCCAAAGGACCAGCTCCGGATCTCCTCCGGCGACGCAATCTTCAGCTTGATGAAGTCAAAATCCGCGCTGCGCGTCTCTCTGGACCTGGGAAAATCAATCATGTCTGCTCAAGCCCACGTCTTGGGGTTCCGAGGTTGTTCTCATCCGCGATTTCGACCACCGGGCTAGTCTTCTCGACCCAGTGTGACCGATAGCCCGAGAGCCTGAAGCTCCTTCACGAGCACGTTGAACGACTCGGGAATTCCTGGCTCGGGCAGGTTCTCGCCCTTCACGATGGCTTCGTATACCTTCGAGCGTCCCGCCACGTCGTCGGACTTGACGGTCAGGATCTCCTGGAGGGTGTGGGCTGCACCGTACGCCTCCAGAGCCCACACTTCCATCTCTCCGAACCGCTGCCCTCCGAACTGCGCTTTTCCGGCCAGCGGCTGCTGGGTGACCAGCGAATAGGGGCCGATGCTCCGGGCGTGGATCTTGTCGTCCACGAGGTGGGACAGCTTCAGCATGTAGATCGATCCAACCGTCACGGGGAAGTCGAAGCGTCTGCCGCTCCGGCCGTCCCGCAGCCAGATCTTGCCGTTGGGGAGCACATCGGCTTCCGCCATGAACTCCACCACGGCCGCGTCCAGACCCTCCTTGAGCGACCTCTTGCGGCTGAGCACGTAGATCTCCGGAAAGGCGGTCTGCAGCTTCCCGCCCTTCCGCTCCGCCAGCTCCTTCCCGGCCACCACCACATAATCACGCAGGTCCTGGAACGCCGCCTTGGCTTCGGAGTCGAGCTTGAGCTCCAGATAGGAGTCCAAGGAGTGGCCGATCCCGCGCTTGTGCGGATCGCCGCCGTTGCCCGTCGTCCCGATGTGCCGGGTGCCGGGCTCTCCGGCCAGGGACTGAGCGGACCGGATCATCGCCCACAGGCGATCCACCGACAGCGACGGAAACTCGGTCTTGAGATCGAGCGCGTCGGCGGCCCAGCGAAGTCCGGCCACCTTCAATAGATGGCCGACCTCATCCTCGGACGCCCCCTGGAAGACCGGCGTCTTGGCGTCGAAGCCCAGGAGCCGGGCAGCCCATCCAAGGTGGGTTTCCAGAATCTGCCCCACATTCATTCGGGACGGCACGCCCAGCGGGTTGAGCACGATCTCCACGGGCGAGCCGTCGGGAAGGAACGGCATGTCCTCCTCAGGGGCGATTCGAGCAATGATGCCCTTGTTCCCGTGCCGCCCCGCCATCTTGTCGCCTACCGCGACCTTCCGCTTCTCGGCGATGTAGACCTTCACCAGCTGCACCACGCCGGGCGGAAGCTCATCCGGCTGGAAGACCTTGTCGATCTGCTCCTCAGCCCTTTCCCGCACCTGGTCGATGCGGCGCTGGGCCTCGTCGACGACCCGGCGAATCCGTTCGCTCACGTCCTTGTTCTGAACCTTGAGGGTCTGGAGATCGACCTTCGAAAGATCGATTTCCTCCAGGGTCTTCTTGATGAGCTTGACTCCTTCCTCGTGAAGGGGCTCAACGGTCCCCTTCTTCAGCATCAGCGCGACAGTCTGGAGATGCAGAAGCTGACGGACCTCCTCGTTGCGGGCATCCGTGATACGGGAGATCTCGTCCCGCTCGTGCTGTCGCAACTCTCCGATCCGAGCTCCGTGCTCCTTCTCCAGCAAGGGATCGTCGATCCGACGCGAGAAGATCTTCACGTCGATGACGGTGCCCGCCATACCCGGCGGTACGCGAAGCGACGAGTCCTTCACGTCCTTCGCCTTCTCGCCGAAGATGGCCGTTAGCAGCTTCTCCTCAGGCGAAAGCTCCGTCTCGCCCTTCGGTGTGATCTTGCCTACCAGGATATCTCCGCTCTTGACGCGGGCCCCGATCCTCACGATGCCCCGCTCGTCCAGGTCGACCAGGCTCTCCTCCGCCACGTTCGGAATTTCGCGAGTGATCTCCTCCATCCCCCGCTTCGTGTCCCGAACGTGGAGCTCCAGCTCCTGAATGTGGATGGAGGTGAAGATGTCGTCCTTCACGAGCTTCTCGCTGATGACGATGGCATCCTCGAAGTTGTAGCCGTACCAGGGCATGAACGCGACGACCACGCTGCGCCCCAGGGCCAGCTCGCCGTGGTCCGTCGAGGGCCCGTCCGCGACGATGTCGCCGGCGCCGACCTTCTGGCCAATGCGAACCAGCGGCCTCTGGTTGATGGCGGTATCCTGGTTCGTACGCCAGAACTTCTTGAGCTTGTAGCGATCGAACTGCGCGAGCTTCGCCAGAGGCTCGTCGGAGCTCTTGGCCCCCACCGAGCCCGTGTCAACGACGATTTCATCGGCCGTCACACGCACGACGTCGCCGCCCCGACGCGCCGTAATGACCGCCCCCGAGTCCTGGGCCACCTTCGCCTCGAGCCCCGTGCCCACGAGTGGCGCGTCCGTGTAGAGGAGCGGCACCGCTTGGCGCTGCATGTTGGAGCCCATCAAAGCCCGGTTCGCATCGTCGTGCTCGAGGAAGGGGATCAGGGCCGCCGCTACCGAGACGAGCTGGGCCGGAGCAACGTCCATATAGTCGATGTCTCCCGGTTGGAGCAGCGGAAAGTCGGCCCCCTCCCGGCATAGCACCAGCTCATTCACGAACCGTCCATCCGGATACAGAGGCGCGTTGGCCTGAGCGATGCGCGACTCCTGCTCTTCGTTGGCGGAAAGCCAGACGATGTCGTCCGTCACACGGCCATCCACCACCTTCCGGTACGGCGTCTCGACGAAGCCCAGCTCGTTGATGCGGGCGTAGGTGGTGAGGGAGGTGATCAGGCCAATGTTCGGCCCCTCCGGAGTCTCGATGGGACACATCCTCCCGTAGTGGGAGTAGTGAACGTCCCTGACCTCGAATCCCGCTCGTTCCCGAGTGAGCCCTCCAGGACCGAGAGCGGAGAGCCGCCTCTTGTGCGTGAGCTCGGCCAGGGGATTGGTCTGGTCCATGAACTGGCTGAGCTGGGAGGAGCCAAAGAAGGCCTGGATGACGGCGGAGACGGTCCGGGCGTTGACCAGGTCGTCGATATTGATCTTCTCCGGGTCCGTATTGATGGACATGCGCTCCTTCACGAGGCGTGCCATCCTGGATAGACCGACGGAGAACTGATTGGCAATCAGCTCGCCCACCGTGCGAACGCGGCGATTCCCCAGATGGTCGATGTCATCCGTGTAGCCCCGACCTTCGCTGAGGTCGATGAGATACCGCAGAATGGCCACGAAATCATCGCGGGTGAGAACGGTCACCGTGCGGGGGATGTCCAACCCCAGTCGCTGGTTGATTTTGTAGCGTCCGACCTTTCCCAGGTCGTAGCGCTTGGGATTGAAGAACACCCGCTCGAGCGCTGTGCGTGCAGTCTCGACGTTGGGTGCGTCACCCGGCCGGAGCAGGGAGTAGATGGCGTAGAGCGCTTCCTCTTCGTCGTTCGTGGGATCCTTCCGCAGGGTGTTCCGAACGATCGGGCTCTCACCCCTGGCTCGGGATGCCGGGCGGGCGCTGGCATACACCGTGATCTTGGAGATCCCCGCTCGCTCGAACATGGCGGACACGGCCTCGTCGATCTCCGAGGCGCGCTCGGCCAGGACTTCTCCGGTCTCCGGATCGACGACGTCCTCGGCGAGGATGGCTCCGACCACATCGGCTCGCCCTTGCTGGCCGGAATCCACCAGGTCGACTTCCCGTGTGGTGTAGAAGAGCTGGTAGATCTCCGCGTCCGATCCGTACCCGAAGGCTCGAAGCAGGGCCGTAGCCGGGAACTTCTTCTTCTTGTCGATGTGAACGTAACAGATGTCGTTGATATCGATGGTGAACTCCACCCACGAGCCCCTGAACGGGATGATTCGGGACCCATAGAGCTTTGATCCGTTCGGGTGGATGTTCTCCTCGAAGACGACCCCGGGCGAACGGTGAAGCTGACTCACCACGACTCGCTCCGCCCCGTTGATGATGAACGTCCCCAGGTCGGTCAGAAGCGGCAGATCGCCCAGGTAGACTTCCTTTTCGATGATGTCCTTGGGGCGCCGTTCACCATCCTCCAGATCCTCCCACACGATCAGCCGCAGCACAGCCTTGAGCGGTGCCGCGAAGGTCATGTCCCGCTCGATGCACTCCTCCACGGAGTACTTCGGTTCACCGAGAGAGGAGGACACGTACTCGAGCGTGAAGTTCTCGTTCACGTCCGAAATCGGGAAGATCTCACCGAACACGCGGTCCAATCCGAAGTCCCATTGCTCATCGGGGTCTTCGGGGCTCTGAACGAGCTCGTTGAAGGACCGCAGCTGTACGTCCAGCAGGTTCGGCATCGGCATGACCGGAGGGAGCTTGGCGAAGCTCAGGGCCGGCCGGGCTTCGTTCCGAGTATCCAACGGAACTCTCCATGTTGTCCCGGGCGTATTCCGTTCCGTCCGGGACCGAAGGGTCTACGAATTGACCAAGCGCCGATACCCCCGCACGCCCATGCGGGCGCCGGGGTCTCGGGGCGTGGAACCACCCACCGGGGGCGGAGCCTTTTCGGTACCGGGTCCAACCCCCGGCACCCACCCGCAAAGCACGGGCGTCTCGACCAGCAGATTACTTGAGGACGACCGTCGCGCCCTGCTCCTCGAGCTTGGACTTGATCTGCTCGGCCTCCTCCTTGGTGGCCGTCTCTCTCACCGTGCTCGGAGCGTTGTCGACGAGCTCCTTGGCCTCCTTCAGGCCGAGGCTCGTGACCTCACGCAGAGCCTTGATGACCTGGATCTTCTTGTCGCCGATGGCTTCGAGAACCACGTCGAACTCGTCCTTCTCCTCTGCGGCCTCCCCCTCCGGTGCGGCCCCGCCGGCAGCGGCCACGGGGGCCGCGGCCACAGCAGCCGTGACGTTGAACTTCTCCTTGAACGCATCCACGAACTCCGCCAGTTCGAGGACGGTCATGTTCCCAATGGTCTCGAGGAGCTCTTCAGTGTTGATCGCCATGGTTCAGATTACTCCTTAAAGCTCACGCGGCCCACGCCCGCGTACGGGTGTACAGAAGGTCCTGTCGATTTCTGCTGGATTGACGAGATGCGACTCGGAGAGGTGGACCGGGCATAGACATTAATACTACCCATTCACACACCGAAGTTCCGAACATCCCTGCGCCCGTGCTACCAACGAGGCTTGCAAGCTAGCATACATGCCAATGGAGCCGATCGGCGGCGCGGCGAGTCGATGCCCGGAAACCCGTGCGTCGCCTCCGCCGGCAAGGCCTCTAGCCCTCGCGCTCCTGCCGCAGCGCCTCCAGAAGACCAGCCATCTCCTGGAGCTTTGCCTGAAGGACGCCCACGAAAGCCGCCAGCGTGGCTTGCATGGCCCCCGCCAGCTCCGCCAGGAGCTGCTCCTTCGGCGGGAGTTTGGCCAGTCGATCGATCTCCGACGGCGCGAGGACGGCATTCTCCACGACGCCGATCTTGAAGGCTGGCCGGTCCTTGTGTTCCTTCTGGTAGTCTGCGAGCGCCTTGGCCATTCCCACCGGCTCGTCGTACCCGAAGGCCACGCCGGTGGGACCGATCAGATGCTCGGAGATATCCGGAAGGTCCAGATCCTCCAGGGCCAGCAGTGCAAGCCGGTTCTTCACGACCAGGTACTCGCCACCGGCCTCCTTCACCCGGCGTCGCAGCGCGGTCATAGACTTCACGTCCAGGCCTGTAAAATCGGTCAAGTACATCGCCCCAGCCCTCTGGACCCGGTCCCGGAACTCGGCGACGAACGATTCCTTCTCCGTGCGGTTCATCAGTTGCCCCGGCGGTAGAGATTCGGGTCGATCGGGACGCCCGGTCCCATGGTGCTGGACACGGTGATGCTCCGGACGTAGGTCCCTTTGGCGGCCGAGGGGCGGGCTCGAAGGATCGACTCCATGAAGGCCGAGAGATTCTCCGTGAGCTTCTCCCGCTCAAAGGAGACGCGGCCGATGGGAGCGTGGACGTTGCCGGTCCGGTCCACCCGGTACTCGATCTTCCCGGCCTTGATCTCCGAGACGGCCCGGCCGACGTCGAACGTCACCGTCCCTGCCTTCGGGGTGGGCATCAGGCCGCGAGGTCCGAGAATCCGGCCGAGGGGCCCGACCTTCCCCATCAGATCCGGAGTGGCCACGGCTACGTCGAAGTCGAGCCAGCCCTGCTTGATCTGATCCAGGTATTCGGTCCCCACGAAGTCGGCGCCGGCCTCCTGGGCCTCGGTTTCCTTCTCCCCCTGGGCAATCACGAGGACCCGGACCGGCTTTCCGGTCCCATGGGGGAGGACCACCGTTCCCCGAACGATCTGGTCCGCCTTCCTGGGATCCACCCCCAGGCGGGTGGCCACCTCCACAGTCTCGTCGAACTTGGCGTACGAGAGACTCTTCACGAGATCCAGCGCCTCGTCGGGCGCATACCTGACGCCGGGGGGGAGTTTCGCCCGTGCCCCAGCATATCGTTTTCCGTGATTCGCCATCGATAAGAAGCCGTCTGGCTCAATCCTCCCACCCCTGGCGGCTATCAGTGGGTGGTTCTTCGGATTCCGCATCCCCCATACGAGTTGTTCGAGCCCGGTCCTATCCTTCGACCTCGAGTCCCATGCTCCGGGCCGTGCCCTCGATCATGCGCATCGCGGCTTCGAGATCACCCGCGTTCAGGTCCGGCATCTTCGTCTCGGCGATCTCTCGAATCTGATCCTGGGTCACCCGCCCCACCTTCTCCCGATTGGGAACGCCCGAAGCCTTGTCCAGACCAGCTGCCTTCTTGAGTAGCACGGCAGCTGGCGGTGTCTTGGTGATGAAGGAGAACGACCGGTCCGCATAGACAGTGATCTCCACCGGGATGATGGTCCCGGCTTGGGACTGGGTTCTGGCATTGAACTGCTTGCAGAACTCCATGATGTTCACCCCGTGCTGGCCCAGAGCCGGACCCACCGGTGGTGCCGGGTTCGCCTGGCCAGCAGGCACATGGAGCTTGATGAATCCAATGACTTTCTTCGCCATTCAGCTAGAACCCCTGTAACTGTGTGTAGTCCAGCTCCACCGAGGTCGGCCTTCCGAACAGGGAGACTTCCACCTTGACCTTGCCCTTGTCCGGATACACCTCCTGGACCGTTCCCGAGAAGTCGGAGAAAGGCCCCTGCGTGACCTCGACCACCTGACCGACGTAGAAGGGGATCTCTTCCTTTACGCCCTCTTCCTCCTCCACTTCGACTCCGAGGATCTTGTTCATCTCCTCTTCGCGGAGGGGCTGAGGATCCCGACCGGTGCCGACGAACTTGATGACTCCCTGGATGCTGTCGATGACATGCATCGTCCGATCGGTCATGATCATGTGAACCAGGACGTACCCCGGGTACAGGCGCCGAGTGACCGTCACGCGCTTGCCGTTCCGAATCTCCACCACGTCCTGGGTCGGTACGAGGACTTCCTTGATCTCCTTCTCCTCGGGGGTCTCCCCCGGCTCCTCGTCGATCCGATGCTGAATAAGCTTCTGGACCTTGTTCTCGTGACCGGAATAGGTCTGGATCGCGTACCAGCGTGCATCCGCCATCGTGGCCTCGCCGTCTACGCTCCGAAAACGCCCATGATGAGCCGAACCAGGTTGCGCACGGCGATATCCATGACCCAAATGACCGCGGAGATCAGGATCACGAAGACGATGATCACGAGCGTCGCGCTCTTCAGCTGCTCGTAATCAGGCCAGGTGACCTTCTGAAGCTCGGCCCACGACTCTTCCATGAAGGTCCGGGAGCTCTTGATCTGCTGGAGCATCACATACTCCCGCTACTTGGTTTCCTTGTGAGGCGTATGCTTCCGACAGCGCGGACAGAATTTCCGGTGTTCGATCCGCCCTGAATGCAGCCGCTTGTTCTTCGTCGTGCTGTAGTTGCGCTCCTCGCACTCCTGACACGCGAGGATGATCTTGTCCCTGGGCATCTTCTCTCTCTAAGCTCAGCGCGGCGCGGTTCCGAGATCGTTCTCGGGGCGATGCCGGGATCGGGGCGGAGGCGCGTCCGCAGCGACCCTCTGCCGCGCCAGCGGCAGTAGCGCAGCGGGGGAGT
>JBDHKE010000221.1:0-6176 GCA_039586555.1 Gemmatimonadota bacterium | reverse complement strand
CCTTGCGCTTCATCCGCTGGAGTGCCGGATAGAGGGATCCCTGGTTGACCAGGAGGACCTCGTCGGAAAGGAGCTGGATCCGTTCACTGATCCCCCACCCGTGCAAGGGCTCCAGGGAGAGGATCTTGAGGATGAGGAGCTCGAGGGTCCCCTGAAGCAGCTCGGATCTCGACTTCGGCATGACGCCTCCTGTCGATCATCTTCTGTAGATGATCGACGGTATGATACCCCGACTTCTTTAGATTGTCAACAGAAGCACCGGGGGGGGACCGTCCGCATCGCAGCTGATAAGAAACCAGCCCCTTGGCCGATTGGACCGCGGGTAGGGAGGGCGTGGCAGGTCGAGCCAGCTGGTGCCCGCGAAAGCGGGATACCCATGCCCGGTTACTGTCGGTTCTACTGTCGATTCAGGGCGGAAGATTCCGGCATGTGGGGAAGGGAAGCGCCACGCTGTTGTGGCTCTATTGGATGTCACAATACGCGGGGGTGTGTGACGACCTTCGCTGCCAGAAGCCCACCGACAATCCAAACGCGAAGGGCCCATCCCACTAGATCACGGGCAGTCAGTGTTGGGCGCTTCAGTGTCGAAGTAATGGGTGTCACTCCATTCTTTCCACTCCCCACCAACCTCTGCACGGACACGCCAATACCAGTTGTAGCGACTGCCGGCAGCGACGTAGGAAACTCTTGAGAAGCGGCGGTACGAGAGAGTGCTATCCCAAGGACCCCCCATCCCAAGGGGGCCGTGCGCGGTCGGACCGTGCACGAACGTTTCGTATCGCTCTGCACCAAGCACGTCGGTCCAGTCGAAGATCCATGTCGTGGAATCCGTTTGGCTGTAGCAGCCGTTGTCTACCTGCACTCGCTTAAATGGTTGCAGCAGCACGGGAACATCAACAGACGGCTCCCAGTTGCTCTCGACCGTGACCGTTGTGCCCGAGTTGGCCTCGACAAATGCATAACCCGTCCCAGTGGACACCACGGCTTCCCCGTCGAACAGCGTGGTCACGAAGGAGTATTCGCCAGGCGGCAGGTCCTCGAACGTGCCGGTGGCCGACGATTCTGACAGGTCAAGGTACATCTCTGCCTGGTAGTCGTCGTCCCAGGCGTCGTAGTTCTCGTCCCAGCACTCGACCACCGCGTGTACGGCGGTCACATTCTGTCCAGCAGCAAAGGCCGGCTGGAGATCCACCGTCAATGACAACTGTGTCGGCGAGAGAGATTCTGTGACTTCGGAGCAGCCACAGACTATCGAAAGTAGCACCGTCCATGCGCTCCAAGGGAAAACCCCCGCCGGCGCATCGCACCCAAACACTTTCCATTGTGGCTTGCGGTACGTGATGGAAGGCATGATCGAACTTCGCAGCCGAGCATTCTAGGATTGATTGCCGGCAAAACAACCGTCGGTCTCAAGGATAGGCAATTCAAACGGCCTGCCCCTGCCGCCTGAAGGAGCATGGACCGGTGAGAGGGAGGGCGCAAGTGGCGGTCCCGGGAACTGCGGGCCGGCTTCGTTCGCCGAGCAGCCCAGGTCGGCCTATCTTGAAGAAGGTCATCACCTCCGTCCTGAAAGCCGCTAGCGTGATCCCGCCGCTCGCTCCCGGCCACACTGGGAGTCGCGCCCATGGACGCTTCGCTCGAACGCCTCTCTCAAGCCCTCGCTGACCGCTACACTCTTGAGCACGAGATCGGCCGCGGCGGCATGGCCACGGTCTACCTCGCCCAGGACCTGAAGCACAACCGACCGGTCGCCCTCAAGGTCCTCCGTCCAGAACTTTCCGCGGGCCTCGGAGCCGAGCGCTTCGTTCGAGAGATCGAGATCTCGGCCAAGCTCACGCACCCGCACATCCTGCCCCTCTTCGACTCCGGGGAAGCCCACGGGTCCCTCTACTACGTGATGCCGTATGTGGAGGGTGAGTCCCTGCAGGACCGTTTGGAGAGGGAGGGAGGGCTGGGAGTCGAGGAAGCGATTCGCTTGACTGATCAGATCGCCTCGGCCCTGACCTACGCCCATGAGCGGGGCGTGATCCACCGCGACATCAAACCGGCCAACATCCTGCTCACGGGAGATCAAGCGGTGGTGGCGGACTTCGGGATCGCCCGGGCCCTGGAGGCATCCAGCACCGAAGGGCTCACCTTCACGGGTTTGGCCGTGGGGACTCCGGCCTACATGAGCCCCGAGCAAGCGCTTGGTGGCGAGGATGTAGACGCCCGGAGCGATGTCTACTCGCTGGGGTGTGTGGTCTACGAGATGGTGACGGGAGGGGCGCCGTTTGAGGGAGTCGATCCACAGGCTCTGTTGGCAAGGCGGAAGGCGGATCGAGGGCCGAGTCTTCGGACGACCGATCCCAGCATCCCGGTGTTCCTGGACCGGGCCGTTTCGCGGGCCCTGGCCACGGATCCGGGGGAGCGGTTCGACACGGCCAGCGAGTTTGCCGAGGCGCTGACGACGGGGACCGTGGTGCCTCCAGTCCGGGCGCCGGGGAGGCGTCGCCGGCTGGGCGTGGTTGCTTTGCCCCTGGACAACCTCACAAATGACCCCGAGCAGGAGTTCCTGGCGGGTGGGGTCCACGAAGTCCTGATCTCGGAGCTGGGGCAGTTGGGTATCGGGACGATCTCGCGGGCCACCATGATCCAGTACCAGGACACCGATAAGAGGATCGGAGAGATCGCCCGGGAGCTTGGTGTGGACGGTGTCATCCAGGGCTCGGTGTTTCGGGAGGGAGACAGCCTGGAGATAGCCGCCCGACTCTATGACCGTGACGAGAGGGAGATCTGGGCGGGCAGCTTCGATGGCGTGCTCCCGAACATTGTAGCCCTCTACAGGGGATTCGCTCGGGCCATCGCTGATCAGGTCCGGTTGAGTCTCAGGCCTCGAGACGAGGTCCGCCTCGATGAAGCCCCGACCGTAAACCCGGCGGTCTACGAAGCCTACCTCCGAGGGATGCACTTGTTGGCGGACGACTACACAAGCCCGGAGGATGCCGAAGAAGCCATCCAGTACTTCACCACGGCCGTGGAGCAGAATCCGGCCGATGCGCTGGCCTGGGCCGGATTGGCGCTGTGTTATGTCACTCTGGGTCACAACGCGATGATCTCTGACCCTGAATTGTGGTCCCAAGGCCAATCCGCGGCAGAGCGGGCGATCCGTCTCGACTCGACGTTAGCCGAGGGATGGGCGGCCCTGGCCGATTACGAGACCTACTGGGGGCGGGATTGGGAGGAGGCCGAACGGGCTTTCCAAGAGGCCAACGAGTTGAACCCGAGCCTGGCCTGGAACCACTACCATTACGCCTGGTATCTGGCCCTCTTCGGGAGAGTGGAGGAGGCGGTGGCGGAGCACGAGCGAGCCAAGGCCCTCGATCCACTGACCCACTACCACACGACCTGGCTCCCGGCCCTCTACTGGTGGTCCGGGGACGAGGAGCGGGCTTACGCCGAAGCCAAGGAGGTGGTGGAAGACTATCCCGACAACGTCACTGCCCTCAACGTGTTCAGTGTTAGCGCGGCGGCACTGGGATTGTATGACGAGGCCATTGCGGCACTTGAGAAGCTGCTAGCCCTGGATCCGCTCTCTCTCGTTGGACTGGCCGAGACCTATGCCCTGGCCGGTCGAAGGGAGGAGGCGTTGCGGATCGCACGGGAGGTGGAAGCGGAGTGGTCTCCCCCGCCAGCCGAGGGGCTCTTCCACCTATACGCCGCCTTGGGGAACCGGGAGGAAGCCCTCCGCTGGCTAGAATATGAGCCATCCAGCTTCACATTGCCCTGGGTCTGGGCGAATCCGGCGGTCGATGCCCTCCGCGACGACCCCCGCTTCCAGGCCGTGTTCCGGCGCATGAACCTCAGGTTCGAACCGGGACGAAGGGCGCCGGTTGCTATCCCCGTGGTTCCTCCCGAACCCCCTGGGGCCACAGGGGCCGATTCGCCATCGAGCCCACGATAGGCTCGCACAAAACAAGTGGTACTCGGAGGAAGGCACTGGCAACCGAGATCCACTCCACCGATCCCGACTTCGAGTGGATGGCCTACGCCATGATAAGGCCCGACCCCTCTCGGGGCCGGGTCTTTTGCCTGGGCTGGACCGGACGAAGCTCGGGTCGATTCCCTAGCTGATCGGCCTGGAGTACACCACCCCACCGCCGATCAGCGTCATCTCCGGCTCGATCTTCCAGATGTCCTGGGCGGGGATGGTCATGTAGTCCACCGGGATGACCACGAAGTCGGCCAGCTTCCCCACCTCGATGGAGCCGAGCATGTCTTCCGCCTTCATGACGTAGGCGGCCCCTGTGGTGGCAGCGCGGAGCGCCTCTTCCCGGGTCAGGGCCTGGCCCGGATACCATCCCCCCAGCGGCTCGTTGTTCCGGTCCTGTCGGGTGACCGCGGCGTGCAGGGTGTAGAACGGATTGTAGGGCGAGACGGAGTAGTCCGTCCCCGTCGCCACCGGCACGCCGAGGTCCAGCAGCTCACTCCAGTTGTAGGCGTGCTTCATCCGCTCCGGCCCGATCCTGGCCTCAGCGAAGTTCATGTCCTCGGTGGCGTGGAGCGGCTGAACCGAGGCCACGATCCCCAGCTCGACCAGTCTGGGCAGGTCGGCGGCCGTGAACATCTGAGCGTGCTCGAGCGCGAACCGGGCCTCCCTGCCGTCGATGCCTGTGGCCTCGAGCGCCCGCTCGAAGGCGTTGATGGCTACGTGATTCCCTCCGTCGCCGATGGAGTGGACCCGGAGGTTGAAGCCCGTGGGGAGCAGCTCGATGGCCGACTCCACCAGCTCGTCTTCGCTCCGGACCGCCTCTCCGAAGAAGCCGGGATAGTCGCTGTACTCCTCGAGCATGAGGGCGCCCCTAGATCCCAGAGCGCCGTCCACAAAGGCCTTGACCGACTGGACGAAATACTTGTCGTCGAGGTTCAGCGGCTCGCCCAGCCTCCTCGCGGCGTCCTCGTCGACCATTTCGTTGATCCGGATCCTGAGCAGACCCACTTCGTAAAGCTTGATCCGTCTCTGAACCTCCTCGTAGTCCGTCCGGCTGGCGCCGTGGACGGTGGTGAGCCCGCTGGCCACGGCCAATTGGGTCCCCTCGACCAGGTTCCGGCTCCGCTCGTAGTCGGTCAGCGGGGGCAGGGGTGGAATGAGCCGTGTCAGCTGCGGAGGAGCCCGCTCGACGAACTCGCCGGTGGGTTCACCGTCCTCGTCCTTCTTGATGTGACCGCCGGGGGGATCGGGTGTGTCCCGGGTGATGCCGGCGAGCTCCAGGGCCTTGCTGTTGGCGCCGCTGCCGTGGGTGTACCGGCTGATGAACACCGGATTGTCGGGGGAGGCGGCATCCAACAGCTCCTTACGGAAGGTCGGCGGGTCCCAGACGTCCGACATCCATCCGCTCAACACGATCCACCTCGGCTCCGGCCCCGGGCGCATCCCCTCTCCGGTCGCCAGGGCGTGACGGATCACCTCCTGCATGCGCTCCACGGAGGCCCACTCCCCGAGGCCCGTCCGAATGTCCGGCGTTCGTGGGTGAAGCTCCCTCTCACCGTATCGGATGTGGACGTGGGCATCGTGTAGCCCTGGGATGACGGTCTTGCCATTCAGATCCGCCACGAGCGTGCGAGGCCCGATGTAGGCCTGAACGCCGGCATCATCACCCACGTAGATGAACCTGCCGTCCCGTATCGCGACGGCGGAGGCCGTGCTGAAGTCTTCATCTACCGTGTAGATGTTTCCATTGATGTAGGCTCTGTCCGCTTCCTGAGCGTGAGTCGTCCCGGACAGTACAAGGATCAACGACACGACCAACGCACCGGTCGGACGGAGACAGAAGCCTTTCTTTCGGACTTTCATCGTATCCGCTCTTTCGATGTCACGGGTCTTCGCAGACCGCCTTGTCTGCTCCCCCACGGTTTCGTGCTCGAGGGTCCTCCTGGGCAAGATCCGGAGCCCGAGATGTGGAGGCAAGTAAGTGGTGGGGGCCTTGGATATCGAGCGGTGATCCTCGGAGGACTGCGATCCACCTGGAGATGGACATGACCACGCTCGCCGTGGCCGGCTTCGTTGGCCCGAGAAACCGCCCCGGCTTATCTTGAAGAAGGTCATCACCCCCGTCCTAAAGCCGCTAGCGTGATCCCGCCGCTCGCTCCCGGCCACACTGGGAGCCTCACCCGTGGACGCTTCGCTGGAACGCCTC
>JBDHKE010000093.1:0-14852 GCA_039586555.1 Gemmatimonadota bacterium | reverse complement strand
CGAAGATTCCGGCGAGTCGAACGCAATCGTGGCGAAGTTGCGCATCCGGAGTCGACCATTTCTCGGCGAAACCGTCGATCGCCGCCGAGCTGGCCGTCTCTCGGGCGTGAGGCCTGGAGCCGGTATCAGACCACCGGGAACAACCTCACTTGGGCCAGACCGCCAGCATCGCGTTCCCTGATCGGCGATCGGAAAGGTCCTCAGCACCCGAACTAAGCCGCCTCAATCCCGCCGAAAAACCGCGCGAACATGTAAACAAACATGTAGACCCCTCATCGCACTCAACGACGAGGGGCCTATCTAAGCCCAACAGTAACAAGATTTTAGAGGAGTGGAGCCAGCCGGGCTCGAACCGGCGACCTCCGGCTTGCAAAGCCGGCGCTCTCCCAACTGAGCTATGGCCCCAGAAAGCGGCTCATCACCCTCATGATACCTCAACTACGCCCTGGCGAGAGCCAACCATCAATCTAGTCCTCTCACTGGCCCTGGTGTAGCTCCCCTCGGACGCTGACTAGCTGGCGAAGAAATCGAAGCGGAATCCCACGCCCTCCTTCGTCGCCTTCTCGTACACGGCGGCGGCGCCGGCAGCGTCCTGAAGCCCGCTCCCGGTGGCGTCGAAGACGATGATCTCGGAATCGGATGCGCGCCCGCTCTTCTCGCCTGCCACCACCTCCTGGAGCTGGGCGTGGACCTCACCCGCCGAGAGAAGCCCGGCCTCGATGGCGTGGTGAAGCTCACCCACCGTCGCGCACTGGTCGAGGAAGTCCACCACGACCTTGCTGGACGCCAGGATGCGTGGATCCAGCTCCTGCTTGTCCGGACTGTCGGCTCCCACGGCAGCGAGGAACGTTCCTGGGCGGAGATGGCCGAACCTCACGAACTGTCGCCTCGCCGGCGTGCAGGTGACGCAGACGTCGCTCCGTGCCAGCGCCTCCGCCAGCTCGCTGACCGGAGTCACCTCCATGTCGAGTTCCTCCGCCATCTCGGACGCGAAGCGCCGGGCGATGCTCCCGTCCTGGTCGTAGGCGAAGGCCCGCTCCAGCGGCACGACCTCCCGCAGGTAGCGCGTCTGGATCCGGCCCTGGGTCCCGCAGCCGCACACGGTCAGCGTTCGAGAGTCGGGCCGGGCCAGGTACTTGGCCGCCACGGCAGTGGTGGCTCCAGTGCGATGGATGGTGATGTGGGTCGAGTCCATGACTGCGAGGGGAGTCCCGTTGTCGCCATCGCAGAGGAGGATCGTGCCCTGGATGTTCGGCAGGCCGTACCGCTCCCAGTTGCGAAAGAACCCGCCGTTCGTCTTGAGGCCGAAGTAGATGCGCGGGTCCTTGACGCCGCCCGCCTTGATGTGGAACTCCCCTTCCTCGGAGTCGATGTGAAGGAGCCCCAGGCTCAGCGTTCTTCCAAGAGCGTGCTGGCGGAAGGCATTCTCGACGATCTCGATGTAGTCGCTGGGACCGAGCAGGGACGCGATGTCCCCTCGATTCAGCAGGAGCGTTCCTTCGGGCATGGTCTCGTTCCTCTCTTCCGGGCCGACGCTCGGGCCCGTCAGCGCACGCGGCCGCGGGCATCCACCGGGTAGGTTCCCACCACCTCTTCCCCGTCCACGAGATGGAATTCGTCCTGGGTGTTCACGGTCAGGCAGACGTGATTCGGGACGATGCGGACCCGGTCTCCCACCCGCAGATCGCCGCCGCCTTCCAGGCTCACCCAACCGTGCTCCTCGGACAGGCTGAAGATGCGGGCACCCGCCACAGGCTCCATGGCCTCCGCATCGGCCAGGATCAGGCCGTAGCCCGTGGACCCATGCCGCCGATCGGCGGTGAGGATCTTCTTGCCCGCATCGAGGATAGCCCGTTCGCCCTGGCCATCCGACTGCCGACTCACCACGGTGGCCAGCACCGTGAGCGCGCAGTCGTCCAGGCGGGCGGCTCCCAGGGCCACCTGAGTGAGGTCGTGGTACACGTAGGTCCCGGGGCGAAGCTCGGTGACGGTGAACCCATCCGCGGACCGGTTCTCGAACACCGCCGCCGTGGGCGTCGAGCCCACGCTGATCTCGAAGGCCGATGAGAGTCCGGCGTCCGTGACTCCTGCCGACTGGAGGCGGCGCGCCAGGGCGAGCATCCGGTCTCGCTCGTCCGCGGCGACGCGCCGGAGCGCCGCCTCCTCGCTCTCGCCGTTCTCGGGCCCATGGTACGAGTGCCCCGCGTGAGTCAGCAGGCCCGTGACCTGGAGCCCCGGCAGACCCCGCACCATCCGGGCGAAGTCCACCGCATCCGGCGCCTCCCACGAGATCCCTTCCCTTCCGTAGCCGCAGTCCACCGCGATCAGAACCTCCGCGGTTCGTCCCGCCGACCGGTAGAAGTCCGAGGCGGCGCGGGCTCCATGCACGGTGTCCACGCAGAAGCTGATTCGCGCTCGGTCCGCGAGCCGGAGCAGGCGTTCGTGTTTGTCCGCGCCGATCACGGGGTACGCCAGCCGGACGTCCTCGACTCCCGCGTCCACGAACACCTCGGCTTCGCCCACCTTCGCCACCGTGACACCCTTTGCGCCCAGCCGTGCCTGCCGACGGACGACCTCCATGGACTTGTGGGTCTTCACGTGGGGCCGCAGCCGCACGCCTTCGGCGTCGGCCTTCGCCTGCATCCGCTTCAGGTTCGACTGGAGCCGGCCCTCCTCGACCAGGAGGCAGGGGGTGGACAGCTGGTGGATGGTCATGAGATCGTGCTTGTTTCCCGGCTTCGAGGCATCTGCCGGTCACCAGGCCGCGGAATCCCGTCAGCCCAGGTTCGGCCCCGCCGCTTCCTATGGGTTTGATGCTGGGATCTTGCGATCCGCGTTTGTCGGGAGCAAGCATCACCCCTCATTTGACCGAGCTGAGGCTCGATCGCATCGACCTGCTCTACGCGGCCCTGGCCGGTCCCGCTCCGGGACCACCCCACATCACCCCTCGCCGTAGATGCGACGGGTCAGCGCGGGCACCAGCCCCATGAGGCGGGCGTAGAGCGCCAGCTGCCCCTGGTGGTAGTACTCGTGGGCGACCCCGTGATTCAGCCATGCGAGCCGGGTCCCCGGCTTGCCGTCGAAGCGGCGGATGAACTGGAGCATGTGCAGCTCCCCGGCGTCCCTCAGCTTCCGCATCCCCTCTTCGAAGGTGCTGTTCAGCAGAGCCAGGAGCGTATCCCGGTCCGGGTCCGGTGGGAGGTGCCCCGCGTACTCCTGCATGAAGTCCGGGAACGACTGGCGGCGGAAATCCCCCTGCGGGGCGCTCAGCTCGCCCGCCATCATCAGACCCGTCTCGACCACGTGCCGCAGCAGCTCGGCCACGCTGCGAGCCTCCGGGCGAGGTCGGAAGTCGTAGCGATCCGCCGGGATCGCCTCGGCCTCCGCGATCACTCCTCGACGTACACCCTCCCACGCCTCCAGCGCTTCTTCAAGGAGATTGGCATAGTCGCTGCTCATCTGCCTTCCTTTCGCTATCCTCTCTCGTGTACCCCGTCCTCCCCCGGCGGGGATGGCGGGGGGCGGACGATCCGGTAACCAGCGGGAGGCGAGGATCGAAGCCGAGGGCTGGCCCTCCTTCGACCACGGGGAACCGCGGAGGGTAACAGGAACCTCGATCGCTCATCACCGGCGAATTCGGTGGCCCGGACGAATGGACCGCCACCCGCAGGAACCAGGAAGTGGAATGGAGCTCTCGAGCCGAGACCGCACGTTCGCCCTCGTCGGGATCCTGCTCGCCCTGTTCCTGGGAGCCATCGACCAGACCATCGTCTCCACGGCCCTCCCCCGCATCGTCGAAGATCTGCAGGGGCTGAGTCGCTATGCCTGGGTCGCGACGGCCTACCTTCTCGCCTCCACCGCCCTGGTACCGATCTACGGCAAGCTCGCCGACATGTACAGCCGCAAGCGCATCGAGCTGGTTGCCGTGGGCCTGTTCCTGTCCGGCTCCTTCCTGTGCGGACTGTCCGGGGAATTCGGTCCCCTGCCCATCCTCGGTGACGGCATGAACCAGCTCATCGTCTTCCGGGGCCTCCAGGGTCTGGGCGGCGCCGGCCTCTTCGCCATGGCGTTCATCATCATTGCCGACCTCTTTCCACCGGCGCAGCGCGGCAAGTACCAGGGTCTTGTGGGAGGGGTCTGGGGAATCGCCAGCGTGTTGGGCCCGCTCCTGGGAGGGTTCCTGACCGACTACGCTGGAGGGCTGATCCCAGGGATCGAAGGCTGGCGTTGGGTCTTCTACGTGAACGTCCCATTCGGGGCGCTGGCCCTGTGGTTCATCATCACCCGCATGCCTCCGCTCCGTCCTCGAGGGGCCGGAGGACGTCTGGACTACCTCTCCGCCCTCTGGCTCATTCTGGGCCTGGTGCCCTTCATCCTCGCCCTTCAGCTGGACAAGACCCGCTACGGTTGGCTCCCACGAATGGCAATGGACTCCGGTGACTTCCAGGCCGAGTCCCTGGTGACCGTGTCACTTCTGGTGGTCTCGATGGGAGCCATCACCCTGTTCGTGACCCGCTCCCTGGCCTCTCGCAACCCGATTCTGGACCTGGGTCTGTTCCGGAACCGGGTGTTCAGCACGGCCAACGTGGCGGCCTTCTTCTTCGGCGCGGCCTTCATGACCGTGCTGATCTTCCTGCCCCTGTTCCTGGTC
Source organism: Gemmatimonadota bacterium (assembly GCA_039586555.1). Taxonomy (GTDB): domain Bacteria; phylum Gemmatimonadota; class Gemmatimonadetes; order Longimicrobiales; family Gaopeijiaceae; genus JBDHKE01. The sequence continues at coordinate 10,201 of JBDHKE010000093.1, read as the reverse complement.
AACGTGGTTGGGGTCTCGGCGACCCAGGCAGGGGTCAGCCTCATTCCGCTATCGATGGGGCTGGTGGCAGGCTCGGTGATCTCCGGTCAGCTGGTCTCCCGCTTCGGCCACTACCGCAGGTTGATCCTCACGGGCGGTCTGATCCTCTTCCTGGCCACCATCCTGCTCTCCCGGATGGATCCGGACGTCCCGTACGGAAGGGTCCTTCTCTACATGGTAATCTGCGGGATCGGCATCGGACCTTCGCTCCCCCTCTTCACCCTGGCCATCCAGAACGCGGTGGACGTGCGTAAGATCGGCCAGGCCACCAGCGCGAGCCAGTTCTTCCGGCAGATCGGGGGCACCGTGGGGGCCGCGCTGATGGGCACGGTGCTGGCCATGGGTCTGGCCAGCTCGTTCGCCGGGTCGGAGCTCCCGGAGAGCCTGGCCACCCGAGGGTTCGCGAGTCCACAGGCGCGCCTCTCCGCGACGGGAAGCGCGAACGTGGACGCGGACATCCGGGCTGGCTTCGATCGGAGCTACGCCCTCCTCGAGCGGGCTGTCCGGGAAGGGGACCGGGAAGCCCTCACCCGAATGCTCGGACGCGTCCAGCTTCCAGAAGAATCACGGACCCAGGTGCGGGCGCTGATCGCGTCCGAGCGAGCCCTCGACGCCGCCCAGCGGGAGGAGTCGCTCGCCGCGCTCCGCGAGCGATGGGAACGGGACGTGGAGCGGGTCTCCAGGGAGGTCCAGACCGTCATCCGCGCGGCCTTCACGCTGTCTATCACCCGGATCTTCCTGGGAACGGTGATGATCGTCGCCGTCGCCTGGAGCGCCACGCTCTTCCTTCCCGAGCTTCCCCTTCGCCAGACCTTCGAACCGGTGGAGCGGCCTGGAGAGACCTAGGAGACGATGAGACAATTTGCCCGAGTCATCGCCCGACTTCACTCTCCGGGGCGGAGCGACACCGCGCGGGCGTTCCGGTAGCACGCTCCTAAGGTTCCCTCGTACATTTCATTAGGATCCGGCCCGGGATCCCGGCCCGAATCTGGCACGGACATCGCCTCGTCGAAGGAGTTGGAGCTCGCTGCACGGTCGTGGCCGGGACGCGGGCTGGGCCTTCACCCGTGACCACCGCCGGCCGCCAGCCAGCTAGGGAGGCGGCGTAGCCGATCGAGCCAGATGAAACGGGCACTGGACGTCAACCTGCAGCGCACCGCCGTGGAGGTGGTGATCCCGGAAGAGCACCAGGTGCTCCTGGAGATCACCGCGCCCCTCTTCGGTGTCCGCAAGCAGACCGAGGACCTTCTCCGAGAGGTGCACCACCGCTACGTGGGGTGGGCCCAGACGCTGGCGGACGTCCACCGCCGTGCCACGAGCGACTTCTTCCACTACAACCGCCACGAGCGCGGCCCCGAAGCGTTGAGGGTGTTCTGCGACCTCTACGCCAGGATTGCGACCGAGGCATCGCCGGCCGCGATTCGTGAGGAGGCGGTACGGCGCTGGCTCGCCTACCTGGAGAAGATCGCCACCCACTCCGGTGATCGCCTCGACGCCAACCTCCCCGCCGTCCTCGGCGCTCTGGACCGCCTGGAGGGGATCTTCAGCGACTCGGAGGGCTGGGCCGTCGTCACTTCACCCGCCCTCAAGAGACTCGCGCGGGCCCTTGCCGCGCCGGCCAGCGAGCTCCCTACGGAGGCCGGCGACCGCCCCTCCTCGGCCAGCGAGCTCCCCGCAGGGACCGGCGACGACCGAGCGGGGCCCGGCGGTCCCTATTCCCAGGCCGGCGATGCCCGTGCGGAGGCCATCGAACGCGTGCTGGCACTCCTCGCCGCGGGCCTGGAGAAGACGTACGGGCACTGGTTGGCCGAGGAGGATCCTCTCCTCTGGTACGAGGCGATTCGGGGGAAGGACAGCCTGTCCAGCAGGCCCGAGGCTCTGGAGCTCATCTCGCACCACCGGCTTCGTCCTCTGCTGGAGGGGGTGAGGAGATGGAGGCGCGACGGCTCGCTCGCGGACCGGATGCTCCGGCTGCTGGAGCTGCCCGACAACAGCCAGACCGTCCGGGCGTACCTGGATGTGGGCGCCGCCCTCCACGCCGAGGAACGCTCCGCTCAGCAGACAGCCATTGAGCGGGTCGAGTGGTTCTCCCGGATCCTGGGCTCGGAACATCTCTCCTCGGTCCACGAAGCGGCGCTACAAGAGGTCCGCCGCTCCTGCGCCGGGATCCTGAGAGGGGCCGCCGGCAGCGAGGGGGATCAGTTCATCCGGGACATCTTCTCGACCCTGCGGCGGGGCGCGTTTCCCTACCCCAAGACGGTCCTGGAGCTCATCGCGAGAATCGGCCAGGAGGTCCTGGCTACCGGCGACGCCGACTGGGTGGACGCGGTGATCGGCGAGATTCTCGACTACGACTTCCATTATCCGGAATTCGGGGGGTACACCGAGGAGTGGGGCGTCCGGGTGAATCCCGCCCACCTCCAGAACATTCGGGCCTACCTGGCCGTCGTTCGCGTGAATCCGCTGCTCGCCCGCCAGCTTCTCGCTGCCCTGGTGGTGCACCTCAAGGTCGGCGGCGTCTTCATGGCAGACACGGACCTGTTCCAGCGTGACATCTCCGCGCTGCTCGCCCGGGACATCGAACCCGTCTACCACCAGGTCAAGCAGCTTCTGAAGCTTTTCCCCGTCTACTTCAACGACATCGGGGCCGAGGGAGAGTTGCGGGAGGTGTCGACCCGTCTAGACGAGATCTGCGCCCGTCGAGATCCGCTCTGCCACTTCGTGCGCAAGCAGAGCCACGTGGAGAGCAATCCGCTGCTGGTCTCCTTCGTGGAGGACATCGCCCGCTTCTGGACCACCGGTGACCCGGCGCCTCTGGAGCGTTACGTCCCCGCCTCCCTGTTCCGGACCCTGGACATCGAGCACGAGAACTATCGGTGCCTGCACCGGGTCTTCCGACATCTGGCTGGCGGGGACGGGGGAATCGACTCCCTCTTCGGGTTGGCTCCAGCCGAGATCCGGAAGAGACTGGACCAGGTCCCTGGGGCCGCGCCCGATGATCTGGACAAGGCCGAGCTCCTGTTCCGGACCCGCACCGAGATCGCGCGCAAGTATGCCATCGACCATCGCGACCTGCTGGGTCGGTTGAGGGGATTCCACCGACTGGACCAGAGCCAGGTAGCCGAGCTCTCGGACGCTCTGGATGGAGGAGAGCGCGAGCGCTCCATCAAGCTCCTGCTGGGCATGTTGGAGGATCTCCAGTCCATCATCCTGGACAAGGGGGAGACCCGGGCCGTCGAGGACATCTACCACAAGCGGCACATCGCCGTCGGAATCCCCAGCATGTACGGCTCCTACCGGGAGGAGCGCTTCGAGGCTGCGGGGCTGACGTTCCGGATCGAGTCCCTGGTGACGGCCCTGGTGGAGGAGGCTCTCAGCGAGGCCGACCTGACCCCCCGGGGTGACGCGGGGCTGCGTCGGATCACCCCCTGGCTCCACCTTCTCGCTCGAGCGCTGCGAGTGGACGGGTGCCGCTCCTTCGGCCTGGAGACGTGCATCTCGATGCTGGAACAGGCGCTGGACGACTCCCGAGTCGGACATCACCAGCTCCTGAACGTCTTCCAGCTCATCTCGCGCAACATCGAGCACCTGGTGCGAGAGCGATTCCTGGACCTGTACGAGGACATCGGGGACCAGCTCATCGCACGCATGATGGAACGCGGCGTTCTGGACGGCGCACAGGAGGACGGCAGGGAGGCCATCCTCCGCTTTTCGGAGAAGTTCTATCGGGACCTCATCGCAGAGACCTTCGGGCTCCAGCAGCTGGACCGGCTCGTGGGTCGTTCGGTCCGGTCGCTGGCGGAGGCCCTCGCCCGAGGGAAGGGTCGGACCACGGCGGAGCGCCTGGTGGAGGCGGACGTGCGCGTGGTCACCATCGTGCCGGAAGCGGGTCCTGGGGACGGGGTTCTCTATCTGGGAAACAAGGGATTCGGGCTGAAGAGGCTCAAGCATCACGGCTTTCCGGTGCCGGACGGCTTCATCTTCAGCACGGACCTCTTCCACTTCCGTGAGGCGATTCGTGCGCCAGGCCCCGTCCGGACGGCCCACGTGGATCGTGTCCGAAGTCACCTGTCCCGGCTGGAGCGGTTGAGCGGCCACTGCTTCGGAGACCCCCGCAACCCCTTGCTCCTGTCCGTCCGCGGCGGGGCGCCCATCAGCATGCCCGGAATGCTGGACAGCTTCCTCAACGTGGGACTCGACCCCGAGATCGCCGAAGGAATCGCCTATCATCGGCAACAGCCCTGGGCGGCGTGGGACGCGTACCGACGCTTCGTTCAGATGTGGGGAATGAGCCACGGGATCGAGCGGGACCTCTTCGACGACCTCATCCGGGTAGCCAAGGAGCGAGCCTCCGTCCCCAAGAAAGCGCTCCTGCCTCCAGACCGCATGAAGAAGCTGTCCTTTGAGTACCGGGCGCTGGTCGAGGGTCACGGGGTCCGGATCATCGACGAGCCCTTCGATCAGCTCCTCGCCTGCATCGACCTGGTCCTGAGCTCCTGGGACTCGGAGAACGCCCGAATCTACAGGCGTGAGATGCAGATCGCGGAGGACTGGGGAACGGCCGTCATCGTGCAGAGCATGGTCCTGGGCAACCTCCACACCCGCTCGGGGACGGGCGTGGTGCTCAGCCGCTACCCACGCCGGGGTTCAGAGGCCGTGGAGCTCTACGGGGACTTCATCATCCAGGGCCAGGGAGATGACGTGGTCAGCGGGCTGGTCACCACGTTTCCCATAACCGAGGAGCAGCGGGAAATGGAGTCCCCAGGTGCCAGCCGGTCCCTGGAAAAGGACTTCCCGGCCATCTACGAGGCTCTCGCTCACATGGTCAACACGCTGATCCTGGGACACAAGCTCAACCACCAGGAGGTGGAGTTCACCTTCGAAAGCGAGCGACCGGAGGACCTGTACATCCTCCAGGCCCGGGACACCGTGCTGGCCGAGCGCTCGGTCGTGGCTGCCTTCGAGCCCACCCAGGCACTGGAGCGGGCCAGGGTGGCCACCGGGATCGGCGCGGCGGGTGGAGCCCTGAGCGGCCGGGTCGTCCAGACTGCCAAAGAGATCCGGGAAGTCAAGAGGCGGTTCCCCGACGACCCCCTCATCCTGCTGCGGCCGGACACCGTTCCCGACGATATTCCTCTCGTGTTGGAGGCCGCAGGGATGCTGACGGCCATCGGAGGGGCCACCAGCCACGCGGCGGTGGTCGCCAAGCGCCTCGGAAAGACCTGCGTGGTGGGCTGCCGGCAGCTCGAGCTGTACGAGGATGCGGGGCGGGTGACCCTGGCTGGCCACCGGGTCTCCACTGGCGATTTCCTGTCCATCAGCGGCATGGACGGATCCGTGTACCTGGGCCGGCACCCCGTGGCCATGGCGCGGGTGCAGGGGCCCGCACGACGATGACTTCTTCTCCACTCCGTCGAGGGAGGACCATATGATTCAGGGAGGAGACTCCGAGGCTCTGGGCGTCAACGGCCTGGGTCGCATCGGGAAGTTGACGCTCTGGCATCACGTCGCCCGCAAGTACTTCCCGCGGATCGTGGTGAACCTGGGCCGGGAGGTAGGGCAAGGGCTCGAGGCGGTGGTCCAGACCATCGAGAAGGACTCCACCTACGGTAGCATGCACCGGTTCCTCTTCGGGGTGAACGCGGAGCCCTGCGTGAAGATCGTGGACCGGGAGCAGAGGATCCTGACGGTAGCGGGCATCCCGGTGAAGATCCTGCAGGAGGCTCGCAACCCGAAGGATATCGGCTGGCGTGATCACGGAGTCCGGGTGGTGGTGGACACGACGGGAGCGTTCGACGACCCCACCCACGACGTGGACCACCCGGGCGGGTCGGTGCGCGGCCACTTCGCCGGCGGCGCGGAGAAGGTTCTCTACAGCGCGGCGTTCAAGATCAAAGACAAGACCCGGAGCATGCCGGACGACGCGGTGCTCCTCATCTACGGGGTCAACCACGATCTGTTCGATCCCGCCAAGCACGACCTCGTCTCGGCGGCGTCCTGCACCACCACGGCCCTGGCCCACATGGTCAAGCCCATCATAGACCGGCTCCAGTATTCCAACATCCTCACCGCCTCGATGAGCACGGTGCACGCCGTGACGAACAGCCAGAGCGTGCTGGACAACGTGCCCAAGGCCGCAGCCAAGGATCTCAGGAGGAACCGGAGCGTTCTGAACAGCATCATCCTCACCTCCACGAACGCCGCCCGAGCGCTGGAGCAGGTGATCCCCGAGATCAAGGAGATCGGCTTCATGGCCGATTCGGTCCGGATTCCCACAATGACCGAGTCCTTGATCATCCTGAACATGACGTTCCAGTCCCGGCTCGAGCCCGACGGCAGTCCGACCATCACGCAGGACGCGCTCAACCAGGTCTATAAGGAGGCCGCGGAGGGAGAGCAGAAAGGGCTGCTCGTGTACAGCGACGAGCAGAATGTCCCTGCCGACGTCACCGGGATGCGGGCGGGCGTGGTGATCGAGGGCGTGGAGACCCATACGCGCACGGGATTCGTGACCCTGGATCTCAAGCGGCTTCCGGAGCTGGACGCGGAGGACGTGGCGACGTTGGAGACCAAGTTGGGATCACCGGAGATCCACATGCCCGTGACACACGCCAAGATCTTCGGCTGGTACGACAACGAATACGGGAGCTACACGAACCTGCTTGGAGACCTCACCCTCCACGTTCACAAGAAGTTGAGCTGAGCGAGAGCGGCCGGCGCAGCTCGGGGCCTCCAAGCTCGCCCAAGGCCTCCGGGTCCATGAAACTGAGAGCCTAGCCCAGGATCCGAGCCAGGCGCGCTCTCATGCGCTCGGTGTGGGATCCTTCCCAGTAGACACGGCCGCACCCGGGGCAGCGGGCGAATCGGTCGCTCGCCTCCAGCACCCGGGGCGGCACCTCCTCGGCGACATCCTCCCGGGCGGCGGCCTCCAGTGTCATGTTGCACACGGTGCAGCGCGTGAACAGAGGGCCGTCCCAGCGAAGGGCGAAGTGGCCGGCAATCTGACGGAGCTGCTCCAGGGGCTCGTCGTCACCCACCACCAGGTAATCCCGGATCCGCCACTCCTGGGGGAGGCGTCGGTCCCGGGTGAGGATGTGCCGGCCTTCCTCGAAGGAGCGGCGCACCAGAGTCTCGTCCTCGATGTCGGCGTCGAAGGCGGTGTCGTACCCCAGCACCCGTAGCCAGCGGGCCAGGCGCCCCAGCATGGCGTCGGCGATGAATCGTGGCTTTCCACCGGAGAGGGGTGGGCCCAGCCTCTTCTCGAGACCGACCCGGCTCCCGCAGGTGCAGTGGATCGTCCGTCCGAACTGGAAGAGAGTGACGTCGTACTCGCGCCCGCAGCGCGGACAGGGAACCGCCATCTTCAGGTCTTCTGCCTTGGGGCCCATGGAAGAGCCGGAGCGTTCCGTTCCCGCCGGCGCCCCGGGGCCTGTGAGGCCAGGCGAGCGTTGACAGTGCGACGGCAACCCCGTGGGCTACCGTCGCACGGGGCTCCTCGGCGTACGCTACACCCAGCCCTTCCCTCTGAAGTCCCTCAGCACCTCCGCCCAGCGCCCCATCTCCTCCGGCAGCCCGAACGAGAGCCGGTTGTAGGTGAGCATGGGCGGGAACGGGCGCCCGACCCGGATGCCGGCCTGCCTCATCCGGCTGATGTACGTGCCGAGATCCCCTGAGATGCGGTGCATGAGGAAGTTCGTGTGGCTTGGCAGATATTCGAGATCCAGATCCTCCAGGCAGGAGTGCGTAACCTGCTTGGCGGCGTCGTTCACCGCACGGCTCCGGCCAACGAGCTCTTCGTCCTTCAGAGAGGCGATGGCCGCGGCGATGGCGAGTTGATTGGCGTTGTTGCTTCCCATGAACTCGCTCAGCCGCCCGGCCGTGCTCGGGTGGGCAAGCGCGTACCCGAGGCGCATGCCAGCCATCCCGAAGATCTTCGAGAACGTGCGCACCACCACCACGTTGGGCTTCGAGTCGATCCACTTGGCCGCGGACCAGTAGTCGGGATGGTCCACGTACTCGAAGTACGCCTCGTCCACGGCGAAGAGCACCGTCTCGGGGGCCTCTTCGATCCAGGCGTCCACGTCCCTGCTGGGCGTCAGCGTGCCCGTGGGGTTGTTGGGGTTGCAGATGTAGACCACCGACGGCCGGCCCCGCTTCCGGGTCACGTCGCGCATCTGCTGGATGTCGTGGACGTAGCCGTTACCCAGGGGCACCGGCTCCATCACGTAGGAGTGGGGCCGCTGGTAGCGGGAGACATCCTCGAAGGTGGGATCCGCCAGCACCAGGGTCGCGTTCGGCGAGGTGGCCGCCTGGACGATCATCTGGAGGATCTCCGTGGAGCCGTTCCCCAGGACCAGGTTCTCCTGGCTCACCCCGTGCCGGGCGGCCAGAAGCTCGGTGAGCTCCCCCCGGTACCCGCCGGGATAGCGATTACCGAACGGAATGCGATCGACCACCGCCTGCCGCGCGACCGGGGCCAGCCCCAGGGGGTTCTCGTTCGAGCTGAGCTTCACGTCGCCGGCCGCCTGGCGGCGGATCAGTGCCGATGCCTCCAGCTCGCGAAGCTCGGGGAACGCCCCGAACCTGCCGATACCGGCTACCCCGACCGCTGCCCCCGCCCGAAAGAAGTCTCTGCGTTTCATGCTCGCCCCCGAGGCCGAAGGGTTGTGAGGGTCCTCCGCGGGCTCCACCGACGGAGCCCTCACGAGGTCCACCACCCTAGCATACGGGATGGACGCGGTTTTCTCCACTCCGTGCGCTTCGCTCCGTCGGCGCGGCTGGATCTCTGTGCCCTGGCATAAGGACCCTGCTCGAGACGAGAACTTGAGCGGGGACGAGAGCTCGACGGTCTGGACGTCCGGGGCGGTCGTCAGAACGGTGGTCAGGTGTCCGGCCAGTCGCGGCACTGCCCAGCGCGTCGTACATGCCCAGTCTACCGCTGGGTTTGCAGGCCATCCCGGCCACATGCCTCTCGTGGGTTCCCGCCTCCAGCAGTCCGGATGCCGGAGAGAGCTCGACTCGTCTCCGTCTCGAGAAGCCGTGCCCGGCACTCACGGACAGGTCCCGCAAAAGCATGCCGTCTCCGCCCGTCGATGGAGGGATGCATGATGAGCCGTCTCGCCTGCATAACGTTCGCAACGATGCTTGCCCCTATTCTCAGCGCCTGCGGGGATTCGCCCACCTCGCCCGCTGAAGTTCCGCTGGCCGCCGCCATGGAGGTGACCGCACCGTCGGCTCCCCAGAACCTCACGGCGACTTCCCGAACCGACTATCCTGGCGTGTATCTGGCCTGGGAGCTTCTGGACACGCCGGACCTGCAATACCTGTACTTCACCATCGACGGCGGTGATTGGCTCTGGAGCGGGATCGACTACGCGGGTCTCGTCACGGCCGACACCCTCCCACTCAACTTCAGCACCGATTACGAGTTCAAGTTGAGGGCCTGGAACTACGACGAGGAGCTGGAGGTGTGGTACGCGTCGGACTGGTCCAACGTGGCGAGCGCCACCACCTGCGACGCCAGCGGGAAGCCGCGGCCGGGAAAGGCGTGCGCCGGCGGAGGAGGAAAGGGGAAGAAGCCGAAGAAGTAGGGTCCAGCTCCTCCGGCCCTGGAGGTCGCTGCGGCCCCCGGGATGGCCTAAGCTCACAGGATGGCCCCAGCCCGCAGGATGGCCTCGGCCCGCGGTGAAGTGCGAGGCGCCGGCGCCCCCCAAGCCATCCTCAGATCAGACCTGCGTCAGACCTGCGACCGAGGCCGGTAAGGCCCTCCCGTTAGGTGTGGAATGGTCACGTCAGCATGGGAGCCAACGCTCCCACCTGGCGTGAGACGTTCCTCACAACGCGGGAGGCATCATGTCCAGGCTTCTGAGACTCGCAGCAGTGATCGCGGTCCTCGGGATGGCCGCCAAGCCCGGCACAGCCCTCATCCCCGCTAGAGAATGGATGGGCCCAACGCTTGCGGGTATCCTTCCGAACAGCCTTCCCTGCCTAGCCCGGAATCGCACGCGCGACACAGAATCTCCCGGTTGACATCATGATGTATTAGATGTACATCTTGATGTATGCCTAGAACGACACTGAACATGGATGACGATCTGCTGCGTCGACTCAAGGAGCACGCCGCCCGGGAGGGTCGGAGCATGCAGGCCGTGGCCAACGAGCT
>JBDHKE010000220.1:0-3963 GCA_039586555.1 Gemmatimonadota bacterium | reverse complement strand
CCGCGCTGGGCTCGAAGGTCAACCTCTCTGAGAAGTTCGGGCTCTTCGACGAGTTGTGGACCCCCAAGATCGTCGGGGAGCTGAACGGCCAGTACGTCAAGCTCGCCAAGGTGAAGGGCGAGATGGTGTGGCACGACCATCCGGACGAGGACGAGCTGTTCCTGGTGGTCAGGGGATCCATCACCATCCGGCTCCGCGATCGTGACGTCCGGCTCGAGGAGGGCGAGTTCCTCATCGTCCCCCGAGGGGTCGAGCACTCACCGGTGGCGGAGGACATACCGGCCGGATCAAGGCCCCAATGACGGTGGAGCGGCAGGAGTGGATCTGAGGGGGAAGCGCTCCCCCAAAGCCAGCTCCCAGGTCTCTCCCACCAGATCGTGTCCGAAGCTGTGGTGCCGTTCCTAGTGGACTAGCCGGAAGCCCATCTTCTCATAGATATGCCGTGCGGCTCGCGCTTCGGGTCCCGGTGCCGCATGAACCTGCTCACGATATCGGCCACCAGAGCCTCGAACTGCTCGTCCCATCCGTATTCGTAGGCATACAAGGAGCCGTGACTCTGGACGACCCAGCCCATGTCGCCCGGCCGTGGCGGCCGGAGAAGATAGGGAGCCTTCTGCTCCGGATGGGCACCGAGGATCTCCTGGATGGTGTGCATGGCGTCGACAAGCCGATGCTGCTCGACCAGCGCGGCGTATCGCGAGCGGTCACCAGGGTTACCGTCTTCGCAGCTCCGGCCCCTCCCAGACGAGCCACTGCTCAGAGCGCTCCTTGCCACCTCCTCAGCCGCATCAGCATCTTGCCTCTCGGTGGCTGACTGGGCTGGACGGGGCAGTCTCCTCTCTTCCGAGCCATGACAGTGGCGTCCAGGCTCACTCCATTCCTGGCCGAGTTGAAGCGGCGGAAGGTCACCCGCGTCGCGCTCGTCTACCTGCTCGTTGGGATCGGCGTCATCGAGGGCGCCCAGCTACTCTTCGACGCGTTCGAGATCCCGCGTATCGCGTGGCAGATCGTTGTCTTCCTGACCGTCCTTGGCTTTCCCGTGGCCCTTGTCCTCGCCTGGGCGTACGAAGTCCGACCGGAGGGACCGCGGGAGCCGGAATCCGAGCAAGCCAGGGCCGGCCCCGGACCTACACCGAGCATCCCCCCGCTGGTGGAACCGAAGGAGAGCCGACCCGTCGTCACGGCGGCGGTTGGGGGCAGTGAAGAGGTCGGCGCCGGCACTGAGGAGGAACGACCCGCGATTGCGGTCCTTCCCTTCGACGATTTCAGCCCCAATCCCGACGATGCCTATTTCGCGAACGGGATGCACGAGGAGATCCTCGCCCAGTTGCAGAAGATCAAAGGGCTGGCCGTGCGAGGACGCACGTCGGTGCTCCGGTATCGGGACGAACCGAAAAGCCTTCCGGAGATCGCCGAGGAGCTCGGAGTGAGCTTCGTCGTGGAGGGGAGCGCCCGGAAGGCCGGAGACGACGTTCGTCTGACCGCCCAGTTGATCGACGCCAGGAGGGATGAACACCTCTGGGCCGACCACTACGATCGGCCCCTCACCGTGCAGAACCTTCTCTCGGTCCAGAGCGAGATTGCTCAGCAGGTTGCCCAGGCCGTTGGAGTCATGCTTTCCCCGGAAGAGCAGAAGCGAATCGATCAACGGCCGACCCGAGACCTGAAAGCGTATGACTACTACTTGCTGGGACGCCATCACCTCCGTCAGTGGAGCCTGAAGGAAATCGAGGAAGGGCTGGGTTATCTGGAGAGAGCGGTCGAGACCGATCCTGCCTTTGCCCAAGGCCACGCCGGAGTGGCCTACGCGTACTCGGCGCTGGCGGTGTGGGGTCAGCCGCCGGAGGATAGCTGGCCTCACGCCAGAGCGGCCGCCGAACGTGCCCTGGCCCTCGATGAGGCGCAGGCCGAGGCGCACAACGCTCTGGCGCTGGAGGCCCTGTCGCATCGCTATGATTGGCGCGGGGCCGATGCGGGTTTCAGGCGAGCCCTGGAGTACAACCCCAGCAGCGTCGACGCCCTGGACTGGCTAGGGGCCACTCTGAGCGGGATCTGGGGCCGTCGGGATGAAGGGATGAGATACTCCGTACGAGCGAGGCAGTCGGACCCGTTGTCCCTCACGGTCCGGTATCACGTCGCACTCCTCCACATATGGGCCGGGGAGCTGGAGGAAGCTCTGCGTACTCTCGAGACCCTGGGAGAGTCACCTTCTGCCCTTTTCATGCGCCGTCACGGCAGGGCATACGTTCTGATGGCCCGGGGTCAATACGAAGAGGCCCTGGAGGCCATGAAGAGCGCACTGGAGGTGGCTGACCAGCGAGTCGAGATCTTCACCGGAATGCTCGGTTATCTGTTTGGACGTGCGGGGTTGAAGTCCGAGGCACTGAGCCAACTCGAACGGCTTGACGAGTTGGCTTCCCGAGGGATCTACGTGTCACCGGTATCGAGGGCCCATATATACGCCGGGTTGGGTGAAGAGGACGAAGCGCTGACGTGGCTCGAGAAGGCATACCAAACGCGTACTCATTGGATGATCTGGCTGGGGAACATTCCCTGGACCTTCGAGGAGCTGCACTCCGAGCCCAGATTCCAGGACCTTCTCGAACGGATGGACTTCCCGCGGCTCCGGTAGAAGCGGATCGCCCATTCGCCCTGCTGCATTCTCATCCCAGCTCAACTTCCCCCAGCTCGTCGAGCATTGCCCTGGCGTCCCGAAGATCCGCCGTGTCGAAGCCTTCGGTGAACCAGCTGTGGACGTCGGACAGGATTCGGCGCCCCTCGTCTGTTCTGCCGGTGTCGCGTAGCAGACGGGCAAGGCTCGTGGCGGCTCGAAGCTCGTAGGATCTGGCTTCCTGCCTGCGGGCTACCTCGATCGCTCGGCGGAAGGCGGCCTCGGCTTCCGCCGGGTCCGGCCTCTCCAGCTCCAGCAGCAATTCCCCGCGAATGCGATGCTGCTCTGGCTCGTGGATGCGCTCCCCCGTGCCCTCGATCGTCTGCAGCCCTCGCTCGACCAGCCCAAGCCCTTCTGGCGCGCGGCTAATCCTCCGGTACGCTTCGGCCAGTTGTGCCGCATAGTAGGGCCGCCACACGGCCCATTGCTGAGCGTCGAGCTCCGCCAGGCTCTCTTCCATGACCGCGGCCCCTCGCTTCCAATCGCCTCCCTGGAAGAGGCACCAACCGCCATAGAACGTGGTCAGGGTCACGAGCTGGGGCATGCCGTGCTCGATGCCGAGGCTCCTTACGACCTCGTTCTGGCGGGAGAGGGCTTCGGGCTCACGAAGCCAGGCGCGGAGGATGACGTCCCGCACCAGCACGAGGTGAAGGAGGAGCGTATGCCCGATCTCATGAGCCTCACGTACGGCCCCCTCGACTCGCTTCCTCGCCTGGTCAGGATAGCCCAAGCACCACAACGATAGGCCCGTCTGGCACTGCATGTAGAGCTCCGCATCGCCGCACCAACTGGACATGAGAGCACGGTGCTTCACCGGGTCGTACAGAGCCCGAAAGCGATCGAAGTGAGCGAGGGCTTCGCGGTGGCGACCCCGGTTGCACTCGAGCACCGTGAGCACTCCGTAGACCCAGGCCATGAGCCCTGCGTCACCTTCCGCCTCGGCCAGAGCCAGACACTCACTCAGCAACTCGTGCCCGGCATCCTGGCGTCCCCGGTAGTGGGAGATGGTCTGGAAGCCTGCCAGAGCCCAGAACCGCTGTACCCTGTCGCCCAGTCGCTCGGACAGGCCCCTGGCCCGCTCGAGCGCGCTCTCGGCTTCCGGAATGCCGTGTCTGTCGACGCCGAACCAGATCAACCCCAGAGCCATCTGCTCCCGGAGCTCGCTGCGGTCCCTTTCCGGAGACTCCGGGAGGGTGTGGAGAAGCTCCAGGGCCCGTCCGAAATGGGCGACGGCCTCCGGGAAAGCGGCGGCGCTCTGCGCCTGTTCGCCGGCCTGGTGAAGGAAAGCTGCG
>JBDHKE010000219.1:0-3696 GCA_039586555.1 Gemmatimonadota bacterium | reverse complement strand
CCGCTGCGCGCGATGCCGGCCCGGAACAGGTCCGTGTGCGCCAGGAGGTTGGCCACCATGAGCCCGCCGTGGCTATGGCCGATGACGCCGATCCGCTCCGGATCGGCCACCCCCATCTCCACCGCCTTGGCCACCGCGGCCTCAGCGTCGGCCACCAGTTGGGGCACGAAGGTGTCGTATGCGGTCTCGGGATCGCCGAGCATCGGCATGGCCGTCTGGTCGAGCACGGCGTAACCCCGGAGCAAGAAGTAGAGGCGGGAGGCGCCGTACGGACGCATGAAGCGCTGGGCCGAGCCTCTCACCTGACCGCCGGTGACCGTGCCGGAGTATTCGAGGGGATACGCGCAGAGCACCGTGGGCAGCGGCGTGCCTTCCTGGTAGCCGGGGGGCAAGTGCAGTTGGAAGCTGAGCGGCAAGCCGTCCTCGCGCTCGTAGCGCACGATGCGCATCTCGATCTCTCGCAGCAGGGGCGCGGGATCCTCGAAGCGTGTGATCGGTTCCCGGGTCCACGTCCGGGTGGCTTCCCCCCGGGCCGCGGTGATCGTCTCGCCGAATGTGGCCAGATAGTAGTTGGGCACGTCCTCGGCGGATTCGGAGCTCATGACGAAGCGGTCCTCCTCCTCTCCGGCGAACGCCACGAAGGTCTCGTAGCGATCCGGATCGCTGCGGAACAGGCGTTCCGTCTCGCCCGTGGCCAGCTGGCGCAGGTCCAGGAAGGGCCGGTCGCCCTGATCGGTGGCGCCGCTCCCTCGGAAGTAGACGCCGTCCCCCTTCTGGTGCAGCACCCACTGGCCGTTGGGCAGCGATCGGAGGACGGGATTGCCCGGATCTCCGTAGCGGTCGTCCTCGTCGAGATCGAACCACGGGCGCGCCGTGCCCTCGTCCACGTCCAGGAGCCAGACGTAGAGCCAGCGGCGCATTCGCTCGCGCTGTGTGAGCATCAGGGTGCCTCCGTCGGCGCCCCAAGCGTTCTCCCAGGGCAGAATGCGGTGCTCGGCGCGGAACACTTCCTCGGGCTCTTCCGTGAAGGGCGCGTCAAGACGCATCAGCCGGTCGCGGTGGGGCACCTCGGCCACGGGATTCCCGCCGTCGAGCGCTTCGGTCCAGAAGAGCGTGTGGGGAGCTGTCGGACGCCAAGAGATCGAGCGCGGGCCCAGCGGCTCTCCGTGGATCGGCACCTCGTCTGCCACGGGCAGGGACGCGATGCTGGCGACCAACTCCCCCTCATCGTTCCACACCTCGATCTCCCTGGCGAAGCGCCACCAGGCGACCTCGTGGGACCACGGACCGACCAGGCGCTCGATGAGCAGGTACTGGCCGTCCGGCGAGAACTCCGCCGTGGTGTAGGGGGCGGGCGCACCGACGACCTCGACCTGCCCTGTGGCCGGGTGGACGACCACCAGCTCGGAGGGGGCATAATAGTCGAAGAGGGCGTCGTCGTACGCCGTCTCAAGCAGGTTGCGCGCCTCGTACGTGGAACGGGCCGAGGCCCCTTCTCCATCGAGGATCTCCGGACCAGCCGGTATGGCCGGCGGCTCGGGAGGCGCTCCGCGCTCCGGGATGCGTCGGACCAGCAGTCGTTCCTGGTCAGGTAGCCAGCTCACGGCAGTGCCCATCAGCGGATTGAGAGCCAGGTCCTCTATCTCGGTCACTTCGCCCCCGACCGAGCCTACCCACAGGCCGAAACCGTCGGCGCCCCCAACCGTGATCGCGAAGCGCTGGCCGTCCGCGGACCATGCTACACCGTGGATCTCGACATCCGCCGGCAGATCGAGCGGTGTGATCGCTCCGTCCTCCACCCGGACCAGGCGGGGGGAGGTGCCCCCACGCTGCCCGTGCTGGCCGTTGGTGGTCGGATTGACGCGCGTTCCGGCCAGCTTGTGCATCGGCGCAGCCAGCTCGGCGAGGGTGGGATAGAGCACGGGATCGCTGAGGAACAAGTGCTTACCGGACGGAGCCGTCCACACCCAGGGGAGCTGCGGCGCATGCATCACCTGCAACAGATCCTCGGGTGGCGACTTCCACGCGTTAGGGGGCTGCAGGCTCTCGTCGGGTGTTCCCGTGGGGGCTGCCGCCTCCTCAGTCGCCGGGACGACAGACTGCCTGTCGCAGCTCACCAAGAGGACCGGGATCAGGATCACGAGGATGGCGTGTCGCCGGCGCATGGTACTCCTCCGTGTGCAGGCTCCCCGGGGGTGGGAGCCGTAGCGATGCTGAGACGCGACCCGCACGTGAGGCTTCGGCATCTGCACCGGGAAGATGAGGCCGATCCGTACAGCAGGTTCGAACCTCAGATTGTCCGTCATCGAATGATGGGCAAGGCTATCCAGTGCCGCAACGCTGGTGGTGCTCAAGCATGACTTTCTTACCCCAACCCACGAACTGTTCCGGTGACAGACGGTATCGTTGAAGAAAGGACCTTTCCCGGGTAGCACATGTGTGCTACCTTCAATTCAGAACTCACTCCTTCACAACCAGGAGACCATGGTCAAGAAGGTCACCCTCCGCCGAATGGGCGGCTCCGTCGGAGCCACTCTTCCCAAGGACATGGCCGAGCGTCTTCACGTCGGCCCGGGAGACGAAGTCTTCGTCATCGAAACCGGACAGGGCGTCTTGCTTACCCCCTATGATCCGGACTTCCAGCGAGCCATGAAAGCCTACGAACGCACGGCCAGCAAATACCGCAACGCCCTCCGCGAGCTTGCCAAGTAGCCCCCGTGGATGAGCCGAACTGGTTGACGCGGGCCATGGTCGAAGCTGCCCACTTCGATCAGGTGCGCGAACACGGGGGCTTGCCCGGGGTGCATGATGATGGCCTCCTCGAGTCGGCTCTCGCGCGGCCTCGCCACCGCTGGAGCTTCGACCCTCAAACGGACCTGGCATCACTCGCGGCGAGCTACGGCTTCGGCCTCGCCAGGAACCATCCCTTCATGGATGGGAACAAACGCATCGGCTTCGTGGCCATGAACATGTTCCTCCTGGTCAACGGCTACAAAATCGAGGCCCCGGAGCCGGAGGTCATCGCCGTCATGCTCCAGGTCGCGGACGGCACTCTCGACGAGCCCGGTCTCGTCGATTGGGTCCGATCCGTCATGGTACCCTTTGCCCTTTGATCTCCTTTGCCTGTTTGGGGCTTCCCGATCCGCCCTTGGAGGGCGCGTCTTGACCAGGATCCCCTTCCGATCCGTCTCCGGAGTTATTACAATCGTGATAACTCACAAGGGAGGAGCAGGCCGTGACCAGGCAAACCACCATTCGTGCCATCGGCAACTCTGCTGGCACTACCATTCCCAAAGCCATGCTCGAGAGGTTCCGGTTGGCCGAAGGCGACCGCATCCATCTGATAGAGACCGAAGAGGGAATCCTGATCACTCCCTTCGATCCGGATTTCGCCGAGGCCATGGAGATCTACGCGGAGGGCGCCAAGCGTTACCGTAACGCCATGCGGGAACTCGCCAGGTGAGCGAGCCTCGCTGGCTCACCGCCACGGTCGTCCTCGCCGTGCACTCCGACCAGATCAAGGCTCACGGGGGATCCTTCGGCCTGAGGGACCGAAGCCTTCTGGATTCAGCCCTCGATCGGCCACGCAACCGGTATCACTACGAGTCCGGTTCTGACCTCTGCGGGCTAGCTGCCTCCTACGGCTTTGGCATTGCCAGAAATCGCCCCTTCGTGGACGGCAACAAGCGCGTCGCC
>JBDHKE010000218.1:0-3708 GCA_039586555.1 Gemmatimonadota bacterium | reverse complement strand
CCTCTTCGTCGTCCTCGGTGTAGCCCCACTCGTCAGCCGCCGAGTGGAGTGCGTCGAGCTTCGAGGGGGCCTCGACGATCTTCGGCTCATCGCCGGAGATGGGGTCGATGATGACCCAGAAGTAGAGAGTCATTCTGCCTCCTTCAGGGCTGCATACAACTCGTCGACACCGCCGCCACCGGCACGAATCGCGAGCATCTTCCGGCCCATGGAATGACACGGAACGTGGAAGTAGTCGTCGTTGATCTGGAGGTTGTCGCCGGGCAGCACGACCTCCTTCCCGCACTCGGCGCAGTAGCGCTTCGGCGGGACGTAGGGAGTCCGGTCGGCCTCGTAGCCCCAGCGTCCGTCGTCTCCGAACCGGGCACGCAGTACCTTCCCAGTCAGGTCGTACCAGGAGCGGTCGAGGCGCTCCACGGGGAAGACCGAGGAGCAGACTCGAAGCAGGGCCTGGTCGAACTTGAAGACGAGCTTGGCGAGGGGGCTCATTCTGCCCCCTCGGGAGCGCCGACCCTTTCGGAGTAGACCTGGATCCAGACATCGGTGAAGCCGAAGCGCGCGACCATGTGGGCCTTGCCGTTGCGGAAGATCACGTCCCCAACGGACGTGGAGCGGGTCTTCTCGCCCACGAGGGTGACGCCCTTGTTCTCCCACCAGTGGCAGTCGATGTGGTTGGTGAGCATGTAGGCGTCGTCGAGAGAGACGGGCTCTCCGGCGACGGGGTCGATGATAGCGACCAGGGTGTAGTTCTCCAGCTTCCAGGGGGGCGACGTTTCTTCGTCCCAGGTGGGCTTCTTGGCGTGCCAGACGGTGACGGTGTTGACCTTGGACATCAGATGCCTCCGGTGCGTTCGAGGATGGTGAGAAAGGCGTCGAGCCAGAGCCAGGCAGCGAGCCCGGCCCCGCTCAGCGCGAGGGTGATCTTGTCTTCACGGGTCATGCGGCCTCCTAGCAGCAGCTGGCCTCGAACCAGACGCGGGCGGGAACGCCGTCGTCGTCGCAGGCGAACAGGATGTTGACGTTGCAGGAGTCGCCCCAGCCCGTCTCGATGGAGCACAGGAGAGCGCCCATGCGGCCCTTGTGCATCGGGAACATCTCGTTCTGGATGAAGTTCGGCTGGCCGAACACCTGGCAGTAGAAGGGGTGGTTGAGCCTCACGTCGCCGGAGTCGCACCGGGCGATGTCCTTCTCGCAGCGGTCGATGTCATCGCGGATGTACTTGGCCCACTCGGACTCTGGCTCCTTCGCCAGTTCCGCCTTGCTCGACTCCAATGCCCGGACGCGGTTCTCGCGGTACTTCGCGAGCGCCTCTTCATGGTTCCAGGACTGGAACTCGGTCTCGGCTTCCTCGGTGCGGGTGAAGGTCACCACCGCTCCGCCTGGGCTACCGCCAGCCTCCCAGCCGCCGCCATCGAGGTGGACGCTCACTCGGTAGCGGCGACCGTTGATGGTGACCACGAAGCCGCCATCGTAGTCCTCGGATGAGAGGTAGCGAGCCTCCCCAGCCTCCGGCCACACGTAGGTGTGGTAGGTGAAGGGCTTCTCGTTGCCGTCGCGGTCCTCGTAGGTGTCGTCGTGGGCGGTCACCTTCAGGCCGTCCGGCACCTCGGGGTTCGGGATGAACTCATGGGTCTCGCGGTCGTAGTGGCCCGCGTTCCAGGACTCCTCGACGGGCCCGGACTTGACGGTAATCACGTTGCCGACGTGAATGGGCTCTCCCAGGAATCCCGCGATGCGGGCGAGCAGGTCTCCGCTCTCTCCAGGAGGCAGAAGCTCCAGGACGCGGGAGGCTTCGGACAGAAGGTCGCGGGCAGTGTCAGGCATGTTCACTCCAGTGGCCGCAAGCGGCTCGGGGGGTTCATCTTCATTACGGTCGGCTCGGGGGGTCAGGAACCCTCTCCAGGCAATCGCCCTTCAGCCAGAAGGTCGCGATGAAGCGACCGAAGCTTCTGGTGCTGGGCCGGGGTCCGCACCTCCTGCGGGAGGGCGGCGAGGCGCTGGTAGGTGCGCTGAAGCCCCTCCACCTCTTCCTCGTCGAGTTCGCCAGCTTCGGGGCAAGGCCACTCCTCCCCACAGACGGTGCAGTGGGTGTACCAGCCGCTCTCTTCGTCGCCCTCGTCCTCCCAAGAGGTTCGTCCCTGGTGAACGAGAATCAGCGCGTCGCACTCCGGGCACTCCTCGTGACGAGGGAGGGGTCGAGGCTTGCGCTCGATGTAGCCGGTGACGTGGGTTTCCAGGCTCTCTGCGAGCGTCTCAATCAGCGCCGCGTCATCGAGGGCGCACGCCAGGTCCGCACGGTCGAGGCTCTTCTTGATAGCTGGGAGCGCGTCCCTCAAGGCGCACTCCAGGTCGAAGTGAAGGCTGAACACGGCTCCTCCTAGACGGGGCAGGTAGCGTCCGCGGGGGCGTACTTCGCCCACAAGGCGCGGGCAGTCTCGACGGGGACCTTCTCGGTCAGGGCGCGGATTTCCGCCATGTGGCGCTCTCCTGCCGCCCAGACGCCGTGGTCGTCCGAGAAGTGGGAGTACCAGTCGCAGCGGGCAAGCTCCCGCTCCAGGTGCGCCGCTGGGTCCAGGACGACCTTGCGCTCGGCCTCCTCCTCGGCCCCCAAGGCATCGAGCAGTGCCGCAGCCGCGTACTCGGCGCTTTCGAGGTCGCGCACGTACAGGGTGGTGCCTCGGTTGACTCGGCTGCGTGCCGACCCGCTCCAGGTGCCCTCCGCAGGGACCAGGTTCACGAGCCCGACCACGTCCTTCGTGTCGCGGACCTTGAAGGTGTCCGCATGATTGCGGTAGTCGAGGTGGACGACCGAGCCGTCCTTGCAGACGAGGGCTCCCTTGCGGGGGCCATGCTTCTTGTTGAACCAGTAGTAGGCGTTCATGGATGCTCCAGGTGGCCGCTTGCGGCTCTCGGGTTCATCTTCCTTACGGTTTGAAAGGGGGGTCAGGAACCCCCTTAGGCCCGCTCGGCCGCTCTCTTTCCGTCAGGCGATTCCGGGTGAGCAATCCAGACGGTGTAGCCCGAGGCGTTGCCCACGGAGTACCCGTCCCAATCGGAGGTCACCGTCGAAGCCGACACCAGAGCCTCAGCCTGCTCCGGGGTCACACGACCGAGCAGGGTGTACTGCCGGTCGAAGATGGCGGGCTTCGGGTGCTCCGTGTCGTAGATGACACCGTAGACCTCGATGACGCCGACGCCATGCTTCCTGCGCAGCGCCTTCAGGAGGTCACGGTTCCGCTCCTCCCGAGGAGTGGCCTCCCACTCCTCCCGGAAGCGGACTTCGAGGGTTCCGTAGGGGGCGAGTTCGAGCGTCTTCATGCGGCCTCCAACATCGACTTGAGCTTCTCGGCACCAGACTCACTGAGGGTGGCGATGACGCACCCATCCTCATCCACGGCGTTCCAGGCGAAGCACCACCCTGACTCCGCCTCCAGTCGAACCCTGCGAAGGCGCACCACCCTGTCGAAGGGCGCGGGGAGCTTTCGCATCGCGTCACGTACAACGTGGTGGACGCGAGGGCTGGTCTCTTCCGCAGGATCCGGGCCCTTGCGGATTGGCATCTCATCCGAGGAACCGAGGACGTAGGTGTAGCCGCTCGCCAACTTCTCATCGAGCTTCGCGAGGGCCTTGTCGATGTCGTACTTGAGAGGGGTAGAGCGGCCCGCAGAACCGATCTTCCCGTGGTTGCAGGAGAGCACGGACGGCCCC
>JBDHKE010000092.1:0-15023 GCA_039586555.1 Gemmatimonadota bacterium | reverse complement strand
CTTCCGCGCCATCGCGGACGCCGGAGTCGTCGAGCAGGACGCTCCGGCCAGGGTCCTCAAGGTCTCGGAGCCCGTGTCCATCAACCTCACGAGGGGGGAGTCGTACGTAGCGGCCCCCGGGCCAGGCCTGCGGATCTCCACCACCATCGACTTCAGCCACGAGGCCATCGGTCGCCAGTACGGGTCGTTCCCGGTCACGTGCGACCGTTTCGAGGCGGAGCTCGCTCCCGCGCGCACCTTCGGCTTCCGGGCCGAGGCGCACGAGCTGCGAGCCCGGGGGCTGGCACTGGGCGCTTCGCTGGAGAACACCATCGTTCTGGATGAGGACGGGGTCATGAACGACTCCCTCCGATTCCCGGACGAGTTTCTGCGCCACAAGGTGGGAGACATCGTGGGAGACCTGGCCCTGCTGGGAACCCAGGTCGAGGGTCACATCGTGGCCGAGCGACCGAGCCACCAGGGCAACGTCGAGCTGGCTCGAGCCCTGAGGGTCCAGGCGCGGAGAGGGGATGGGGAGGGCATCGTCGACGCCCAGAAGATCATGCAGTACCTTCCCCACCGCTTCCCCATGCTTCTCGTCGATCGAATCATCGAATTCGAGAGCGGGAAGCGAATCGTGGGAATCAAGAACGTCACGATCAACGAACCGTTCTTCCAGGGACATTACCCTGGCCACCCCATCATGCCCGGCGTCCTGATCATCGAGGCCATGGCACAGGTGGGAGGGCTTCTTCTCATGGATGCCGTGGACGATCCGGAGAACAAGGTGGTCTACTTCATGTCCCTGGATAACGTCAAATGGAGAAGGCCGGTGACTCCGGGCGACCAGATCGTCTTTGAGCTCCAAGTGGTCCAGCTTCGGCGTCACGTGTGCCGAATGCGGGGCACGGGGACCGTGGACGGAAAGGTGGTCGCGGAAGGGGAGCTCATGGCCAGGATTGTGGAACGATGAACGACGCCGTCGGAACGCCTGTCCAAGAGCTCGAAACCTCCGTTCACCCGTCGGCCATCGTGGATGCGGACGCCGAGCTCGGCCACGGCGTCGTCGTGGGACCATGGTCCATCATCGGTCCCAACGTCCGCGTGGGCTCGGGCACGATCGTCGGGCCGAGTGTCCTCATCGAGAAGAACACGGTGGTGGGCATCGACTGCCGGATCCACAAGGGCGCCGTGCTGGGGACGGACCCCCAGGATCTGAAGTACCAGGGCGAGGAGACGGATCTGGTCGTGGGGGACCGAGCGGTGATCCGGGAGTACGCCACCCTCAACCGGGGGACCGCGGCCTCCGGCCGGACGCAGGTGGGGAGCGACTGTCTCCTGATGGCGTACACACACGTGGCTCATGATTGCGTACTGGGAGACCAGGTGATCCTGGGGAACGCCGTCAACATGGCGGGACACGTGGCCATCGAGGACTGGGCCATCGTGGGCGGCGTGACCCCGGTCCATCAGTTCGTTCGCATCGGCACGCACGCCTACGTGGGAGGAGGCTCCCGCGTTTCCCAGGACGTGACTCCCTACTGTCTCGTGGCCGGAAGTCCGGCCAAGCTGTACGGGCTCAACTCGGTGGGGTTGATGCGGCGGGGCTTCTCTCCCGAGGTCCGCGCCGCCCTGAAGAGAGCCTACCGCCTGGTCTTCAATCCCCAACTGAACGTCTCGCAGGGTGTGGAGAGGGCAGCGGCGGAGGTGGAGCCGCTGCCGGAGGTGGTCCGCCTGTTGGATTTCATCCGCGGCAGCGAGAGAGGAATCACCATCTGATGGCCGGCTCGCGGCAAGCGCCTGCGGTGGGCGTGGTCGGGGTCGGCAGCCTCGGATTCCACCACGCCCGCATCGTCCGGGACCTGCCGGGCGTGAAGATGGCAGGCTTCTTCGACATCGACGGCGACCGGTCACGATACGTGGCCGGGAAGCTGGGAATCGAGTCGTGGTCCAGCCTGGAGGACCTGCTGGAGCGGGCGGATGCGGTGGTGGTGGCCGTTCCCACCGTCTCTCACGAGGAGGTGGCGGTGGCGGCCCTTGGGCGCGGGATTCACGTCCTCGTCGAGAAACCTATCGCCCCGACCCTGAAGGCGGCGGATCGGATTCTGGAGGCTGGCCGGGAGAGCGGCGCCCTGATCCAGACCGGTCACGTCGAGCGCTTCAACCCGGCAATCCGAGCCGCGGAGCGTTTTCTGGAGCGTCCCCTCTTCATCGAATCCCACCGGCTCGCGCCCTTCGTGCCCCGGAGCACCGACGTGGCCGTGGTACTGGACCTCATGATCCACGACGTGGACCTGGTGCACGCGCTGGTGGGTAGACCCATTGCGGACTTCGACGCTTCTGGCGTCCCGGTGCTGACGGCCACGGTGGACATCGCCAACGCTCGCCTGACCTTCGAGGGAGGTGCCGTCGCCAATCTGACGGCGAGTCGTGTGTCCCTGGAGAAGATGCGCAAGCTTCGCATCTTCCAGCCTTCGGGCTATCTCAGTCTCGACCTCGCCGCGGGGACGGGATCCTTCCTTCGGCTGAAGGGGGAGCTTCCGGCTCTGACGGGTGCTGTCGGGGAGGCGAGCGATGGGAAGCCGCGCGGGGGCCTGACCGACATCGTGGAGAGCATCCCTCTGGTGGGGGACCCGGCCGAGCCCCTCCGCACGGAGCTCGAGAACTTCCGGGACGCCGTGAACGGTCTTTGTGAGCCACTCGTTACGGGAGCGGACGGCCGGGCCGCCCTCGAGATCGCCCTCTCCATACAGGAGCGGATCGAGCGCCATGTCGTTGATACGCGTCCGGCGTGAACGGAAGAAGGACTGGATCGACACGAAGACGGGGATGTCCACGGGAAAGCTGATGGCTCTCTTCTTCGTGGTCCTCCTGATCATCTGGTATCTGAGCGTCCGCTTCTGAAAGAGGATCCTGTGGGTGTTGCGACTCCCACGATCCTCCTCCTCGCGGGCGAGGCGTCAGGGGATCTCCACGGCGCCGAGGTGGCTCGGGCGCTCAGGAATCGCTGGCCCGGTGCGAGGCTGGTGGGCCTCGGGGGTCCCCGGATGGCGGCGGAGGACGTAGAGCTTCTGGCCGGCCTTGACCAGCTGGCGATCATGGGCTTCGTGGAGGTCGTAGCCCACCTCCCCTTCTTCCTTCGCCTGGAGCGGCAGGTTCTTCGGGTCCTCGACGCCGGCGTCGACCTCGTCCTACCCATCGACTACCCCGGCTTCAACCTGCGCGTCGCCCGCGCGGCCCGACGCCGCGGGATTCCGGTCCTCTACTACATCGCACCTCAGGTGTGGGCCTGGCGGCAGGGACGGTCGGCACGGCTCGCTCGGGACGCCGATCACGTGGCCGTCATTCTCCCCTTCGAGGTCCCGTTCCTTGAGAAGGCGGGCGCCCGCGTGAGCTTCGTGGGTCATCCGCTGCTGGAGCTTCCTCCGGTGTCGACGTCCCTGGAGGACTTCACGGCACGGCACGGCCTCGACGCCCGCCGCCCTCTGCTGGCCCTCTTTCCTGGGTCCCGCCGGCAGGAGGTGGAGCGGCATCTCGATGTCTTCGTGGAGGCGGCACGGCGGGTGTGTGAGCGGATGCCGGAGGTTCAGCCCGTCCTGGCGCGGGGGGCGGCCATTCCGCCGGAGCTGCTGACGGGGTCCGGCGTTCCCGTGGTGGAAGACGGGAGGACGCTGCTTCACCATGCCCGGGGTGCCATCGTGAAGTCCGGAACCAGCACGCTGGAGGCCGCCTTGGAAGGCACGCCCTTCGTGATGGTGTACCGCGCCCATCCTCTCACCTTCCGACTGGCCCGACGCCTGGTACGGGTCGAGCACGTGGCCCTGGCCAACCTGGTAGCGGGCGAGCGAGTCGTCCCCGAGCTGCTCCAGGACGAGGCCACCCCCGAGCGCGTCGCTGAGCGAGCCCTGGAATTCCTGGACGATTCGCCCCGGCGAGAGGCGATCCTCGAAGGGCTCCAGCGGGTGAGCGGTGCCCTGGGAGAGCCCGGGGCCGCGGCGAGGGTGGCCCGGCTGGCCGCGGAGCTCCTCCACCGGAAGGGGGAGGAGACGGCTCCTGCGACCCCGGACCGAAGCCCGGAGGGCTCTCCATGAGGCGACGCGACGACCTCAGATTCGGCCTGGCCGGGATCCTGGGGCGGCTCCTGGTGGGGGGCCTCTTCACCACTACCCGCTGCGTGCGCCGAGGTCAGGAGCACTACCTGCAATTCCGCCGCAAGGGAGAGCCGGTAGTGTTCGCGTTCTGGCACGGGCATCTGCTCCCCCTGGTGCACTATCATCGCAACGAGGGCATCGTGGTCCTGGTCAGCGAGCACGGGGACGGGGAGTACATCACCCGCATCATCCACCGCCACGGGTTCGGGGCGGCCCGGGGATCCAGCACCCGAGGCGGGGCCCGGGGCCTCCGGGGCCTCGTCCGCGCCGCCCGCGCGGGGAGGGACCTGGCGCTGACTCCGGACGGGCCGCGGGGGCCCCGCCAGGAGTTCAAATGGGGGGCGCTCGTCGCGGCGCAGCTCACGGAGCGACCCATCATCCCTCTGGCGGTGGCGGCGACCCGGGCCTGGCATCTCGGCTCGTGGGACCGCTTCATGATCCCGAAGCCCTTCGCCACGATCCGGATCGTCTACGGGCCCCCCGTCTGGATCCCTCGGGGCGCCGGGTCGGAGGATCTGGTGGCGCTGGCCCGGGACCTGGAGGGGGAGCTCGGTCGCCTGTTGCGGGTGGCGGTCGGGGATGATGTGGGCGACTCGGGGAGCTGAGGCCATGCGGCGGCGCACACACCAATGGGTGCGGGACTGGTGGGAGGGAGAGGCTGGCCTTCTTGGCGGCCTCGCGGCGTGGACCACGGTCCCGGCGGAGCTCCTCTTCCGCGCCGTCGTCGCCATGCGCAACAGGGCCTACGATCGAGGCTGGCTGCCGGTCCGGAGGGGTTCCGTTCCGGTGGTATCCGTCGGGAACCTCACGGTGGGTGGGGCGGGGAAGACGCCCGTCTCGGCGTGGATCGCGCGGCGCCTGGTGAAGATGGGCGCTCGACCCGCCATCCTCGTTCGAGGATACGGCCGGGACGAGATCGACCTCCATCTGCGCTGGAATCCCGACGTCCCCGTGGTCGTGGCCGCCCGCCGACTGCAAGGGGCGGAGGAAGCGGCCCGCGGGGGGGCCGGGGTGGTGGTGCTGGACGACGGATTCCAGCATCGGGCGCTGGCGCGGGATCTGGATATCGTGCTCGTTCCGGCGGAGGCTCCCCGCAGGCCCCGGCTCCTTCCACGTGGGCCTTACCGGGAGCCCCCCGGGGCCGTCCGCCGGGCGGATCTGGCCATGGTCGTCCGGCGGACCGCCAGCCAGGAGGAGGCGGAGGAGATGGAGGCCCGGCTCCGCTCGTCCTGGCCGGGGCTGCCGACGGCCATCGCTCATCTCGAGCCGAGAGGGTGGATGGACCTGGCCGGCCAGGCCCGGGAGACGCCCGCCGGTCCCCTGCTGGCCGTGGCGAGCGTGGCCAACCCCGTGGGCTTCGCCTTGCTGGTGGAGCGCATCACGGGTCGCCGGCCCGAGCTCCTGGCCTATCCCGACCATCACGAATACTCGCCTGCGGACGTAGCGGAGATCCGGCAGGCGGCCCGGGGACGGGATCTGGTCACCACGGAGAAGGACGCCGTGAAGCTCTTCACGCTCTTCGACGAGCCGGACGGAGCGCTCGTCCTCCCCCTCAGGGTGCGGCTCACCAGGGGGAAGGACACCGTGCGCCGGTCCCTGGGGCGGCTGATCGAGGGGAAGGAGGGCTGGTGAGGGTCACCATCCTCGCCGTTGGCCGCGTCAAGGGAGCCCTGGAGGCGCCGGTGTCGGAGTTCCAGGAGCGGTGTGGGCGGTACTGGAAGCTTCGCATCGAGGAAGTGGACGCCGGACTGCGCGGGGCGACGCCGGACCCCGCGGCGGTGCTGGAAACGGAAGGCGACCGCCTCCTCGGTAGGCTCCCCTCCGATGCCCACGTCATCGCCCTGACTCGCCAGGGGCGGAAGTGGGGCTCGACGCACCTCGCCCGGCACCTGGAGGCCCTGGCGGTTTCCGCCCGTCGTGACGTGGTCTTCGTTGTTGGGGGCGCCTTCGGGTTGAGCAACAGGCTCCTGGACCGCGCGGAGCTCAGGCTCTCTCTCTCCGCCTTCACGCTGCCCCACGACCTCGCCCGACTGGTCCTCCTGGAGCAACTGTACCGTGCCGGGACGATTCGTCGTGGCGAGCCCTATCACAAGGGCGAGTGACGGGGTCCGGTCCCGCGGCCGGCTGCCCGAAGGGCTCTGCCCCCGGCTGGATGCGTCAAGGCCGGAACCTGTCCAAGTCCGGCGGGTGAAGCTATCCTCGGTGCCGGCGAGAGGGTTGCCGACCTGGCCCGGAAAGGAGTTGCGGACCTGAATCTCGAGATCCTGGTTTCCTATCCCGGCAGCACGCCCCTGGTGCAGGCCTATGTCAGGGGGGACCCGAGCGCCCTCCGATTCTACAGCGGCTCGTTCCGGGACCTGTCAGCCTACCAGGCGCGGGTTCGGGAGACGGAGGCGCGATTCGACCGGGCGGGGCGCGAAAGGGCCGCGCAAGCGATCCGGGCTCCTACGGAGTCGGCTCGGGCGAACCTCACCCGCTTCGTGGACGAGGGCGGCTTCTTCGTCACCACTGGCCAGCAGCCCGGTCTCTTCACGGGGCCGCTGTACAGCCTCTACAAGTCCCTCACCACCGTCCGCCTGGCGCAGGAGCTCCAGAGCGCCCTGAACCGACCCGTGGCTCCCCTCTTCTGGGTCGCCTCGGAAGACCACGACTGGGCGGAGGTGGACCACACCTTCGTGCTGGATCGCGAGAACGAGCTGCGGGAGATCCGGGTGCCGCCCCGGGACGAGGATGAGCCAGCCTGGCCCATCCACCGGATCGCGCTGGGCGATGGGATCGCGGCGGTGGTGGAGGCCTTTGCCGAGCTCCTTCCCGACACGGACTTCAGCGCCGCCTACGTGGATCTGCTCCGGGCATCGTACCGGGCGAGCTCCACCCTGGCGTCGGGTTTCTCCAGCGTGTTGGAGTCGCTCATCGGCCCTCTGGGCATGCTCTTCGTGGACGCGGACGATCCCGTCGTGAAGGAGGCCTCTCTTCCGGCTCTGTCGCGGGAGATGGAGGAGGCCGAGGCGCACGAGAGGCTCCTGCAGGAGCGGGCTCAGGAGCTGGAGGAGTCGGGATTCCACGTCCAGGTTCCCATTCTCCCGGGCGGGGTGAATCTCTTCCTCGAAGGGCCGGCGGGCCGCGAGCGGCTCTATCGGGACGACGGAGGATATCATCTCCGCCACTCGGAACACCGGCTGACCAAGGAATCGATCCTGGCGCAGGCCCAGAGAAATCCGGGGGATCTGAGCCCCAACGTCCTCCTCCGCCCGGTGGTCGAGGGCACCCTCTTCCCGGTGCTGAGCTACGTGGGGGGGCCAGGGGAAATCGCCTACTACGCGCAGATGAGCGGGATCTTCCAGGCCCACGGAGTGGGCATGCCCGTGATCCACCCCCGTTTCTCGGTCACGCTGGTGGAGCCCAAGATCCGCAAGGTGATCTCCAAGTTCGAGATGGAGATCCCGAACCTGTCCAGGCCCTTCCACGAGCTGGCCAGCGAGTTCGCGCGGCACGAGGAGCCGAAGGAAGTCCGCCAGGCTCTGGGCGAGATCCGCGGGGGCCTGGCGCAGGGGAGCAAGAAGCTGCTCAAGGCGGCATCCGAGGTCGACCCGACGCTCAAGGGCCCCGTCACCCACGCGCACAACGCCGCCTTCGCCGCCTTCGAGGAGGCCGAGCGCAAGATCTTGCAGGGAGTGAAGCGCCAGAACGAGATCGCCTTGAGCCAACTGGCCAAGGCCCAGGTGCATCTCTATCCGAACGGAATGCCCCAGGAACGAATACTGAACGTGTTCTACTATCTGACCCGTTTCGGGGAGGCCCTCCTGCCCGCGCTGCTGGACCGGTTCCGCGTGGATCTCGGTACTGAAGGGTGAGGCGGAAGGGGGACCTGGCTCCCGAGCGGCGGGGAAGAAATCCGCTCTCGCGATCCGTAGGGAGGAGGGACCCCACGACCGGTGACGCGCCACGCGGAGGGGTCGGTCAGGGCGGGCACGAGAGGGGTCGGTTGCAGCGGCGCGCCGAGAAAAGGTAGAATTAGGCGATGTTCTGGCAGATCATCTTCATCCTGGTCCTGCTGATCCCCATTATGGCGATCGTGCTCGATTCGCAACTGGGCCGCGCCCTGGCGGGTCGGCTCGAACGTCGGTCCCTTTCGGACCCCGACGACGTGGTCGCCAAGCGCATCGCCTATCTGGAGGGCGAGCTGGAGCGGCTCTCCGGGGACGTGTCGCGATTGGACGAGGAAAGCCAGTTCCTACACAAGCTGCTCGCCGAGCGCCCTCCCACCGAGGCTCTACCCCCGGGTGAATCCGAAGACTGAGGCAATGCCCTCGAGCTCGCGCACCGGAGCCCGCGCTGCCTCCCTGGTGGCCGCGGGCATTCTGCTGAGCCGCATCACGGGGCTCGTCCGGGAGCGGGTCTTCGCCCACTACTTCGGCAACTCCCTCTACGCGGACGCCTGGAGGGCCGCGCTCCGGATCCCGAACGTGATTCAGAACCTGCTGGGCGAGGGCACGCTCAGCGCCTCGTTGATTCCCATCTACTCGGAGTTCCTCGCCCAGGGGCGGGAGAAGGAAGCAGGGCGATTCGCGGGTGCGGCCCTGGGCATCCTCCTGGTGGTGACGGGCCTCCTGGCCTTTCTCGGGGTGCTGCTCGCACCGGTTCTCGTGAAGGTGATCCTGGCCGGGTTCGATGCCGAGGCGCAGCGGCTCACCACCGGGCTGGTTCGCGTCCTTTTCCCCATGACGGGCATCCTCGTCCTCTCCGCATGGGCTCTGGGCATCCTGAACAGCCATCGCCGGTTCTTCGTCTCCTACGCGGCTCCGGTCCTCTGGAACGTGGCGATGATCACCACGCTGGTGGCTCTGGGCGCCTACCTCTCGGTGGCGGGCCGGGACCTGGTCGTGGCTCTGGCATGGGGTGCGCTGGTGGGCGGCGTTCTCCAGCTGGCGGTCCAGCTACCCTTCGTGGCTCCGCTGCTCCGGCATTTCCGCGTGTCGATGAGCCTGCAGGTGGCCGGTGTGCGGGATGCCATCCGCAACTTCATTCCGGTGGTGGCGGCCCGGGGGGTCGTGAACCTGAGCGGGCTTCTGGACGCGGCCCTGGCCGCGTGGCTCACCACCGGTGCACTGGCGGTTCTGGGGTACGCGCAGACCCTGTATCTGCTGCCCATCTCGCTGTTCGGCATGTCCGTGGCGGCGTCCGAGCTCCCGGAGCTGTCCCGCCAGCGGGGAGGCGACACGGCCGTCCTGGTGGGCCGGGTGTCCGAGGCGCTGGGGAGGGTGGCCTTCCTGGTGATTCCGTCCGCTCTTGCCTACGTCTTCCTCGGCGACACCGTGGTGGGCGCGCTCTACGGGACCGGCGCCTTCGAGGAAGTGGAGATCCTGGTCACGTACGGAGTGCTTGCCGCCTACGCCCTGGGACTCGTGGCCTCTGCCAGCTCCAGGGTCCTTTCGTCCGCCTTTTACGCCCTCCAGGACACCCGAACGCCCGCCCGGATTGCGTATTTGAGGGTGGCGGCTTCTCTGGTCCTGGGTGCGACGCTCATGTTCCCGATGGACCGGTTCGGCATCGCGGACGCCCGCTTCGGCGCGGCCGGTCTCGCCCTGGGGGCGTCCTGCGGCGCGTGGATCGAGTACGTGCTCCTCCGACGGAGACTGAGCGGGCACATCGGACGACATGGCCCCGGTGTGGAGCGGGTCCTCAGGATGCTCCTGGCCGGCTCGCTGGGGGCCGCCGCCGGCGTGGCCGCCTATCTGGCCTTTCCCGCTGCGGGGCCCGCGCTGGAGCGATTGGGAGAGGCGGTCCCCCTGATGGCGCCCCGCACCGTGGTTTTGGTCGCTGAGGCGGCGGGAACGCTCATACCCTTCGGGGTAGTATACCTCGCCGCGACGTGGATCCTGGGGGTGGGCGTCCGCGTCCGACGACCCGCCTCGCCGCCTGACCGCACCTGACGATTCCTGAGCCGTGGCGATTGACGCGAAAGAGCTGGGGCGCCTTCCCACACGTGCTGGTGTGTACCTCTTCAAGAGCGCCCAGGGAGAGATCCTCTACATCGGCAAGGCCCGCTCCCTGCGGTCTCGGGTGCGCAGCTACTTCCGGAACGAGGGGTTCCGCTCGATCAAGACCCAGGAGCTCGCCCGCCGAGCCGCGTCGGTGGAGACGATCGTCGTAGGCTCGGAGGCCGAGGCCCTCATTCTCGAGTCCAATCTCATCAAGGGGCACCAGCCTCCCTTCAACATCAATCTCAGGGACGACAAGCGGTATCCGTACATCAAGGTCACGGTCCAGGAGCCCTTTCCCCGGGTTTTCGTGACCCGTCGCCTCCGTAACGACGGCGGCCGGTATCTCGGCCCGTACACCTCCGTGGGACTCCTGCGGCAAGCGCTTCAGGTGGTGAAGCGACTCTACTCGGTGCGCTCCTGCCGCTACGACCTGCCCCGCGAGGCTCCCGCCCGGCCCTGTCTCGACTACCACATCGGTCGGTGCCAGGCGCCGTGTGTCGGTCTGCAGAGCCAGGAGTCCTACGGGGAGATGATCCAGCAGATCCTGCGGGTGCTGGGCGGGGAGGTGGAGAGCGTCCAGGCCGAGGTGGCGGAGCAGATGCATGAGGCGGCGCAGCGTCTCGATTTCGAGGTCGCAGCCCGACACCGGGACGTCCTCGAGGGGCTCAACTCCCTGGCCGGCGGTCAGCGTGTGGAGCGGTTCGGCGGAGGAAGTCATGACGTCGTGGGCCTGGCCCGGGACGGAGAGCTGGCCACCGCCGTCGTCCTGCGGATCCGGAACGGCACGCTGCTGGGGCGCGAAAGCCAGCGATTCGAGGGGATCTCGGACGAGAGCCAGGAGACCCTGCTTGCGGCGTTCGCCGCTCGATTCTACCTGGGGAAGGGAGACGTGGGGAAGACGGACCTGCCGCGGGAGGTCCTCCTTCCCTGTGATTTCGGGGATCGGGAGCTCCTGGCTCGAATCCTGTCGGGGTCCGCGGGCCGAAAGGTGCGCCTGCAGGTCCCTCAGCGAGGGGAGAAGCGACGTCTGGTGGAGCTGGCGGAGAGCAACGCGCGGCACCTCCTGGAAGACCGCGTCACGGAAATGGAGTATGCCGCGGATCGAGCGGACGAGATCCTGTACCAGCTCCAGGAACGGCTGGATCTGAAGGTGGTCCCTCGCCTGATGGTGTGCTTCGACGTGTCCCACACTCAAGGATCCGAGACCGTTGCCAGCGCGGTCACCTTCGAGAACGGCGAGCCGGCGAAGTCCGGATACCGCAGGATGAGGATTCGGGGAGAGTGGGGGAACGACGACTACCGGTCCATGGAGGAGGGGGTGCGTCGCTACTTTCGACGACGCGCGGCGAACCAGGAGCCCCTTCCGGAGCTGGTGGTGATCGACGGCGGCAAGGGGCAGCTGAGCGCCGCACGGGGCGCCCTCGACGATCTGGACATTCGCGACGTATCGCTGGTGGCCCTCGCGAAGCGGGAGGAGGACGTGTTCGTGCCCGGTCGGGGCGGGCCCCTGAGACTGGGCCGGGCCGATCCTGCCCTCCATCTTCTCCAGCGGATTCGCGACGAGGCGCACCGCTTCGCCGTCACCTATAATCGGAAGCTCCGGAAGCGGCGCACGATCCGGAGCGAGCTCGCGGATATCCCCGGGATCGGGCCGAGCCGCCAGCAAGCGCTCCTGGCCCGTTTCGGCTCGGTCAAGCGGATCCGGGAGGCCTCGGTGGAAGAAATCGCCCGGGTCCCCGGGCTCAGCGAGGTTCTCGCCGGGCGGGTGGCTGCCTACCTCGGGCGCTGAGGACCGCCGGCGGTTTCACGCCATGCATTCGGGACGCATCCGCCGCCGATGACGGAAAAGGACCGTTCATGAGCACCGTTCGCACACGTTTCGCCCCGAGCCCGACGGGCTCGCTCCACGTGGGGAATGTACGCGTGGCGATCTTCAACTGGCTGTTCACCCGTCGTCACGGGGGGAGCTTCGTCATCCGCGTGGAGGACACCGACGTCGACCGCAATGTGGTCGGCGCGGAGGACATGATCTACGAGGACCTGCGCTGGCTGGGCGTCGATTGGGACGAGGGCCCGGACAGGGGAGGGCCCTACGGACCGTATCGGCAGAGCGAGCGGCTGGACCGGTATCGTGCGGTGGCTCATCGGCTGGTGGACGAGGGGAAAGCGTATCCCTGCTTCTGCAGCGAGGCCGACCTGGAGAGCGAACGGGAGGTGATGAGCGGCGGAGTGGTGCACCGCTATTCGGGGCGCTGTCGGGAGCTGTCGGCGGGGGATCGGTCGAGACTGACGGAGCAGGGCGAAACGCCCGCCATTCGCTTCGCCATGCCCTCTGGCGATATCGAGATATCGGATGATATCAGAGGGGAAATCCGGTTTCTCGGCAACGAGTTCGGAGATTTCATCCTGCTCCGCAGCGACGGCCGGCCAACATACAACTTCGCCGTGGTCGTTGACGACATCGAGATGGAGATCACCCATGTCATCCGGGGGGTGGGGCACCTCTCCAACACGCCCAAGCAGGCCGTGCTGTTCGACGCGTTGGCACACCCGAGACCGGTGTTTGCCCATCTGCCGATGGTCCTGGGCGCCGATCGGCGCAAGCTGTCGAAGAGGGAGGGGGCCGCGGCCATCGCGGATCTCCGGGAGTACGGGTACCACCCTCAGGGAGTGGTGAACTACCTTTCCCTCCTCGGTTGGTCGTCTCCCGACGAGCGCGAAATCCTCACGGGGGAGGAGCTGATCGACCGGACCAGCCTGGACCGGGTGGGCCTCAGCGACACGGTGTTCGATCCCGAGAAGCTTCGGTGGGTCTCCAGTCAGCACATCGCGGAGATGACACTACCCGAGGTCGTTCAGGCCGTAGGTCCGTGGGTGGACTCGCGGCGGTATCCGTTCCAGGGCGAGGCTCTGGAAGCCGCGGTGGCCGCCATCCGCACCCGCCTCTCCGCCTTCAGCGACATCAACGAGTGCCTGGCCCTCGTCATGGAGCCCGCCGGACCGCAGCTGGCCGAGGCCCACAAGGAGGTCAGGGAGGACCCCGAAGCCCGCAGGGTGCTGACGGAGGTCCAGCAGCGTCTGGAAGCGACCGATGAGTGGAGGGAGGAGGAGCTGAAGGACGCGGTGCGAGAGGCGGGAAAGGCTTGCGGGGTCCGGGGACCAGCCCTGTTTCATCCCCTCCGCAAGGCGCTGACGGGAGCCCCCTCCGGACCCGACCTGGGAAAGATGATGTTCGCCCTGGGGAAGGACGAAGTAATGGCCCGCATCGAACGGACACTCAGGCCGTCATCGTAACGAAGCGGCTGTTTGACGAGGATCGGCTGTTCGTCTAGCTTTCGGCGTCTGTGAACCGATCCATTCACGAGACTTCTCGCCCAATCGACATAGGAGGAATGAGGGGATGAGATTCCGAACCGGAGCCGCCCTATCTCTGGTTCCTCTCCTGGGAGCCCTTGCGTGTGCTTCCGGAGGAGTTGGCGGCCCGCCGTCCGAGGAGGGTATTTCTCCCAGAGACAACACGCACACCCGCACCGCCCAGCTGTTCCTGGTCCAGGCCCAGGGCGCGGCCGTGCCTTCGGAGCAGGAGGCGCGTTACCAGGACGCACTCCAATCCTGCATGGCCGGGATCGAGGCCGAGCCCGAGAACCCGCAGTCCTTCTTCCAGGCCGGTCAGGCCTACCTGGGACTGAAAGACGCCGAGGGCGCGGACAGCATGTTCATCAAGGCGGCGGAGCTCTACCCCCGCTACGAGGTGGAGATCGAAGCCCTCCGAGAGGGCTTCTGGGTGGAGGAGTACAACGCCGCCATCGATCCCCTCAACGCCGCTGATCTGGAGGCGGCGGTGGCCGGATTCGAACGCGCCCACACCGTGTACCAGGGCCGCCCGGAGGCCATGCTCAACCTGGGCTCACTGTACTCACGCCTGGATCAGCCCGAAAAGTCGGTGGATGCCTACCAGCAGGCCCTGGATCTGATGACGGGCCCCAAATATGCGGAAGTGGACTCCACGACCCAGGTGCAGTGGACCGAGAACGTCGAGCTCGCCACCTACAACCTGGCCCAGGTGCTCGCGCAGGCCGGCCGGAACGAGGAAGCGGTGGAGGCCTACTCCGCTTATCTGGAAGACCATCCGGACGACATCACCGTTCTCACCAACATGGCCATCGTGCTCCAGGGTGCGGGTATGACGGATTCCGCGTCCGTCATCTACGACAAGCTCCTGGGCAGGGAGGACCTCGGCCCACGGGACTACTTCGTCGCGGGAATCGGACTGTTCCAGGCGGCGGAGGCCCTTCAGGATAGCGTCCAGAAGGTCGAGACGTACGCCCGCTCCGCAGTGGCTTTCGGCATGGCCGCTGAACGAATGCCCACCTCCCGGGACGCGGCGTACAATCTGGCACAGACGCTCTACCTTTCGGACCAGTACGAGGCGCTCACGCCCGCAGCCCAGCGTCTGGTGGAGATCGATGCGTACAACAAGAATGCGTACCTGCTCCTGGCCCAGGCGAGGAACCGCGCGGGCGATCCTCAGGAAGCCGTGCGGGTGATGGAGCGAAGGGAGGCGTTGCCGTTCGAGGTTGTCGACACGGAGCTCCAGCCTAGCGCCGGGGGAGCTCGGCTCGCGGGGGTCGTGACGAACTACTCCTTGGAGCCAGGGACGCCCATCGCGATGACGATCTACTTCATCGACAGGGACGGAGCGGAAGTGGGGTCGACGGAGGTTCGGGTAAACGCTCCGCCAGCGGAACAGTCGGTTCAGTTCCTGGCGGATTTCCAGAGCGACGCCCTCATCATCGGCTACCGCTACGAGGTGACATCCCCGTAGCGGGGTGGACGCCAGCCGAGACGGTAGCGTACGAAGTCTGGAGCGCCAGCCGCCGCAGGGCGGCCGGCGCTTTCCGTCTTCCGT